>NZ_JBHXSY010000008.1:0-18102 GCF_042715295.1 Streptomyces sp. NPDC058701 | reverse complement strand
GAGACGGCGGGCGCGGAGACGGCGGGCGCGGGGGCGGGAGCCGCCGGAGCGGCGGAGGCGGCCGGCGAGCGCGCCGAGAGGATGCCCGCCGAGACCTGCGCGGGGAACCGCGGCGCCGGGGCGGCGGCCGCGGCGGCGGCCGGTGTACGGGCCAGGGAGACCCCGGGCCCGCCCGGCTCGTCGGCGGCCTCCGGACGGTGGCGGCCCAGCGAGACCCCGGCCGGCCGTACGGCGGGCTCGCGGCCGGCGGGCTCGCGGCGGGCGGCGGACTCGTATCCGGCCGACTCACGCACGGCACCGGCTTGGTGCCCGGCAGGCGCGTGCCCGGCGGCCACATGCCCGGCGGGCGGCTCGTGCCGGTCGGCGGACGCGTACCGGTCGGCCGGCTCGTACGCGGCGGCCGGCTCGGCGTCGGCGGCCCGCTCGGGCGCCACGGGCTCGTACGCGGCGGCGGGCTCCGCCGGGCTGCCCCACGACACCCGGTGGTCGCGCGGGCCGCCGAAGCCCGCCTGGTGGAGGCGGTCGGCCTGCCACACCGGTTCGCCGGCGGATTCCGGTTCGCGTTCCGGTTCGCGTTCCGGTCCCGGCGTCGTGGCCGGCGCCGGTTCCGGCAGGGTCTCGGTCGCGGAGGTGTCGTCCAGGAACACCGGCCCGGTCTCCTCCATGGGAGCGGGCCCGGGCACCGGAACGGCCGGAGCGGGGCGGCTCGTACCCGGCACCCACGCGGCACCGTTCCAGTACCGGACGAACCCGGGGATGGACGGATCCGGGTAGTAGCCCTCGCGGGCCGCGTGCTCGCCGTCACCAGGGGAGGCCGTCATGTCCCCAACTCCGATCGTGGCTTGAGGCTTGTCCAGGGAAGGACCATAGCCAAGAACCTCCCCCCGACAGGTCCGGTAACGGGAGAATGCACGCCTTCGGACAAACTCTGGCCCAGACGACTGTTTTCAGTCAGTCAACAGGATCCGGCCAATCTCGCCTCCGCGGCCCGAAGTCGCGTCATACCCGGGCACCTCGCCGCTCTCTCCGGGTGCGGGGCGCGATCCGGCCCCGCACACCGACGCGCGGCGCGCACCCAGCGCACGCGCAGTGCACCGAAGTGAGGCCGCCATGCACCACCCCGTCGTCGAGCGCGAGCTGGAACTGAAGCTGGTCCTGTCCCCCGAGCGCAGTGTCGCCGTCCCCGCCCGCCTGCTCTACCTCACGGACGACCCGTACGCCGTCCACATCACCTTCCACACCGGCTCCGCCGCTCCGGTCGAATGGACCTTCTCGCGGGAGCTGCTGGTGGAAGGGGTCTTCCGGCCGTCCGGCCACGGCGACGTCCGGATCTGGCCGACGAAGATCGAGAACCGGGCGGTGCTCTGCATGGCGCTCAGCTCCCCCGACGGCGACGCCCTGTTGGAGGCCCCCGCCGCCCCCGTGTCGGCCTGGCTGGAGCGCACCCTGCGGATCGTCCCGCCCGGCACCGAGGCCGGCCGGCTCGGCCTGGACGCCGCGCTCGCCCGGCTGCTCGCCCCCACCCCGGCCGACGAGCTGTGGCTGCGCGACCCGTGGCCGTCCGACGAGGCGGCGGACGGTGACCTGTGACGCCCGGCCCCGGAGCGGGCCGCGGGGCCCGCGGCGGGATGCGCCCCGCGCGGGCCCGGGCCCGGCGGCCGGGCCCGTGTCAGAAGAGCTTGCCGGGGTTGAGCAGGCCCAGCGGGTCGAAGGCGTGCTTGACCGCGCGCTGCATCTCCAGCCCCACCGGCCCCAGTTCGCGGGCCAGCCACTCCTTCTTCAGCACGCCCACGCCGTGTTCGCCGGTGATGGTGCCGCCCAGGGACAGGCCGAGCGCCATGATCGCGTCGAAGGACTCGCGGGCCCGCCGCGCCTCGTCCGCGTCGGCGGGGTCGAAGCAGACCACCGGGTGGGTGTTGCCGTCGCCGGCGTGTGCGCAGACGCCGATGAGCAGGTCGTACGCGCGGGCGATGGCGGCCGTGCCGTCCAGCATCTCGGCGAGCCGCGAGCGCGGTACGCACACGTCGTCGATCATCGTCGCCGGGCGCAGCGCGTCCAGGGCGGTCAGGGACATCCGGCGGGCCTGGAGCAGCAGTTGGGACTCGGCCTCGTCCTCGGCGGGCACGACGGCGGTGGCGCCGGCGGCCGTGCACAGCTGCCCCACGACGGCGAGTTCCTCTGCGGCGTGGGGGCTGTCGAAGGCGGCGAGCAGCAGCGCCTCGGTGGTCTCGGGCAGGCCCATCTTCCCGAGGGCGTTGACGGCGCGGACGGTCGTCCCGTCCATCAGTTCCAGCAGCGAGGGGGTGAGGCCGGCCTCCATGACGGCGCACACGGCCGCGCAGGCGGCCGCGGCGGAGGGGAACTCGGCGGCCAGCGCCAGCTGGCGCGGCGGCGCGGGGCGCAGCGCGAGGACGGCCTGGACGACGATGCCGAGGCTGCCCTCGGAGCCGACGAAGAGCCGGGTGAGGTCGTATCCGGCGACGCCCTTGGCGGTACGCCGTCCCGTGCGCAGCAGCCGCCCGTCGGCCAGGACCACGTCGAGGCCGAGCACGTACTCGGCGGTGACCCCGTATTTGACGCAGCACAGGCCGCCGGAGGCGGTGCCGATGTTGCCGCCGATGGTGCACTGCTCCCAGCTGGAGGGGTCCGGCGGGTAGTACAGGCCCCGTGCGGCGACGGCCCGCGACAGGACGGCGTTGACGACGCCCGGTTCGACGACGGCGATCCGGTCGACGGTGGAGACCTCCAGGATCCGGTCCATCTTCACGAGGGAGAGCACGATGCAGCCGTCGGAGGCGTTGGCGGCCCCCGATAGGCCGGTACGGGCGCCCTGCGGGACCACGGGGACCCGGAGCGCGGTGGCGGTGCGCATGACGTGCTGCACCTGTTCGACGGTCCGGGGCAGGACGACGGCGGCCGGGGTGCCGGCGGCGCAGAAGCCGGCCATGTCGGAGGCGTAGGAGGCCGTCACCTGGGGGTCGGTGAGCAGCGCTTCGGCCGGGAGCCCTGCCAGCAGGCGCTCGGTGAGCTGTGCGGAGAGGTCTTCATCCATGGGACCAGCGTGGCAGCCGGGGCCATCGGTGTGAACACGCCCGCGCCCCTCTTCGGACACTCCGGCGAACTCTTCATATTGACGCACAGTGACCCCATGGACCGTATCGACGAGGAATCGCAGCCGGCGCCGCCCGTGACGTTCACGGGCCGCAAGACGCTCGTGGCGGCCGCGGTCGCCGTGGTCCTGATCGCCGGGGCCCTGCTGATCCGGCCGGCCCGCACGGGGGACGACGCCCGTCCGCCGGGACCCAGCGAGCGCGCCGCGTCGGCGGTCGGCATGGGCGCGCCGGCGGCGGCGGTGGACCTGACGGCGCTGGTCGCGGACCGGGAGAAGTGGGTCGCGGCGCATCCGGACGACGACGCGTCGTGGTCGGTGCTGGGCGCGGCCTATCTGGAGCAGGCGCGGCGCACCGCGGACACGGGCTGGTACCCGAAGGCGGAGCGGGCGCTGAAGCGGTCGCTGGAGGTCCGCCCCGTGGAGAAGGGCAACTTCGACGCGATGACGGGCATGGGCACGCTGGCCAACGCCCGCCGGGACTTCGGCACCGGGAAGAAGTGGGGCGAGCTCGTACGGGCGCAGGCGCCCCGGCGCTGGACGGCCTACCCGGTGCTGGTGGACGCGTACTCGGGCCTCGGGGACTACAAGGCGGCCCAGGCGGCGGCGGACCGGCTGCTGGAGCTGCGGACGGGTCTGGTGGCGTACACGAAGGCCTCGCAGGTCTACCGGGACCGCGGCTGGCGCGAGGACGCGGTGATGGCGATGGAGCACGCGGCGGGCGCCGCCAAGGCTCCGGCGGAGAAGGCCTACGCCCTGTTCCGCCTCGGGGAGCTGTCCTGGGAGCGGGGGGAGACGGCGGAGGCGCTGCGGCAGTACGAGGCCGCGCTGCGGACGGACCCGGCGCAGGCGCAGGCCCTCGGCGGCCGGGCGCGGGCGCTCGCCGGTCTGGGGCGCGGCGGGGAGGCGGTGCGGGACTACCGGATGGCGCTGGGGCGGACGCCGGTTCCGCAGCTGGCGCTGGAGCTGGGCGAGCTGCTGGAGGCGCTGGGCCGCGAGCAGGAGGCGCGGGTCCCGTACGACATGCTGAGCGCGCTGGCGGCCCGGGACGGGTCGAACGGCGTCGACGACGACGTGGTGCTGGGCCTGTACGAGGCGGACCACGGCGATCCGGCGGCGGCGGTGCGGCGGCTGTCGCAGGAGTGGTCGCGGCACAAGAGCGTGCAGGTCGCGGACGCGCTGGGCTGGGCGCTGCACAAGTCGGGCGACGACGTGGCGGCGCTGGAGTACGCGAAGAAGGCCGCGGAGCCGGGGGTGCGGAGCGCGGACTTCGCGTACCACCGGGCGATGATCGAGCGCGGGCTGGGCGACGAGGCGGCGACGCGGCGGCACTTGCAGGAGGCGCTGCGGACGAACCCGCGGTTCTCGCCGCTGCGGGTCCCGGCGGCGAAGGCGGCCCTGGCGGCGATCGCGGAGCCGGCGGCCGGGGGGCCGGAGAACGTGCTCCCGACGAAGCCGTGGGTGGCTCCGGAGCTGCCGAAGCCGAACCCGCCGAAGCCGAAGCCGAAGCCGAAGCCGCCTGCGGCGAAGCCCAAGCCGCCTGCCGTGCCGCCTGCGGCGAAGCCGGCCCCGTCCGCGAAGCCCACGTCCGACTGACTCCGGGCTCCGCCCCGCCCCCTACGGCGCTCCGCGCCGCGCCTCAAACGCCGGCGGGGCTGGGATCGCTCCCCCGCGCCGCGCCTGAAACGCCGGCGGGGCTGGATCCACTCGCCCCGCGCCCCCGCCTTGCAACGCCGGCGGGGCTGGATCTGCCCGCTCCGCACCGCGCCTCAGACGCCGGCGGGGCTGGGATCGCCCTTCGGGGCGCCGAGCCCGTCCGGTGCGTGGCGGCTCTGGGCGGGCAGATCCAGCCTCGCCGGCGTTTGAGGCGCGGGGTCCTGGGCGGAGCCCCGGAGCGGGACCCCCGGTGGGCCGACGAGCGGGGCCGGGGCGGAGCCCCGGGGAGTCTGAGCCCCGGGGCCGGGGTGGCGGCTAGAGGTTGCCGCGCTTCTCCTGCTCCCGCTCGATCGCCTCGAACAGCGCCTTGAAGTTGCCCTTCCCGAAGCCCATCGACCCGTGCCGCTCGATCATCTCGAAGAAGACCGTCGGCCGGTCCTGCACCGGCTTGGTGAAGATCTGCAGCAGGTAGCCGTCCTCGTCGCGGTCCACGAGGATCTTCAGCTCGCGCAGGGTCTCCACCGGAACCCGCGTCTCGCCCGCCCACTCGCCGAGCGTGTCGTAGTACGAGTCGGGGGTGTCCAGGAACGTGACGCCCGCCGCCCTCATGGACCGCACGGTCGCGACGATGTCGTTCGTGGCCAGCGCGATGTGCTGGACGCCCGCGCCCCCGTAGAACTCCAGGTACTCGTCGATCTGCGACTTCTTCTTCGCGATCGCCGGCTCGTTGATCGGGAACTTCACCTTCAGGGTGCCGTCCGCGACGACCTTCGACATCAGCGCCGAGTACTCGGTCGCGATGTCGTCGCCCACGAACTCCTTCATGTTCGTGAAGCCCATGACCTTGTTGTAGAACGCGACCCACTCGTTCATCCGACCGAGCTCGACGTTGCCCACGCAGTGGTCGATGGCCTGGAAGGTCCGCTTGGCCGGCGGCTCGACCATCGGGGCGACGGCGACGAAGCCGGGGAGGTACGGGCCGGAGTAGTCGCGGCGCTCGACCAGGGTGTGGCGGGTCTGGCCGTAGGTGGCGATGGCGGCCAGCACGACGGTGCCGTGCTCGTCCTTGACCTCGTGCGGCTCGTCCAGGCCGCGCGCGCCGTGCTCGACGGCGTACGCGTAGGCCGCGCGGGCGTCCGGGACCTCGATGGCGAGGTCGACGACGCCGTCGCCGTGCTCGGCGACGTGCTCGGCCAGGAAGCGGCCGCGGTCGGTCGACGCCTTGATGACCGAGGTCAGCACGAAGCGGGCGGCGCCGTTGGTGAGGACGTAGCTGGCGGTCTCGCGGACGCCGTTCTCCGGTCCGGAGTAGGCCACGAGCTTCATGCCGAAGGCGGTCGAGTAGTAGTGCGCGGCCTGCTTGGCGTTGCCGACGGCGAAGACGACCGCGTCCATGCCCTTCACCGGGAACGGGTCTGCCTCACGCGCGGTGTGCGGAGTGGTTTCGAGGTTCGCCAGAGACTCAGTCATGAGCGCAGAGTCCCGCCGATCCACAAGCTGCGCAATAGTTTCAAATTCTGCTGTACATACTGACCAGCTCAGCCGCACCATGGCTGAAACATCTGCGCACTATGACCACCCCGGAGGCGCCCATGGGCATCGACGACCTCGACGGCCGGCTCATCGTCCTGCTCGCCCGCGAGCCCCGGATCGGGGTGCTGGAGGCCTCCCGCCGGCTCGGGGTGGCGCGCGGGACCGTACAGGCCCGGCTGGACCGGCTTCAGTCGAACGGAGTCATCCGCGGGTTCGGCCCGCAGGTCGATCCGGCCGCCCTGGGGTACCCGGTGACCGCCTTCGCCACCCTGGAGATCAAGCAGGGCCAAGGGGCGGACGTACGGGCCCACTTGGACGGGGTTCCGGAGGTGCTGGAGCTGCACACCACGACCGGCCACGGGGACATGCTGTGCCGGCTCGTGGCGCGGTCCAACGCCGATCTCCAGCGGGTGATCGACCGGGTTGTCGGCTTTGATGGCATCGTGCGGGCTTCGACGGCGATCGTGATGGAAAATCCCGTACCTCTGCGGATCATCCCGCTCGTCGAACAGGCGGCCGAGGACGACACCCGCTGACCACCCCTGACCAGCACGGGCCGAGGCGGCCGGACCAGGAAGAGGTGCACGGCGTGAGCTTCTGGAGCTATCTGTCCGCCCGCCACGAACAGCTCCTCACCGACGCCTTCCAGCACGCCAGCGCCGTCTTCCAGTGCATGGTGATCGCGACCGCGCTGGGCATCGCCATCGGCCTGGCCGGCTACCGCAGCGCGTGGGGCGGCCACCTGGCCATCACCTCCACGGCCACGATGCTGACCATCCCCTCCCTGGCCCTGATCGGCCTGCTGATCCCGCTGGTCGGGCTGGGCGTCCCGCCGACCGTGATCGCCCTGACCCTGTACGGGCTGCTGCCGGTCGTCCGGAACTCGATCGTGGGCCTGCGCGGGGTGGACCCGGCCCTGGTCGACGCCGCCAAGGGCATCGGGATGTCCCGCACCGCCCGGCTGCTGAGGGTGGAGCTGCCGCTCGCCTGGCCGCCGATCCTGACCGGCATCCGCGTCGCGACCCAGATGCTGATGGGCATCGCCGCCATCGCCGCGTACGCCTCCGGGCCGGGCCTGGGCAACGAGATCTTCCGCGGGATCGCCTCGCTCGGCAGTGCGAACGCCCTGAACCAGGTGCTGGCGGGCACGATCGGCATCGTCATCCTGGCGCTGCTCTTCGACTCCGCGTACGTCCTGCTCGGCCGTCTCACCATCCCGAGGGGCATCCGTGTCTGAGACCGACGGCCCGGGCAGCGCCTCCGGCGCGACCATCCGGCTGGAGAACCTCACCAAGCGCTACCCCGGCAACCCGAACCCCTCCGTCGACGACGTCTCGATGGACATCAAGGCGGGCGAGACGGTCGTCTTCGTCGGCCCCTCGGGCTGCGGGAAGTCCACCACCCTGAAGATGATCAACCGGCTGATCGAGCCGACCTCGGGCCGGATCAGGATCGGCGACGAGGACGTCACCGACATGGACCCGGTCAAGCTGCGGCGCAAGATCGGCTATGCGATCCAGTCCTCGGGGCTGTTCCCCCACATGACGGTCGCCGAGAACATCGCACTCGTCCCGAAGATGACCGGCTGGTCCACGTCGAGGGTGAAGGACCGGGTGGAGGAGATGCTCGACCTGGTCGGGCTCGACCCGCGCGAGTTCCACGGCCGCTACCCGCGCCAGCTCTCCGGCGGCCAGCAGCAGCGGGTCGGCGTGGCCCGGGCCCTGGCCGCCGACCCGCCCGTGCTGCTCATGGACGAGCCCTTCGGCGCCGTCGACCCGATCACCCGCGACCACCTGCAGGACGAGCTGATCCGGCTCCAGCACGAGCTGCACAAGACCATCGTCTTCGTCACCCACGACTTCGACGAGGCCATCAAGCTCGGCGACCGGATCGCGGTACTGCGCGAGCGCTCGCACATCGCCCAGTTCGACACCCCCGAGGCCATCCTGACCAACCCGACCGACGACTTCGTCTCCGGGTTCGTCGGCGCCGGCGCGGCCCTCAAACGGCTCAACCTGACCCGCGTACGGGACGTGGAGATCGCCGACTTCCCCACCGTGTCCGTGGACGACCCGCTCCAGCGGATCTTCAACGCGCTGCGCGGCGGTGCGGGCAACGAGCTGCTGATGCTGGACCGGCGCGGCCGGCCGTACAAGTGGCTCCGCCGCGGCGACCTGATGCGCGCCAAGGGCTCCCTGGCGCGGGCCGGCCAGCTGGTGCACGACACCGTGACCCGGGACGCGACCCTGCACGACGCCCTGGAGGCCGTCCTCACCGACAGCGGCGGCCGGGTGGCCGTCACCGGGCGGCGCGGCGAGTACATCGGCGTCGTCGACATGGAGACCCTGATGAACTCGGTGCACGAGATGCTGGAGGCCGACCGGCTGGCGGCCGCCGAACACCGCCACGACCTGGAGGAGCTGCGCCACCACCGGACGGAACAGGAGCTGGAGGGCGGTGCGGACAGCCCGTGAGCACCGTCTCCCCGCAACGCCCCTCCGGCGAGCGCCCGCCCGGCGAGCACGACGTGAAGGGCCACGCGTTCCGGGACGGGATCGCCGCCGGCGCCGAGGAGCCGGCGGCCGGCCCGCAGGCTCCCGCCCGCCGGCTCACCTGGTCCAGGCTGCTGGTCACGCCCGCCGTCCTGGCGCTGGTGCTGCTGGCCACGTACCTGTGGATCACCCACATCCCCCTCGACCCCATCGAGCGGAACTCCCTCGGCGGCGGCAACGTGAAGCTGCGGCTGTGGCAGCAGATCCAGCTCGTCGCCGTCTCCACGTTCTGGGTGCTGATCATCGCGATCCCGCTGGGCATCGCGCTGACCCGGGGCGGGATGCGCCGGACCGCGCCGCTGTTCACGGCGGTCGCCAACGTCGGCCAGGCCACGCCGGCCATCGGCCTCCTCGCCCTGCTCGTCATCTGGCTGGGCATCGGCCCGTCCACCGCGATCGTCGGCATGGTCGCGTACGCCGTGCTGCCCGTGCTGTCCAACACGATCGCGGGGCTGCGGGCGATCGACCCCCAGCTGGTGGAGGCGGCGCGCGGGATCGGGATGTCCGGGACGGGGCGGCTGGTGAAGGTGGAGCTGCCGCTGGCGGTCCCGCTGATCCTGGCGGGCGTACGGACGGCCCTGGTGCTGAACGTCGGCACCGCCACCCTGGCCACCTTCGGCGGCGGCGGCGGGCTCGGCGACCTGATCACCTCCGGGATCCAGACGCAGCGGATGCCGGTGCTGGTGCTGGGCTCGGTGCTCACCGTGGTGCTGGCCCTGTTCGTGGACTGGCTGGCGTCGCTGGCGGAGACGCTCATGACCCCGCGCGGGCTGGAGGCGTAGATGCGTACCTTCCGCGTACGGGCGGCCCTGCGCACGGTGGCGGCGGCCCTGGTGGGGCCGGTGCTGGCGCTGGTGCTCGCGGGCTGCGGCCTCAAGAGCGGCTCCCCGATGGCCGACGACGTCCGGCCGGGCTCGGTCGGGCGGGGCCGTCCCCTGGAGGGGGCCTCGCTCACGATCACCTCGAAGAACTTCAGCGAGAACATCGTGCTCGGCCAGATCCTCGGCCTCGTCTTCAAGGCGGCCGGCGCGGAGGTCCTGGACCGCACGAACCTGCCCGGTTCGATCAGCGCGCGCGAGGCGATCCGCAAGGGCGACGCGGACGCCATGTACGAGTACACGGGCACCGCCTGGATCACCTACCTGGGCAACACCGAGCCCATCGACGACCCGCGGGAGCAGTGGGCGGCGCTGCGGGCGGCGGACGCGAAGAACGGGGTGGTGTGGCTGCCGCCGGCCACCCTCAACAACACCTACACCCTGGCGATCAGCAAGGAGAACAACGCGAAGTACGGGCTGAAGTCGATGTCGGACGTGGCGAGGCTGGCCGGGGAGGACCCCGCGGCGGTGACGGTGTGCGTGGAGAACGAGTTCGCCGCCCGCGAGGACGGGCTCCCGGGCATGCAGAAGGCGTACGGGATGAAGATCCCGGCCGGCAACATCCGGAAGATGGACGCCGGGATCATCTACACGCAGGTCTCGAAGTCCGACTCCTGCCTGCTGGGCGAGGCGTTCACGACGGACGGCCGGATCAAGGCCATGGACCTGGACACCCTGGCGGACGACCGGCGCTTCTTCCCCCACTACAACGCGGCGCCGGCCGTCAACGCGAAGACGCTGGCCGAGTTCCCGGTGATCGCGGAGCTGCTGGCGCCGGTGACGGCGAAGCTGACGACGACGGTGGCGCAGGGGCTGAACGCCAAGGTGGACGTGGAGGGGCAGGACCCGCACGCGGTGGCGAAGGACTGGCTGCTGGAGGAGGGATTCATCAAGGAGGGCTAGCGGGGCCGGGACGGCGGGAGGCCGCGGCGCCGGGACGACGGCGGAGGGCCCGGGTTCGAGTCGATCCCAAAGAAGACGTTGCAAAGAAACCCTTGCATAGAAACCTTTGCAACTCTATCGTCGAGGCATGCCCGAGACGCCGGAAGCCCCGGAACCCCCGCAGCACTCCCCCGAACAGGCCCAGGACCAGGAGCTGGAGGTCCGTACGCTCGACGCCCGCTCCCTGCGCGGCCTGGCCCATCCGCTGCGCATCCGGATGCTGGCCGACCTGCGTCACCAGGGTCCGGCGACCGCCTCCCAACTGGCCGAGCGGCTCGGGGAGTCGAGCGGGTCGACCAGCTACCACCTGCGCCAGCTCGCCGCCCACGGGTTCGTCGAGGACGCGCCGGAGCACGGCAAGGGCCGTGAGCGCTGGTGGCGGGCCGCACACGACGGCACCCGGTTCGACGAGAGCCTGATGTACAGCGAGGACCCCGTCACCCGGGGTGCGGCGGACCTCTTCCTGCACGAGATCGCGACGATCCACACGCAGGAGATGAGCACCTGGCTCGGCAACGCCCACCGCTGGTCGCAGGCCTGGCGGCGCGGCTCGGACCTCAGCGACTTCACGCTGCACCTGACCGCAGAGCAGAGCCACGAGCTGATCCACAAGATGCACGACCTCGTCAACGGCTACCGCGACCTGCCGCCCGCCGAGGGTACGGAGGCGGTCCGCGTCCACACGCACGTCCTCCCGGGCACGCTCACGCCCACCACGCCCCGGCCCGCAGCCGGCTAGGCGGCCCCTCGCCCCTCGCCCCTCGCCACGAGCCTCGGGCCTCGGGCCTCGGGCCTCGGGCCTCGGGCCTCGGGCGCCGGACCCCGCCCTGCCCTGCCCCGTTCCGTCCCGATCATCCGCAGAAGGAGTCACCTGCCATGTACGCCTTCGACCACGTCCGCACGCACGCCGCCCGCACCGCCGAGCTGGCCGCCGAGGCCGCCGAGCGCCGCCTCGCCCGGGAGGCCGCTCCGGTCACCGCTGCTTCCGCCGGGCCGGTCGCCGCCGCACTGCCCGCCCTGCGGAACCGGCTGGGCGAGGCCCTGGTCGCCGCCGGGACCCGGCTCATGCAGCCCGCCCGCGTCCACACCCGGTACTCGCGGGGCGCCGCGTGAGCAGACGGCCGTTCGTCGCGGTCCTTGCCGCCAACACGATCTCCATAGCGGGGAGTTCGCTCACCCTCATCGGCGTCCCGTGGTTCGTGCTGGAGACCACCGGAAGCGCCGCCCGGGCCGGTGTCGTCGCCTTCTGCGCCACCCTGCCCGTCGTCGTCGCCGCGCTCGTCGGCGGCCCGGTCATCGACCGCCTCGGCCGCCGCCGGGTCGCGGCGGCCTCCGACGTCGTCTGCGGCCTCGCAGTGGGGGCGGTCCCGCTGTTGCACCACGCGGGGCTGCTGGAGTTCTGGATGCTGTGCGCGCTGATGGCCGTCAGCGGCCTCGTGCACACGCCCGGACTGACCGCCCGCCACGTACTGCTCCCCCACCTCGCCGAGCACGCCGGGACGTCCGTGACCCGGGCGGCGGGCCTGTACGACGCCGTCTCGCGCGGCGCCCGGATGGTCGGGGCGGCCGTGGCGGGCGTCCTCATCGCGGCCTTCGGCGCCGAGACCGTACTGCTCCTGGACGCGGCGACCTTCGGGGCGTCGGCGCTGCTGCTCAGCGTGTTCCTGCGCGGGATCCCCGCGGCCGAGCCGCAACGCGGCGCCGGGAAGGTGTCGTTCGCCTCCTACCGGGCCGAGCTCGCCGAGGGGTGGGCCTTCCTGACCCGTTCGCGGCTGCTGACGGGCGTCACCGTGATGGTGATGATGACCAACGGCCTGGACCAGGGCTGGTCCTCGGTCCTGCTGCCCGTGCACGCCGGCGGGAGCCTCGGCGGCGCCGGCGCGCTGGGCCTGCTGATCTCGCTCTTCGGCGGTTTCGCGCTGCTGGGCGCGCTGCTCTACGGGGCGTGGGGCGAGCGGTTCCCGCGCCGGACGGTGTTCGCGGCGGCCTTCCTGGCCTCGGGGGCGACCCGGTACGCGGTGGCGGCCTTCACCGACACGACCCTCCCGCTCGCGGTCACGATGGCCCTGGCCGGTCTGGGCGCGGGCATGCTCAACCCGATCCTGACGACGGTGATGTACGAGCGGGTTCCGGAGGAGCTCCGCAGCCGGGTGACCGGTGTGACGACGGCGGGCTGCGAGCTGACCATGCCGCTGGGCGGGCTGGCCGCCGGTCTGCTCGTCGAGGGGTTCGGGGCGACGCGGGCGCTGCTGCTGTTCGGCGGCGCCTACCTGCTGACGACGCTCGCCCCGCTGGTCTTCCCGGCGTGGCGCGGGCTGGAGGCCCCGGGGCCGGCCGCGGACCTCAGCAGGACGGAACCGGCCCTCCCCGGTTCAGCGCGCGCAGCGCGTTCACCGCATCCGTCAGGGAGGTGACGGGGACCAGCCGCAGCCCCTCGGGAAGTTCCGACCGCGCGTCCGAGCACTCCGCCTTCGGTACGAGGAACACGCTCGCCCCGTCGCGCCGCGCGGCCTGCGTCTTGAGGGGGACGCCGCCGACCGGGCCGACCTTGCCGTCGGCGGTGATGGTGCCCGTACCGGCGATGCTGCGGCCGCCGGTGAGGTCGCCGCCGCTGCCGTCCCCGTCGAGCTTGTCGACGATGCCGAGGGCGAAGAGCAGGCCGGCGCTCGGGCCGCCGACGTCGGCGAGGTTCAGCTCGACCTTCACGTCCTCGGGGTCCTTGTCCAGGAAGCCGAGGGCGGCGTCGGTGGCGCTCGACTGGGACGTGGCCATTTCCTTCAGGTTGTGCGCTTCGATCTCCTCGTCGCTTCCGCCACCGGAGTAGACGGCCTCCTTGGGCATGACGGACCGGGCGGGGTCGAACCAGTGGTCGACGAGTTCCGGCAGGGTCACCGTCGTGGAGGGTCCCGTCGCCTGGATGGTGGTCATGCGGAGCTGGCCCCGGGT
This sequence comes from Streptomyces sp. NPDC058701, assembly GCF_042715295.1. Taxonomy (NCBI): domain Bacteria; kingdom Bacillati; phylum Actinomycetota; class Actinomycetes; order Kitasatosporales; family Streptomycetaceae; genus Streptomyces; species Streptomyces sp. NPDC058701. The sequence continues at coordinate 4,486 of NZ_JBHXSY010000008.1, read as the reverse complement.
CTCCCGGGTGGGGGCGCCGGCGACCGCGATGACGGCCTTGCCGTCCCGCTCGCCGAGCACGTCGGCCGTGAGGCCGGGCTGGGCGATCACGAAGGGCAGCGGCGCGAGCGCGACGACGGCGAACAGCGCGACGACGGGCACGGCGCAGACGGCCAGGGCGGCGGGGAGCGGCAGACGTGTGAGGCGAGAGAGCACCCGCCCAATCTATCGGCCCACCGCCCACGCTTGACTGCTCCCCCGCCCCGCCCACACCCGAGGCGACCGCCCCGGCCCCGCGGGCGCTCGAGGCACACCACCCCGGCCCCGCGGCGTTCGAGGCACGGGGGTCCGGGGGCGGAGCCCCTGGCAGCGGGGCCGCAGGGGCGGACGGCGGCACGCAGACGGGCCGGGCCGGTGCCCGCCTGCGGCACTCGCCCCGGCCCGGCCCGCGTCAGCGAAGCGCGTCGGCGACCTCGCGCGCCGCGTCGACGACCCGCGGCCCGACCCGTTCCGGTACCGCGTCGGCCAGCATCACGACGCCGACGCTGCCCTCCAGCCCGGTGATGCCCACGAGGGGCGCGGCGGCGCCGCTGGCGCCCGCTTCCAGCTCCCCGTGGGTCAGCGTGTAGCCCGGCTCGATCAGCGTGCCCTGGCGGGCCGCCAGGATGGCCCGTCCGGCGGCCCCGCGGTCCAGCGGGTGGCGGAAGCCGGGCCGGTAGGCCACGTGGTAGTCGGTCCAGGTCGGCTCCACGACGGCGACGGCGAGCGCCTCGGTGCCGTCGACGAGGGTCAGGTGCGCGGTGGCCCCTATGTCCTCGGCGAGGGACCGCAGCGCGGGCAGGGCCGCCTCGCGGACGAGCGGGTGCACCTGGCGGCCCAGGCGCAGCACACCGAGGCCGACGCGGGCCCGGCCGCCGAGGTCGCGGCGGACCAGGGCGTGCTGTTCGAGGGTGGCCAGAAGCCGGTAGACCACGGTGCGGTTGACACCGAGGCGGTTGGAGAGCTCGGTGACGGTCAGACCGTGGTCGGTGTCGGCGAGCAGTTTGAGGACTCTGAGCCCTCTGTCGAGAGTCTGGGAGGTTTCCGCGGTCACGACGCCTCTCCCTCTTTCAGTGGGCGGCGGTGACTCTCGGGGTGGCACGCCGCCGGTCCCGCGGCGGCGCACGGAGAGGCCGCCGGTAGCGGCCATGGCACCGGCTGCGCTCCCGCGGCGGCGCTGCCACGGTGCGTTCGATGCGGGGACAGTAGCGACCGGGTCCGCTCAGCGGAAGGCCTCGTCCAGAATCCGGGCGCCTACTACCTGTTTATGACGGTTCCTGATCGACCTCGGTGTCAATTTGTGACCTCGCGGCTCTTCGGAGGTCCCCGGCTCACCCTCGCGCCCCGCGCGCTCGAAAAGCCGGCTCCGGCGGCCCCGCAAGGGGTGCGCCCGGCGCCCCCGGACCGACCGCCGCGGGCCACCGCGCGCCCCGCGGCGCGGCCCGCCCGGGCCGGTCGCGCCGGCGGCCCCCGGCGGTCGGTACGGCCGCCCCGGAGGGCGTTCCGGCGACCGCACGGCCGAGGTCCGCCCGGACCCCGCCGCGCCCGCCTCCGAGTCCCGGCGCCCTCGTACGGAAGGACCGGCGGTGGCTCGAAACCGCCGTTCGGAAGGACCCACGACACGGCGCGGGCCGGGGTCCGTGCGATGCCCCGCACGGCCCCGGCCCGCCTCCTGTCCGAACGGCTCAGCGCATCCGGGTGGCCCACTCCTGGACCTTCTTGATCCGCTCGCGCAGCTGCCCCGCCGTGGCCTCCGCGCTCGGCGGGCCGCCGCACACCCGGCGCAGCTCCGTGTGGATCACCCCGTGCGGCTTGCCGCTCTGGTGGACGTACGCGCCCACCATCGTGTTCAGCGACTTGCGCAGCTCCAGCAGCTCCTTGTGCGAGACCACGGGCCGCCGGTCGGCCGGCAGCTCCAGCAGGTCCGCCTCGGAGTCCGGCTTGCGGCGGCTGTGCGCGATCTGCCGCGACTGCCGCTTCTGGAGCAGCATCTGCACCTGGTCCGGCTCCAGCAGCCCCGGGATGCCGAGGTAGTCCTGCTCCTCTTCGCTGCCCGGGTGGGCCTGCATGCCGAACTCGGCGCCGTCGTAGAGGACCCGGTCGAAGACGGCGTCGGACTCCAGCGCCTCGAAGGACATCTGCTCCTCGTCGCCGGTGTCCTCGTCCTCCTGCTTGTTCGCCTCGTCCATTTCCTTCTCGGACTCGGCGTACGGGTCTTCCTCGCCCTGCTTCTTCGGCTTGTCGAGCACGTGGTCGCGCTCGACCTCCATCTCGTTCGCGAAGCCCAGCAGGTAGGGAATGGTCGGAAGGAACACGGAGGCCGTCTCGCCGCGCCTGCGCGATCGCACGAAGCGCCCGACGGCCTGCGCGAAGAACAGCGGCGTCGAGATGGTCGTCGCGTAGACGCCCACCGCGAGCCGCGGTACGTCGACGCCCTCGGACACCATGCGGACGGCGACCATCCAGCGGCTGCCGTCCGCGCTGAACTCGTCGATCCGCTTCGACGCACCGGTGTCGTCGGACAGCACGACGGTCGCCTTGCTGCCCGTGATGTCCTTCAGCAGCTTGGCGTACGCGCGCGCCGACTCCTGGTCGGAGGCGATGACCAGCCCGCCCGCGTCCGGGATGCCCTTCCTGACCTCCGTGAGGCGCTGGTCGGCCGCGCGCAGCACGTTCGGCATCCAGTCGCCGCGCGGGTCCAGGGCCGTGCGCCAGGCCTGCGAGATGGCGTCCTTGGTCATCGGCTCGCCGAGCCGGGCGGCGATCTCGTCGCCCGCCTTGGTGCGCCAGCGCATGTTGCCGCTGTAGGACAGGAAGATCACCGGCCGGACGACGCCGTCGCCCAGCGCGTTCCCGTAGCCGTAGGTGTAGTCGGCGGAGGACCGCCGGATGCCGTCGTTGCCCTCCTCGTACGCCACGAAGGGGATCGGGTTGGTGTCGGACCGGAAGGGGGTGCCGGTCAGGGCGAGGCGACGGGTCGCCGGGTCGAAGGCCTCCAGGCAGGCCTCGCCCCAGGACTTGGAGTCGCCCGCGTGGTGGATCTCGTCGAGGATCACCAGGGTCTTGCGCTGCTCGCAGCGGTTGCGGTGCAGCATCGGGCGGACGCCGACACCCGCGTACGTCACGGCGACGCCGTGGTAGTCCTTGCTCAGCGGGCCCGCCGAGTATTCGGGGTCGAGCCGGATGCCTATCCGGGCGGCGGCCTCGGACCACTGCTTCTTCAGGTGCTCGGTCGGCGCGACGACGGTCACCTGCTGGACCACGTGGTGGTGCAGCAGCCAGGACGCGAGCGTCAGCGCGAAGGTGGTCTTTCCGGCGCCCGGGGTCGCGACCGCGAGGAAGTCCCGCGGCTGGGTCTCGATGTAGCGGTCCAGCGCCCCCTGCTGCCAGGCACGCAGCGCGTTGGCGGTGCCCCAGGGGGCACGGCCGGGGAAGGCGGGTGAGAGGTGGTGGGAGGCGGTAGTAGTCACGGTCTCCGGTTCGTGCTCTCGGCGTACTCGCGTACTGGTACGGGCAGTCGTACGTAGGACAACCGGGCCACCCTACCGGCCCGGGCCCGCCCCTCGCGGAGGGACAGGCCCGTGACCTCGGGCAGTGCGGCGAGCGTCACATCCGGCGCAGCCGCTCCGCGATCCGCCCGGTGTCCGACTCGTTCCCGGCCGCGACGTCGATGACCAGGTCGTACGCGCGTTCCTGGTCGACGTCCCCGAAGTCGGCGCCGTTCACGGTGAGGAAGGTCGCGGCGGCCAGCCAGGCGGTCCGCTTGTTCCCGTCGACGAGGGGGTGGTTCACGGCGATGGCGTGGAGCAGCGCGGCGGCCTGCTCGTACGGGTCCTCGTAGGCCGGCGTCCCGAACATCCGCGCCCGGGGCCGGTGCACGGCTGACTCCAGCAGACCGGGGGCGCGCAGCTCGACGGGCTGCCCCTGGGCGAGGCAGGCGTACCGGGCCAGGTCCAGCACCTCGGCGAGCGTGAGGTGCCGTACGGGGGCGGCGGCGGTGCCGGCGGGGCCGGCGGCTGCGGTGCCGGCGGTGGCCGGGTGGCGGGCCGTCACGAGCCGAGCCGCTTCAGCAGCGCGGAGTGCCGCTCCGCCAGCCGCCCGGCGGCGGCGCCGACCCGGGCGCGCTCGGCCCGCAGGTGGGCCCGTACGGCCTCCAGGGCGACGGCCTCGGGGGTGCTGCCGACCGCGTCGGCGAGGTCGGCCAGCTCGGCGCACTCGGCTCCGTCCAGCCTGATGATCATCCCGTCCATCCGGCGACCCTAGCCGCGGCGGGACCGGAACTCCGCCGGTTTTCGGCGGGGGCGGGGCTGCGGGGGCCGGGGCGCGGGGCCGATGCCCGGTCACGGGGGCGGTCGGCCGGGGCGCGGGGGTGGGCGGCAGGGCCGCGGCCGGCCGGGGCGCGGGCGGCCGGGGCGCGGGCGGCCGGGGCGCGGGGATCGGGCCGCGGGCGGCCGGGGCGCGGGGATCG
>NZ_JBHXSY010000007.1:233805-294800 GCF_042715295.1 Streptomyces sp. NPDC058701 | reverse complement strand
TCGAGGAGGAACTCGCGGACATCATGCGGTCGATCCACGCGGTGGCCCACGAGACGGCCGCCCGCTACGGCGCCCCCGGGGACTACGTGACCGGCGCCAACATCGCCGGATTCGAACGGGTCGCCGACGCGATGCTGGCCCAGGGCGTCATCTGAGGGTGAGGGGCGAGCCGGGGCCGGCGTGCCCGGCTCGCCCTTGGTCACGGCGTGCGGGCCGTCAGCCGGCGAGCGCGTTCGCCGCCCGGGAAGTCCTCCCGGCCGGGCGCCCGTCAGGTCACCGGGGCCTTGGCGCGCAGGACGTCCAGGAACTCCCGCATCCAGGCGGGGTGGTCCGGCCAGGCCCGGGCCGAGACCAGGGTGCCGTCGACCACGGCCTCGGAGTCCTCGAACGTCGCGCCGGCGGCCTTCATGTCCGGTTCCAGCGCCGGGTACGCGGTCACCCGGCGGCCGGGGAGCGCGCCGGCAGCGGCCGTGATCAGCGGGCCGTGGCAGATCTGGGCGATCGGCTTGTCCGCTTCGGCGAAGGCGGCCAGGATCCGCCGCACCTCGGGGTCGTTGCGCAGGTACTCGGGCGCCCGTCCGCCGGGCACGACCACGGCCTCGTAGTCCTCGGTGACCACGTCGGCGAACGCCAGGTCGGCCGGCCAGGTGTAGCCCGGCTTCTCGGTGTAGGTGTCGAACCCGTCCTCGAAGTCGTGGACGACGAAGCGCAGCTTCTTGACGGACGGGGCCGCGATGTGGACCTCGTACCCCTCCTCGCGCAGACGCTGGTAGGGATACAGGACCTCCAGCGACTCGGCCGCGTCACCGGTCACGATGAGGATCTTCACTGCCATGGGCTGCTCCAGAAGGACGGTCTGCGGTCGCTCGGCCCCGCCCGGGGCCACCGGTACCCTCCCCCCGGGGGGCCGACCGCACACACCGGTGTTCCCCGTTCGGCTTCGGGGGCCCGGAACAAAGAGGGCTCGTGCACCGTTCGTCCAGATGTGGGTACGGGAAGGAAAGATGTCCCCGGGTCTGACCATCGCCTGCAGGGAAGATCGTTCGGCTGAAGCCCTGCAGAGCCCTCCGCCGCGAGGCGACCACCTTTCCGTCCCCACCGTCGAACGCCCTGGCCGGCCGTCCCCCCTGCCGGTCGGGGCCGCCCCGGCCGGCCCTTCCCCCCCGGGTCGGTCGGGGCCCTTTCGCATGCCCCTCCCTCGCCCGACGACGGCACCCGCGGGGAGGGCCTGGCAGTCAGTCGCGCCGAAGGGCGTTGAGTCGGGCGGCCTGGCGGGTCAGGTGGTCGCGCTCGGCCAGGTTGGGGGCCGCCAGGGCCGCCTCCGCGTACAGCAGGGCCGCCGCCTCCAGATCGCCGTCTCGCTCGTGGAGGTACGCCGCCACCGCCGCGCGGCGGGGGACCGGGCCCGCCGGGCCCGACGCGGAGTCCTCCAGGGCCGCCAGCGCCGCCAGCCCGGCGCGCGGTCCGTCGGCCTCGCCGACGGCCACCGCGCGGTTGAGCCGGACGACGGGGCTGCCGGTCAGGCGTACGAGCTCGTCGTACCACCCGACGATCTGCACCCAGTCCGTCTCCTCGGCGCTCTGCGCGTCGGCGTGCAGCGCCGCGACGGCGGCCTGGGCCTGGAACTCGCCCAGCCGGTCGCGGGCGAGGGCAGCCTGCAGGATCGTGACGCCCTCGGCGATCGCACTGGTGTCCCACCGGCCGCGGTCCTGCTCGGCCAGCGGCACCAGGCTGCCGTCGTCGGCGGTCCGGGCGGCCCGCCGGGCGTGGTGGAGCAGCATGAGGGCCAGCAGCCCCGCCACCTCGGGATGGTCGACCGCCGCCGCGAGCTGCCGGGTGAGCCGGATGGCCTCGGCGGCGAGGTCGACGTCGCCGGAGTAGCCCTCGTTGAAGACCAGGTACAGGACGCGCAGCACGGTGGCGACGTCGCCCGGCCGGTCGAAGCGCACGCCGGAGACGGTGCGCTTGGCCCGGCTGATGCGCTGCGCCATGGTCGCCTCGGGCACCAGGTACGCCCGGGCGATCTGGCGGGTGGTCAGCCCGCCCACGGCGCGCAGCGTGAGCGCGACCGCGGACGACGGGGTCAGTGAGGGATGCGCGCACAGGAAGTACAGCTGGAGCGTGTCGTCCGCCGCCGGTACGGGCCCGGGGGCCGGCTCCTCCACGACGAGATCCTCCCGCAGGCGGCGGGAGGCGTCCGCCCGGGCCGCGTCGAGGAACCGGCGCCAGGCCGCGGTGACCAGCCAGCCCTTCGGGTCCCGCGGAGGGTCGCCCGGCCAGGCGCGGACCGCCGCGACCAGCGCGTCCTGCACGGCGTCCTCGGCCGCCGCGAAGTCGGCCCCGCGACGGACGAGGATCCCGATCACGCCCGGGGTGAGGCGCCGGAGCAGGACCTCGTCCGCCTCGGAGGTCATTCGGTGACCGTGGGGGGCGCGGTCAGGAACGGGCGCAGTTCCAGCCACTCGTGGATCGGCTTCCCGCCGGCCCCGGGAGCGGCCGACAGCTCCCCGGCCAGCTCGACGGCGCGCTCGTAGCTGTCGACGTCGATCACCATCCAGCCGGCGATCAGGTCCTTGGTCTCGGCGAAGGGCCCGTCGGTGACGGGCGGGCGGCCCTCGCCGTCGTACCGGACGAACGTTCCCCCGGGGGCGAGCGCCTGACCGTCGACGAACTCGCCGGTTCCCTCGAGCCGGGCCGCGAAGTCGTTCATGTACTGGATGTGGTCCGAGATCTCCTGCGGTGTCCACTGGTCCATGGGCACGTCGTTGACCGCGGCCGGGGCGCCGCGGTAGTGCTTCAGCAGCAGGTACTTCGCCATGGTGTCTCTCCTCGGTGCTGGTGCGACCCATTGTGGTCGCCTTCACCACGGGGACGGAGCCGCCCACGGGTTCTCGACATCCCCGGGCGAATTCTTTTCACCCGCGTGTCACCGATGGTCCCGGCGAGCCGTCCCACCCCCGTCACCTGGTGTGAAGCGCCACGGACAGGGACGGGGCGTACCCCGGGGCGCGGGCTCAGCGCAGGGTGGGGATCACGTCGCGCGTCTCGTCGACCCCGGCCCCGAGGCCCGCCGCGGTGCTGCGGCCGAGCGCGCCCGGGGGCGCCTCGTCCGCGCACACGGTGCCCCGCGCGGGCAGCGCCAGGGTGGCGAGGTAGTCGGTGGCCAGGGCGCTCACGCACGCGCTGCGGTTGTACGCCGTGTGCCCCTCGGCGGCGAAGGTCAGCAGCCGCCCGTTGTCGAGCGTCCCGGCCAGCGCCACGGCGTCCCGGTACGGGGTGTCGGGGTCCCCTGTCGTACCGAGGACCAGGATCGGGGCGGAGCCGGCCGCCCGGTAGGAGCCCTCGAACCGGCTCGGGCGCTCGGCCGGCCACCGGGCGCAGGCGGGCGCGTGGTTGTGGTCGTACGTGGGCGGCCCGAGGCCGATGGGCGGCCCCAGCAGGGGAGCGGCGGCGGCCTGGGCGCCGACGAGCGTGCCCAGCAGCAGGGGACTGGCCGGGTAGGCGCGGTCGGCGCACTCGACGGCCGTGTTGACGTTGAGGAAGTCGAAGGACCCGGGGGAGGGCGGGGACAGCAGGAACGACCCCTGGCGTGCCTGGGCCGCCCGCAGGGCTTCTCCCAGGTAGGGCCAGATCGCCTGGCCCGTTGATGGTGAACATCAGGCGGTAGGCGAGGGTGTAGCCGGTGGCCGGGCGACCGCTCGGCGTGATGACCGGGTCGGCGTCCAGCGCCCGCTTGAGCTCCTCGAAGGCCTGTCGCGGCCGGCCCTCGCCGAATCCGCAGGCGGTGGGGTTCTGCGCGCACCAGTCCAGGAAGCGGCCCACGGCCGCGTCCAGGGCGGCGAACTGCCCGGCGTCGTACGCGTACGGCACGTCGGCGTAGCGGCGCGGATCGTAGCCCCCGTCCAGGACCATGGCCCGGACGCGCCGCGGGAACTGCGCGGCGTAGACGGTGCCGACGTAGCTGCCGAAGGAACGGCCGTAGAAGGAGACCTGCTCCTCGCCGAGGGCCCGGCGCAGCAGGTCCATGTCCCTGGCGTTCGACGCGGTGCCGATGAACGGCACGAGGTCCGCGGACCGCTCCCGGCAGGCGGTGGCGAAGTCCCGGCCCTGCCGGATCGCGGTGTGCAGGGCTCCCGGGGCGGGTACGCCGCGTGCGGCGTCGACGGCCGCGGCGTACTCCGCGTCGTTCCAGCACTCCACCTGCCCGCTGCGGCCCACGCCGCGCATGTCGTACCCGACGACGTCGAAGGCGTCGCGCAGGGAGGCGGGAAGCGCGTCGTAGCTGTTGCGGGCGAAGTCCACGCCGGAGTTGCCGGGTCCGCCGGGGTGCAGCAGCAGGACGCCGGTGCGGTGGTCCCGGCCGGCCGCGAGGCGCCGGGTGACGGCGAGCGCGATCGCAGGACCGTTGGGCCGGCGGTGGTCCAGCGGCACCCGGGCGGTCGCGCACTCGAAGCCGTCGCCCGGGCCGTCGGCGTCCGCGCCGTCGCAGAGCCCCCAGTCCAGGACGGGAACGGGCGGACCGGCGGGAACCGCGGCCGTACCGGCGCCGGGCGGCGCGGCGCCGAGGAGCGCGGTGACCGCGATCAGCGCGAGGGATATCCCCCACGCCACTCGCCTGCGGGGGTGATCGGCCAAACGCATGTGCATGCGGCGCTCCTCCGTCATGGCTCGTGCGGCACGGCCGCCAACGTAGCCGCCGCCCACCGCCCGTGTCGGCCCCCCAGGAGTTGATTCCGCCCTCCCCCCGGGGTTGGAGCCCCCGGCGCCCCGCACCACCGCCCCCGGCCGACGCCCTGGGCGGCGTCGGCAGTCCACCCTTCCCTGTCGGGCCATCCGACTGTATCGTTTTTCGATAACATCGATAAGCGATAGGACGGTGGGGTCCATGTCCGAGGTCGAGGACCGCAAGCTCTTGGAGCCCCTCTCGACGGTGGTGTACGGCGGGCTCCGCCTGCTGATCGGTCTGTTCCTCGCGGGCTTGGTGCTGAACGCCGTCAACGGCTCGGTCCCCTTCTGGGACGGCGTGAACGCGTGCGTCACCGCCGACTGGATCTCGAGCAGCTCCGCCGGTACCGACGCCGCGTTCGCCACCCGGGACGGAGCGCACGTGAGCGCGGTTCCGCAGTACTGCGCGGACCGGCCGAGTGCCTGGCAGCGGACCCTGGGGATCCTCTCCGAGGTGCCCGCGTTCGTCCTGTTCGTCGGAGGGCTCGCGCTGCTCGACCGGCTCCTGCGGTCCGCTGCCCGCGATGGCGCGTACACCCGGCAGACCGCGTACCGGCTGCGATTCCTGGGCTGGTTCCTCCTCGTGGGCAGCCTCGTCGCCGAAATCGTGCGGGCCGCCTCTCAGGCTGCGCTCCTGGCGACGCTCGCCGACGACGCCCCGGGCTCGCCCGGGACGCTGCTCGGCGCGCTGTCCTTCCCGTACCTGGCGATCCTCACCGCGTTGGGGTTGCTCGCGTTCGCCCGCGTCATGCGGACCGGTGCCGCGATGCGCGAGGACCTCGAAGGGGTCGTCTGATGTCCGCCGGGGGTGACGGGAACGACGACGGCCACGACGTCCGGGAAATCCACGTGCACCTCGACCGGCTCCTCGCCGAGCGCGGCATGACGCTGGCCGAACTCGCCACCCGGGTCGGCGTGACCAACGTCAACCTCTCCGTCCTCAAGAACGGCCGGGCGAAGGCCGTCCGCTTCACGACCCTCGCCAGCATCTGCAGGGTGCTGGAGTGTCAGCCGGGAGACCTGCTCAGCTACCGCCCGGCCTCCGGCACCGACGTCCGGGCTGGAGACGGAGGCGTCGGTGATGTTCCCCCGAAAGGGTGAAATGCGCGGGGGTGTTGCGCCCAGGCGCTTCCGAGGTGCCGTAGCCGCAGGGCCGCGGGTGCGGGCAGCAACGAGGGCTTGCCGTCCGTGAAGGGTACGGATCCGGTTCCCGACCGGACAGGACCGGACTCCGTCCACGTGGTGGATTCGATGCCGTCCGACCCCAGGGAGGCGTCGATGTCCTGGCGGTGTCCGTAGGAGAGGCCGGAATCCCGGCCGATTACCATCCTGTAGGAGTCCCGCCCGGACGGGCTGTGTTCGTGGACCAGCCCGAGGAAGTGCGGCGACCGGTCGTCGTAGACCACCGATGAGGGAGCACTGCTGCGGTACGTCACCTCGGTTCGCGGCCACCACGGCACCGTCATGAGCGCGGCGGCCGGCAGGACACCGGCCAGGCCGCCCAGCAGTACCCTGCCGATGCCGGACGTCCGCCGGGGCCGTGGGCTACCGGCGGGCCGGACAGGGGTGTGCGTACCGATGGTGCCCCTCCGGGGCCGGGGTCGCTCCGCAACGGTCGAGCGGATACGGCTCGCCGGGAAGGACGCCGAACCGGGCCGCGTGGTGGTCGGGACCGCCGGTGGGGATCACCAGCCGGCCGCCGGGCGTTGGACCGTCGAAGGGGGCGATCACGTTGCACACACCGCACCACCCGAGCGATGAGGAGGAACCGATGGGCGCGGCCGACCAGGAACGGCAGTGGCCGGACGAGGCCAGTGTCGACAACGCGAGGACGACGCTGCTGCAGCTCCTCGCCCGGGCGGGCGTGCCTTCCGACGACGCACGGGCACTGATCGGGCTCGTGGAGGCGGGCACGCTGGCCCTCGCGTACGAGGAGCTGAGCGCCGGCGGCGGCGGGAGCGCGCCGGGCGACAAGGGCGAGGCGTACGCGTCGGGCTGGCTCGACGGCGCCGCCGGCTTCCTGGACGAACTCGGCACCGTCGCCGAACGGACTCTGGTACGGGTCGTGGGGGAGGACGGGCAGCCGGACCCGGCCGGGGAGCGACCGCGGCCCCGGCGCATGGAGGTGGAGCGGACGCAGGTGGCGGTCACACCGCTGTACCTGTCGTTCGCCACGGTGTCGGAGCTGGACCCGGAGGTGACCGGAGAGGTGCTCACCGCCGTCCTCGCCACGATGAGCCCCCGGCAACGGGCCGGGTACCCCGGGCTGCTGACGCAGTTCGCCGGGACCCACCGGGCCCGGCTGGAACGGCTGTTCGCGGCGTACGGGCCGGGCAGCGCCATCACGGTCCACGGCCGCTACTCGCTCGTCCACTCCGCCACGAGCATCGCCGTACTGGAGCGGCTCGTGGCCGCGCCCCAGGCGCTGCGGGCGGAGTGGGACGCCGCGGAGCTGCCGCCGGCGTGGCTGGACGGGCTGACCACCGCCTGGAACGCCCCGGCCTGACCACCGCCGGTATCGGAGCGTTCTCCGCCGCCCGGGCGCGCCCTGTCATCGGCCCGGCGGGGAGGTTTGACGGGGGTGGGTCGTGGCAGACGGGGTGAACGCCGCTGATTCGCAGTGGAGTTGTCCATCGCCCTGAAGGGACCCCCTCATGTCCGACGCGTACCCCGCTCCCGACGGCGCCGGCACCCACCACGCCCCCGCCCCCGCCGCCGGGCCCGCAACCGGCCGCAACGGCCTGGCCGTGGCCGCGCTGGTCACCGGCATCGCGTCCCTGCTGCTCCTGTGGCTCTGGTTCGTGGGCATTCCACTGGCGCTCGTCGCCATCGGCCTCGGCATAGCCGCCCTCCGCCGAGCCCGGGGCGGCGCCGGTGGCCGCGGCATGGCCATCAGCGGCCTGGTCCTCGGCGCCGTGACCGTGGTCATCGCGGGACTCCTGGTGGCCGTCGGGGTGTCCATCCTCAACTCCGACGAGGGCAAGGACCTGCGGTCCTGCCTCGACAACGCCCAGACCCAGCAGGAGCAGCAGGACTGCTCGAACCGCTTCAACGAGGACGTCAAGAACTGATGCCCGGCCCCGGCCGGGGTGCGGGTGCCGCGGGCCGCACCCCGGCCGGGTGGCGGACCGCGGTGCCCCAGTCGGATTCACGTCCGAGGCCAGGCACGCTTTCGCCCGGCATGCGGTTCACCCGGGTCACCCTCCTGCCCGCACTGCGATGAGAACGGGCCCCGCCGCCGGTCTACCCTTCGGAACCCCTTCACACCGATCTTCCGGAGGCGTGGCAGATGACCGGTACGACGACTCTCGACCTAGGACCGCAGGCCCGGATCGTGGCCCGCCTCGCGGCGGCCGTCCCGGACGCGCGGCTCGCCCACCGGACGCCCTGCCCGCAGTACGCGGTGAGCGACCTGCTGGGGCACCTCACGGGCCTGGCCGTCGCCTTCCGCGACGCCGCCCGCAAGGACCTGGGCGCCACGACCGACACGGCTCCCGACGCGGCCGCGCCCGTCCTGCCCGCCGACTGGCGCGAGGATCTGCCCCGGGTCCTCGGCGAGCTGGCCGAGGCCTGGCAGGACCCGGCCGCCTGGACCGGCATGACCCGTGCGGGCGGCGTGGACCTGCCCGGCGACATCGCGGGCGCGGTCGCCGCGGACGAACTGGTGGTGCACGGCTGGGACCTGGCCCGGGCCACCGGCCAGCAGTACGCACCCGATCCGGCCGCGCTGAGCGCCGCGTACGGATTCCTGCTGGCGGCCGCGGAGGACGAGACCCGCGGCGGCGGCATCTTCGGGCCCGTCGTGCCGGTACCGGACGACACCCCGCTGCTGGACCGGGCCGTCGGACTGAGCGGACGCGATCCGGGCTGGACCACGGCGTGAGACCGGCCCGAGGGCCGGCATGAGACCGCCGCGGACCCGGACCGCGCTCCTGACGCGGGGCCGGGTGCCGGTGGGTGGTGGTGGGTGCCGGTGGGTCGACCACGTGCATCGGGGGGTGCGGACATCTTGACGCGGTCGTGGCGCGCGCCTTCAATCAAGTAGTGAACGAAGCGGCCCGGACGGCATGCTTCCGCGTTCATTCCCCAGCGGAGCATTGTCATGGGCATGACTATGCATATCCCCCCACACCCGAAGCGATGTGATGACCGTGCACCCCACCTGGCACCGGCGCGTGCTCTTATGCGCACTCGCCCTGGTCTGCTGGGGCGGCCTGGCCGCCCCCGCGACCGGCGCCGCCGAGCCCACCCCGGCCGCCGCACCGCCGACCGCCGCCGCACCGCCGACCGCCGCCGCACCGCCGACCGCCGCCGCACCGCCGACCGCCGCCGCGGCCGTGACCTTCTCCGACGACTTCGACGGACCGGCCGGAGCCGCCGCCGATCCCGGCAAATGGCAGATCGAGACAGGCGACAACGTCAACAACCACGAGCGGCAGTTCTACACGGCCGGCAACCGCAACGCCGCCCTCGACGGGCAGGGCCACCTGCTCATCACCGCCCGACGTGAGAACCCGGCCGATTACACGTGTTGGTACGGCCGTTGCGAGTACACCTCGGCCCGCCTGAACACCGCGGGCCGGTTCACGCAGACGTACGGACGGGTGGAGGCCAGGCTCAAGGTGCCGCGGGGCCAGGGCATGTGGCCCGCTTTCTGGATGCTCGGCAACGACATCGGCCAGGTCGGCTGGCCGAACTCCGGCGAGATCGACGTGATGGAGAACGTCGGCTTCGAACCGTCGACCGTGCACGGCACCCTCCACGGGCCCGGCTACTCCGGCGCCGGCGGCATCGGGGCGGCGTACACCCTCCCCGGCGGCCAGGCCTTCGCCGACGCCTTCCACACCTTCACCATCGACTGGGCCCCCGACTCGATCACCTGGTCCGTCGACGGCGTCGTCTACCAGCGGCGGACCCCCGCCGACCTGGGCGGACGCAGCTGGGCCTTCAACAAGCCGTTTTTCCTGATCCTCAACCTCGCGGTCGGCGGCTACTGGCCGGGCGACCCGGACGGCAGCACGGTCTTCCCCCAGCAGCTGGTGGTCGACCACGTCCGCGTCACCTCGTACGACGGCGGCTCCGGCGGCCGGACCGGCCAGATCAGCGGGCTCGCCGGCAAGTGCGTCGACGTGGCCGCGGCGAACCAGGCCAACGGCACTCCGGTCCAGCTGTACGACTGCAACGGGACCGCCGCCCAGCGCTGGACCCTCGGCGCCGACGGGACCGTACGGGCGCTCGGCAAGTGCCTCGACGTCGCGAGCGGCGGCACCGCCGACGGGACCCCGCTCCAGCTCTACGACTGCAACGGGACCGGTGCCCAGCGCTGGGTGGTGTCCGGGGCCCGCGGCATCGTGAACCCGCAGGCGAACAAGTGCCTCGACGTCAGCGGCGGCAACCCCGCCAACGCGACACGTCTACAACTGTGGACCTGCACCGGCGCACCCCAGCAGAAGTGGACGGTTCCGGCAGGCTGACCCGGGTGCCCGCGCCGCGGGCCTCCTCCGGCCCCCGCCCCGTCAGGCGGGGGTCGGCGACGGCGGAACCCACCGGTGGGTGCGCGGGGCCTGTGACCGTACGCCGTACTCGCTCTTGAGCTCCTCCGGGATGGCGTACTGCATGACCCGCCCGCGGGTGAGCGAGGCCAGCTCGAAGGTGGTGAGCAGGCCGCCCGCCTTGTCCAGCGCCCACTCGCCGAGCGGGCTGCTGTCCTCCACGGTCTCCAGCAGGCCGAGGACGACGGGGACGGCCCTCGCCGCCGTGTCCCAGGGGCTGCGCGGGATGTCGAGCCAGTCCGCGATCGTGGCTCCGACGAGGAAGCGGATGGTGGCGGGGACGATCGGGTCGAAGAGGGTGCCGGGGACCACGTCCTCGTACATCCGCATCAGCTGGTTGTTGAGCCGGACCCCGTCCTCGGACGGACCGAGGTGGCGGCTGAGGTAGAGGTCGGCGAACGCGCGGGCCTCCGTGAGGTTGCCCGGCGCGGCCGTCATGTCGCAGCCCAGGATGGAGCCCACCACCCGCCACGCGTAGAAGTAGGCCTCCGCCCCCTCCTCGCTCATGTGGATGCCGAGGCGGTGCATGGCGTCCAGCACGAGGATCGAGAAGCACATCTGCCCGCCGATCATGTCCTCCTGGCAGAGCGGCACGCCGTCCGCCGCGATGTCCCAGCGCCCGGAGTGCGTGAGGTGGTGGCGTACCGCCGCGTGCAGCAGCCGGACCTTCTGGGCGGCCGGGATGAACTTGCTCCCCTCCTCGAAGGCGTTGGTCCGCATCAGGTACGTGACGAACTGGCCGGTGTTCGCCATCCGGCGCGAGGGGTAGTCCATCGAGTGCGTGGAGGCGAGCAGCCGGGCCACGCGCGGTACGGCGTAGGTCACAGGCATCGCCGCGAAGGACAGGCCCGTGTTGATGTGCGCGGCATTGTCCATGAAGAACAACCGGGCGCGCTCCATCACGTCCCAGTCCACCCACTTCGGCGGCAGGGCGGTGGCCTCCAGGAACGACACAGCCGACGGCGGCAGCCCCTCGGGGAGCTTGTGGCCCGCGGTGCTGAAGAAGCGCATCAGGGTGTTGAAGTCCCGCACCTCGCCGCGCTCGAACATGGCGGCCACGGTCTCGTCGGCCAAGGGGTCCCCCCGGAGGCTGAGTTCGTCGAGCGTCGCGTCGGTGTAGCGGGGCCGGATCTCGGTGGTCACGTCGTGCTCCTCGTATGGCTCGTGTGTTGCGCGTGGTTTCAGAGGGTCCGTGCGGTCGCCGAGGTGGCGAGCCCGCCGAGTGCCGTCCGTACGTCCATCGGCAGGGCCGCGGAGTCCAGCGCGCCCCGGGCCGCCGCCACCCGGTCCGCGATCATGTCCTCGACGCGCTGCCGGGCCCCGCACCCGTCCATCAGCCCGCGCACCAGCGCCGCATCGGACTCGTCCAGGGCCTCGCGGGTGAGGGTCTTGTCCAGCAGCGCCCGGTCGTGCGGGTCCAGCAGGGCGAGCGTCGTGGCGAGCAGCGTGGTGGGCTTGCGGTCCCGGAGGTCGTCCAGGTTCGACTTGCCGGTCTCGGCGGGGTCGCCGAAGGTGCCGATCAGGTCGTCGCGGAGCTGGAACGCCTCGCCCAGGGGCAGCCCGTACGCGGTGAAGGCCGCCATGACCTGCCGGGGGGCGCCGCCGAGGGTGGCGCCCAGGTGCAGCGGACGCTCCACCGTGTACTTGGCGGTCTTGTACCGGGCCACTTCCAGCGACTCGGCGACCTCGGGCACGCCGTCGGCGCCCGTCCGCAGGACCTCCAGGAACTCGCCCGCGACGGTCTCGCGCAGCAGTGTCGACCACAGGGGCACCGTCCGTGCCACGTACGCGCCGGGCAGCCCGCAGGTGGCGAAGACCTGGGCCGCGTACCCCATCAGCAGATCGCCCAGCATCATCGCCAGGGCGGCGGACCGGTCCTGCCGCGGGGTCCCGGAGTCGTCGCCGGGGCCCCAACGGCCCGCTCCGCCCGCGGAGAAGGCCGCACGGGCGGTCGGGACGCCGTGCCGCAGGCGGCTGTCGTCGATGATGTCGTCGTGGGTGCAGGCCGCCGCGTGCACCAGTTCCATGGCCGCGGCCGCCCGGATCACCCCGTCGCAGTCCGGCTGGCCTGCGGCCCGCCAGCCCCAGTACAGGAACGCGGCCCGCATCCGCTTCCCGCGCGTCAGTGAACTCCGCAACTGGTCGCAGAGCGGGCCGAGTTCACTGGACAGCCGTAACAGCTCGGCTTCCTCCTCGTCGACCAGCCGGTGCAGGTGCGTGTCGATGCGCTGCCGGAACGCGAGGTCGTCATGCATGCGCCGGCCCGGCCCCCGGTGCCGTCGCGGCTCCCGGCGCCGTCGCGGTGCCGGCGGCCCGCGCGCGCCGTGCGGCGGCCCGGTGGGCCATCAGTTCCAGGTAGTTGTCGTCGTCCGCCGCGACGACGCGCCGTGAGGCGAGCTCCCCGCGCGCCCTGAGCTCCTTCACCCCGTCGGCGACGAGATCGCGCAGGTCCGAACGCCGGGCCATGTCCCCTCCCCGTCCGGTCGCCTGCCGTACCTGGTCCAGGGCGAGATCGACGGCGCCGAGCGCGAGCAGCCCGACCTCCTCCAGCGCGGCGAACGGACTCCAGGGTGCTTGTCGCGTCTGCTCCCCGTGCCCGTGCCCGTGCCCGTGGCTCCGCTTCGCTTGCTGTGCCTGGTCCCGCGTCTCTTCGGTCATGCCCCGCGCTCCTCTGCCGACAGGTCGTCAAGGAGCACCAGTCAAGCGGCCACGCCGCCGACCGCCGTCCGTGACGGCCCTCCGTCCCACGCCAGAGGGACATGAATGCTCCCTACGAGTGAGTTGTCGGATGAGCTGCCGAACTCTGCGTGTCCGCTTCGGCGAGCGGCGCGAGCCGGGGGGCCACGGTCGAGCGATAACCCGACAACTAGCCGGTACGGGGTAATTCTCTGTAAGGCCCCTATGTGACGCAGACATGATGCGCTGTCATATTCCTGCCAGATTGACCCGTTCATCTCGTTCTACCCATCAGGGGAAGGCAGGAAAATGGGCAGGTTCAGGTACGGAATCACGGCGGCAGCCATCGCGCTGGTCGCCTCGGGATCGCTCACCGCCGCGGGAGGCACGGCTCACGCGGAAGCGGGCCAGGACACCATCAGCATGCTGAAACAGGAGAAGTCCCAGTGGTGCTGGGTCGCCTCCGGGCTGACCATCGCGAAGTTCCAGGGCTTCGGCTCCACACAGACGGACTTCTGCAACCGGGCCCAGCCCCACTACGGCTGCAACAACCAGCCCGCCACGCTCGACGACATGGCCAAGGGCTGGAGCAGCCTGGGCATGACCCATACCGGCTCCGGCCTGAACAGCGCGGCCACCTTCAACCAGGTGTACACCGACGTCAAGGCGGCCCGGCCGATCGGTGCCCGCATCGGATGGGCCTCCGGTGGCGGTCACATGAACGTGGTCTACGGGTTCGACACGTCGAACACCACGATCGCGGTGGCCGACCCGTGGCCGGACACCACCACGTACACGTGGTGGAAGTACAACGACTACGTGAGCAACAGCTCTTCCAAGTGGACCCACTCCCGCATCGGTATCTCCCGCTAAGGCAGGCGACATGCGCGACATCAGCGGCACCGAAATGTCCGGCAAGCGAGTGGCTTCGCGCCTCTCCCGACCCTCCCGCGTCCACCGCCTCTCCACCGTCATCGCACTGAGCGCCTCCGCTCTGCTGTCCGTCGCCGGCCCGGCCCACGCGGCCCCGGCGAAGGACCCTCTCCCGGCCGACATCCCGGACTACCGGGCGGCCCTCGACGCCGTGCGGTCCGCCGACGTGCGCGACACCGTCTGCCGCTTCCTGCGTACTCCGGTGCCCGCCGGTGACGCCGCCGGCGGCCCGGTCCAGACGATCCCCGAGACGGCCGAGCCGTGCCAGGGGCTTCCGGCCTTCACGATCAAGGATCCGGTGGCACGGAACGAGATCACCCCCGGGTTCGTCGCGGGCACCGCCGAACCCGTACCCGTGAATGCGGTCAAGCTGACGCAACTGGTCTCGTCGCTGAGCACCACCGTCAACGGCCGCAACGTCACCGTCATGCTCGCCCCCACCGAGGGTGGAGGCTGGCACCTGGCGGCCGTGCGCGACGGCGACAGCGACGCCGTGTACGCGAGCAGGGCCACCGTGGGCACCCTGGTCTTCACGGAACCGCAGAACCGCGGCTGGTACCAGCTCAAACTCCTCACCGTCGAGCCGCTCAACGACCAGGCCCGACAAGGGCTGGACGGCCGGGCGTCGGTATCGCTCAGTGAATATCAGAAGCTGGTCAAGGCCCGCTACGCCGACAAGCTGCCCGGGTCGGAGTACGACAGCAGGGGCTATTCCAGCGGTTACGGCCCTGCGCGTACGGAGGGCGAGGGCCCGTCCTCCGCCCTGCTCCTCGCCGGCGGTTCCAGCGCGACCCTCGCCCTCGCGTGCGGAGTCGCCGTGCTCCGTCGTCGCGGGCGCACGAGCGCCCGCTGAGCGCACCCCGTACGCCCCTCGCTCCGCCCCGGCAGCCGGCCGGGGCGGAGCGCGTCGTTTCGGTGGTCGCCGAGGCCGGGGTCAGCGTGCTGCCCGGCGCAGGGAAAGGCCGAAGGCGCAGCTGGTGACGGCGAGGACGGCGATCGGCGGAGGGGGAAGGAAGAGGGCCGATATCGCCAGGCCGGCGAGCGAGGTGGCCAGGAGCGTCCATCCGAAGGCGGTGCGCCGTTCTACCAGGGCGGGAGCCTGCCGGGCCGCGAACAGGGCGAGGAGCGCGGAGGAGATGACGAACAGGGCCATGACGGTGCTCATGCCGTTGACGACGTCGAGGGTGCTGCGTTCCAGGCCGAGCAGCGTCATGTTCGTTGCCCGCATGGCGGCCGAGGAGGCTGCCTGCTCCGCTGTCGGGTCGCCCCAGGCGGCAGCGGCGGCGAGGGCGAGGTGGCCCGCACCCAGCAGGACGAGGCCGCCGACGCCCACCCTGAAGGGCCGCAGGGGCTGGGCGGCATGGCGGGTGACGGCGGGGGCGGTGGCGTTCATCGCGGCTCCTTGGGGTTGGGTCAGCTCCCCCTCTACGTCTGTAGAGGGGGAGGTGTGAGCAGGACTCTACATCTGTAGAGCCCGGGTGGTGCGCGGAGGTCCGGCCGCACGCTCGGTGCCGGAGCCGTACGAACCCTCCGCGCCCGATGCCGAAGGGTCCGCGGCGGCTTCCCCCGCCGTCGCGCCCGTCGGCCGTACCCGCCGGTGCCGGGCGCCGGCGGGTACGGGCGTAGGCGCGGCCGAGGTGTCGGGGCTGCTCGGCTCGGCCGTCCTCGCGGGCCCGCCCGGCGACCGGATACCCGTACGGGCCGCGAGCGTCGGCGCCGTGCGGACCAGCGGCGTGACCGGGCCTCCGGAATGGCCACCCGACGGGGTGCGGGCCGTGACGCTGGGTGAGATCCGGGGCGCCTGGAGGTGACCCGCCCCATAGGACCCACGTCACGTACGAGCCGGAGTAGTAGCCCCCCAGGGGGGAGGTCAGGCCCGCTCGCACCCGTCCTCACCTGTGCGGATACGGGGCGGGCGGGGTGAGGGCCCATCGGCCCGGGCTGCGAGGGCCGCTAGTAGGTGGCGGCGTTGCCACGGGGCCGGGGCGTCTGTAGAACTGGATGAGTCGCCAGTCGGCAGGGGTACTTCACCCGCCGCAGACGAACCCCTCTCCACCGCGTGAGTGGCTCACGCATGTCCTCGGCATGCCGCGACCGTCCCTGTTCCCGTCGGAAGGTCATTCCGTGTCCCACACCGTCATCCGCCGCATCGCCGCTTCCAAGAAGGCCCTCGTGGGCTCCGTCCTCGCGCTGGGCGTCGCCGGTTCGATGCTCGCCACGGTTCCCGCGCAGGCCGCCCCGATGAACGCCAAGGCGATCGCGCAGCAGATGATCAAGGACCCGGCCCAGTTCGCGGCGTTCAACAACATCGTGGCCCGCGAGAGTGGCTGGAACCACACCGCCACGAACTCCTCCTCGGGCGCCTACGGCCTCGTCCAGGCCCTGCCGGCCTCGAAGATGTCCTCCGCGGGCTCCGACTGGAAGACCAACCCGGCCACCCAGATCAAGTGGGGCCTGGACTACATGAACTCCCGCTACGGCAGCCCCGTCGGCGCCTGGAACTTCTGGCAGTCCCACCACTGGTACTAAGCCGCCACAGGCAGTATCAGCGGGCAGTAGACGCACCTGAACGCTCGGCCGGGAACTCCCCGCCGGGCGTCTTTTGCGTATGCGGCCGTGGGCTGGGCGCCGTGCGCCGTGTGCCGGGCAAGCCCCGTGTGCCGGGCCGGCAGTCCGCTGCCCGGCTACGCCGCGGCCATCGGGGGCAGGCCGTCGGCGGCCTTCCCCGCGCGCACCAGCTCCACCACCACGTCGTGGAGGTCGCGGCTGTCCCGCTCCGACGCGCACGGGAGGGGGCTGCCCGCGAGCGTGAACCAGTCGGACGAGCCGCTGTACTGCACGGACACGCGCGCTTCGGCGCCCGTCCAGGTGGTGTGCACGGTGAGGTCACCCGTGAGCGCACCGGCTTCCTCGGTACGCGCACCACCCCGGCCCGCGAAGACATTGACCGTGGTCCACGACGCCCAATCCATGCACACAGGCTCACACGCCGGCACGCCCTCCGCGACCCGGTCCGCGCGGCACGCTCACACGCTGTCCGGTTCGGCGGCGAAGGGCAGGGCGGGACCGACGTCGAGCGCCGGCCGTCCTGGCAGGCCCCCGTCGGCAGCGCGGAACGCCTCGACCACGCCCCCCTCCGCACGGCGGCGGCGTACCGGTTGCCGCGCCCCGCCGCCCCCGCGGCGCGGGTCCGTTCGTCTAGGGTGCGGGGCATGACCGAAGCGCGTGATCAGCGGGCTCCGCTGCCGCCCATGCCCACCGACTGGCGGCGCGCCCTCGCCGTGGTGGCCCACCCCGACGACCTGGAGTACGGGGGCGCCGCCGCCATCGCGGACTGGACGGACGGCGGCCGCGAGGTGGGCTACCTCCTCGCCACGCGCGGTGAAGCGGGCATCGACACGATCGACCCCGCCACCTGCGCCCCGCTGCGCGAGGCGGAGCAGCGTGCGAGCGCCGCGGTGGTCGGGGTGTCCCGGGTCGAGTTCCTGGACTACCGGGACGGCGTCGTCGAGTACGGTCTCGATCTGCGCCGGGACATCGCCGCCGCGATCCGCCGGCACCGCCCCGAGCTGGTCATCACCCTGAACCACCGCGACACCTGGGGCGGCGAGGGCGGCGGCGGTGCCTGGAACACCCCCGACCACAAGGCCGTCGGACGGGCCACCCTCGACGCCGCCTCCGACGCGGGCAACCGGTGGATCTTCCCCGAACTCCTCACCGAACAGGGACTGGAGCCCTGGAATGGAGTGCGCTGGGTGGCGGTGACCGGTACGACCACCCCGACGCACGCCGCCGACGCCGGTCCGGGAATGGAGCGGGCGGTGCGGTCGCTCATGGAGCACAAGGCGTACATCGGGGTGCTGACCGACCAGGACCCCGAGGAGTACGTGCGCGGCTTCCTCACCGGGCAGGCCGAGCAGGCCGGAGCCCGCTTCGGCGGCCGGCCGGCGGTGTTGTTCGAGGTCTTCCCCCGCTGACCCGTCCCCCCTAGGCTGACGGTCCGTCAGTTTGCAACGGGGGTGCAGGCACAGGTGATCGACACCGTCAGCACGCAGATCGCGGAGGGCGAGGAGCGGATCCGGCTGGAGGTGGCCGACGGCCTCGCCGTCCTCACCCTGTGCCGCCCCGACCGGCTCAACGGATGGAGCTGGGAGTCCACCCGGCAACTGGGACTGCTGGCGGACCGCATCCGCTTCGACCCGGGGGTCAGGGCGGTCCTGCTCCGGGCCGAGGGCCGCGCCTTCTGCGCGGGCATCGACGTGACCGCCCCCGGTGGCGCCGTCTCCGGAGCGACGGCCGCCGAGCGCACCCGCAACTACTACGAGGGCATCCGCTGGGTCCACGAGCGCTTCGCGGTCCTCGCCCGCCTCCCGCAGCCGGTGGTGGCGGCCGTCCAGGGGTACTGCCTCGGCTTCGGCTTCGAGCTGGCCCTGATGGCCGACATCCGGGTCGCCGCCGAGGACGCCGTGTTCGCCCTGCCCGAGGCCCGGCTGGGGGTCGCGGTGGACGCCGGGGGCGACCTGCGCATCGCCCGCGAGGCCGGCGCCGGCTGGGCCAAGTACCTGGCCCTGACGGGCCGGCGGATCGACGCCGCGACCGCGCAGCGCCTCAACCTGGTCCAACTGGTGGTCTCGGCAGCGGAACTGGAGCAGACCGCCCGCGCGCTGGCGGCGGAGATCGCCGCGAACGCCCCCCTCGCCGTCCAGGGGATCAAGCGCGCGGTCGACGCCTACGCCGACGCCGCACTCCCGTCCGCCCTCGACCGCGTCGCCATGACCGCGGCCCTCACCCTCACCTCCGACGATTGCCGGGAGGGCTACGGGGCGAAGGCGGAGCGCCGTCCCCCGCACTTCACCGGGGGCTGACCGGGGGGCCGCCCGCCCGGTCGGGCCCCGCCTCAGGCTCCAGCCGGAGCAGGGCCAGGGCGCGCGCGGACACGTCCGTCAGGGGCTCGCTGCCGTTCCCCGCGGCCCAGTGCTCCAGCGCCACGGTGACCGCGTCGATCAGCACCGCCGCGAGCAGCCGGGTCTCCAGATCGGACGCGGGACGGCCGGTGCGCGCCGCGAGGACCGGGGCCAGGCGGTCCTGCATCGCGCGGGCGGCGGCGAGCCAGCGCATCCGGATCGCCGGAACCCCGCCCATCACCCGGATCAGCCGCACCGTCCGGGCCTGCGCGTACCGCGCACCGGCCGTCGAGGCGCTGAAGGCCGCCTGCACGGCCTGCGTCACGGGCTCCTCGGCGGGGCGCAGGGCCAGCTGCTCCACCAGCTCCACGACCCCCGCCGTCAGGACGGGGGTCAGGGCGTCCTCCTTCGTCGGGCAGTACCGGTAGAACGTCCGCAGGGAGATCCCCGCCGCCCGCGCGATGTCGTCGACCGTCGTGGCCTCGTACCCCCGCTCCCCGAAGAGGGCGGCAGCGGCCTCCGCGATCTCGTACCGAGTGGCCTCCCGGCGCCGCTCCGTCAGCGACGGCCGCCCCGTCGCCGCGGCTCCGGCGCCGCCCGCGCCACCCGTACCGCTCCTCGTCCCGCGCGCCGCCGTCACCGCACCACCTCCGGGAGGCAATCTGCCACACCCGGGCGGCGCGGGCGGCGGGCCGGGTCGCGGCGGAGCCGCGGAGGGGCGCACGGGGCCGGTCACGGGCGGAACGGCCCCCGTCCCAGCTGCTCCCGTACGGGGACGACCTCGGGCTGGACCAGGGACCGGCGCTGCCAGTTGGCGCCGTCGACCACCAGGGTGTGGCCGGTGACGAAACGGGCGTACGGCGAGGCCAGGAACGTCGCCGCCCAGCCCAGCTCGCGCGGGACGCCGACCCGCAGCGCCGGCTGCCGGGCGTCCTTCGGCTCGGGAGCCGCCCGCTCCAGGCCGTCCCGGACGTCCGGGGTCATGTCGGCGTGCGGGAAGAGTCCGGGGACGAGCCCGTTGACCTGGATGCCGTACGGGCCCCACTCGACGGCGAGGGTCTCCACCAGGTTCTTCACCCCGGCCTTCGCGGCCGCGCTGTGCGCGAAGCCCGGGCCGCCCGTCCAGGCGTACGAGGCGCCGATGTTCACGATGGACCCCGGGGTTCCCGCGGCGAGGTGGCGGCGGGCGAACGCGCGGGTCGCGAACCAGGTGCCGGTCAGGGTGATGTCCACGACCGCCCGCCAGGCGTTGGGGGACAGGTCCTCGGCGGGGGAGGGGAAGTTGGCCGCCGCGTTGTTGACGAGCACGTCCGGCAGGCCGTGCGCCGCCACCGCCGCGTCGAGGACCTCCTCGATCCGCTCGGGGTCCCGGATGTCGCAGACGGCGGCCGTCACCCGGCCCGCGCCGGGGACGGCCGTCAGTTCCGCGCGCGCCGCCTCCAGCCGCGCCGGCCGCCGGCCGGCGATCACCAGGTCGGCGCCGAGCCGGGCGAACTCGGCGGCGATGGCCTTGCCCAGCCCGGTGCCGCCACCGGTGACCAGGACCACCTGCCCCCCGTACGTCCCGGGAGGCAGGGCGGTCGCACCGAGCGGCGGCGGCGCGGGCAGCCCCCGCGCGAGGTCCCTCGTGGCGTCGTTGCTCGTGGCGTCGTCCGTCATGGGGGCATCGATAGCGCGCGGGCGCCCAGATCACCATGCCCGTGACGGGATCAGCCCTGCGGGAGGTACGCCTGCTTGCTCGCGCAGGTCCAGATCACGGCGCCGAACGCGCCGCCGGACCAGTTCTCGTAGGAGCCGCCGACCCGGTCGTCGTCGGAGACCGCGAGGGCCGCGCCGCGCGAGTCGCCGGAGCCGCCCGCCGGGTTCGGGAGGGCCAGCACCGGCCCCGTGCCGGGCCAGTAGGCCGCCTGGGTGCGGGCCGCGTAGCCGTCGACGAAGTTCACGGCCGTGCCGACCGTCACGTTCGTGGTCGGGCTGACGGCGTCCAGGGTGAGGTGGCCGTAGCCGGCGACCGGGCCGGGGTCGGCCGGAAGGGCGGTGTACGGCTGCTTCCAGAGCGCCGGGGTCCGGCGCTGCACGTCCCGGTAGCTCTCCTGTTCGTACCCCACGACCCGGCCCTTGCCGTCGATGTCGGTCGCGCGGCTGCCGATGTCGCGCTCCGCCTCGTTCCAGACCGGCAGGCCGCGGGCGGGGTAGTTTCCGGCGGGCCACACCACGGGGAAGGTCCAGCTGACGCTGGTGTCGTTCTCCAGGTCCACGTAGTTGGTGTGGGCCGTGCCGACGATGTCGCCGCGCTTGTTGATGCCGTCCACCGAGGTGATCACGGTGCTCGGGTGCGCGTCGGCGGGGACCGGCAGCTCGCGCACGACGGCGCCGTCGACCCACTCCTTCGCCACACCGCCGTCCAGGGCGACCACGTGGCCCGCGTCGTTGACGTCCGCCCCGGAGGAGCCGGCGGAGGGTGCGGTGAGCAGCCGGACCGACGGGTCGCCGATCCGGTAGGTGAAGGTGGCCTGGGGATGGCCCTGGGCGCCGCTCTGGGCCGTGCCCACCATCAGGCCGCGCGCGTTCACCGCCCGGACCTGGCCGCTGTGGAAGCCCTCCGGGAGCGGAACCTCGTGGATCGCGCGGTCGGCGGTCCAGTAGACGGGCCGCCCGCCGCTGGAGCCGACCGTGAGGCCGTTCGCCCCGAAGCCGGTGACCGCGCCGCCGGCACCGTCCGTCAGCGACGGCAACGTCACGATCCCAGGGGTGCACGCCTGCCCGGCCGCGACCGCCGGCGCTGCCGCGGTGACGAGGCCCGCGAGGACGGCGACGGCGACGGCCGCGGACGCGGCGCTCCTCGTCCGGGCGGTCGCCGAGGCGGCGTTCCCCGGGCGGGCGGCGGAGGCGGTGCTTCTCGTACGGGTCCTGTTCATGGTGCGGAATCCCCCTGGTGCGGATGTCATGTGCCCGTGCGCACGGGCCTGTTGAGTTTCGGCCCCATGCTGCCCGATCAGTCGGTGTGAAGTACACGGAAT
Organism: Streptomyces sp. NPDC058701; assembly: GCF_042715295.1. Taxonomy (NCBI): domain Bacteria; kingdom Bacillati; phylum Actinomycetota; class Actinomycetes; order Kitasatosporales; family Streptomycetaceae; genus Streptomyces; species Streptomyces sp. NPDC058701. The sequence goes on along the minus strand of NZ_JBHXSY010000007.1, from coordinate 272,990 downwards.
AATCCGGGCCCCGTTCGGTCGACTTCGGCACCCCTGCGGACCGCTCGCTTCCCCCATGGGTTCCCAGGAAGGCAAGCGACCGCTTAGTATGCCCGCGGAGCGTGGTTCACCGACGGCGGCTGGAGGCCCCGGATGAAGGCATGGCGAGTACATACCCCCGGAGAGCCCCGTGAGGCCATGCGCCTCGAAGAGGTTCCGGAGCCGGTGCCCGGCGAGGGCGAGGTGAAGCTCAGGGTGCTCGCGGCCAACGTCAACTTCCCCGACGCCCTGCTGGCCCGCGGCCAATACCAGATCAAGCCGCCCCTCCCCTTCACCCCCGGAGTCGAGGTCTGCGCCGAGACCGAGGACGGCCGCCGCGTCATCGCCAACCCCGTCCTGCCGCACGGCGGATTCGCCGAGTACGTCACCGCCCCCGCGCGCAGCCTGCTCCCCGCCCCCGACTCCCTCGACGACGCCGAAGCGGCCGCCCTGCACATCGGCTACCAGACCGGCTGGTTCGGCCTGCACCGCCGGGCCCGGCTCCAGCGAGGCGAGACCCTCCTCGTGCACGCCGCCGCCGGAGGGGTCGGCAGCGCCGCCGTCCAGCTCGGCAAGGCCGCCGGAGCCACCGTCATCGGCGTCGTCGGCGGCAAGGCCAAGGTGCGCACCGCCGAGGAACTCGGCTGCGACCTCGTCATCGACCGCGAGACGGAGGACGCCGCCGCGATCGCGGCCCGCGTCAAGGAGTTCACCGGCGGCCACGGCGCCGACGTGGTCTACGACCCGGTCGGCGGCGACGCCTACACCGCCTCCGCCAAGTGCGTGGCCTTCGAGGGCCGGATCGTCGTCGTCGGATTCGCCGGCGGCACCGTCCCCACCCCCGCGCTCAACCACGCGCTCGTGAAGAACTACGCCGTCCTCGGCCTCCACTGGGGGCTCTACGCGATCAAGGAGCCCGCCGCCATCGGGGCCTGCCACGCCGAGCTGACCCGGCTCGCCGCCGACGGAGCCATCAAACCGCTGGTCAGCGAGCGGGTCCCGCTCGCCGGAGCCGCCGACGCCGTGCAACGCGTCGCCGACGGCACCACCACCGGCCGGCTGGTCGTCGTACCGGCCCTGGACGGAGGCGCCCGATGACCGCCACCGCCGGGGAACTGCGCACCCGGGTGGCGCACCTGCTCGCCGCGCACCCGCCCGCCGGCACGCCGCGTACGGACTTCCTGCGCGCCCGGTTCGACGCCGGACTGGCCTGGGTCCACTACCCCGAGGGCCTCGGCGGACTCGACGCCCCCCGCTCCCTCCAGGCCGTCGTCGACGCCGAACTGGACGCCGCGGGCGCCCCCGACAACGAGCCGCGCCGCATCGGCATCGGCCTCGGCATGGCCGCCCCCACCCTCCTCGCGTACGGGACCGAGGAGCAGAAGCGCCGCTTCCTGCGCCCGCTGTGGGCGGGGGAGGAGGTCTGGTGCCAGCTCTTCAGCGAGCCCGGCGCCGGCTCCGACCTCGCCGCGCTCGGCACCCGCGCCGTTCTCGACGAGGCCGCCGGAGAATGGGTGGTGGACGGCCAGAAGGTGTGGACGTCCAGTGCCCACACCGCCCGCTGGGCCATCCTGATCGCCCGCACCGACCCGGCGCTCCCCAAGCACCGGGGCATCACCTACTTCCTCTGCGACATGCACGCCCCCGGCGTCGAGGTCCGGCCGCTGCGCCAGATCACCGGCGAGGCCGAGTTCAACGAGGTGTTCCTGACCGGCGTCCGCATCCCCGACGCCCACCGCCTCGGACCCGTGGGCGAGGGCTGGGCGGTCGCCCGCACCACCCTGATGAACGAACGCGTCTCCATCGGCGGCATGCGCATCCCGCGCGAGGGCGGCATGATCGCCCCGGTCGCCGCCGCCTGGCGCGAGCGCCCTGCCCTGCGCACCCACGCGCTCCACCAGCGCCTGCTGGAGCTGTGGGTCGAAGCGGAGGTGGCCCGGCTCACCGGCGAGCGGCTGCGCCAGCAGCTCGTCGCAGGACAGCCCGGCCCCGAAGGTTCGGGCATGAAGCTCACCTTCGCCCGGCTCAACCAGGAGATCAGCGGCCTGGAAGTCGAACTCCTCGGCGAAGAGGGCCTCCTGTACGAGGACTGGACCATGAGCCGGCCCGAACTCGTCGACTTCACCGGCCGCGACGCCGGATACCGCTACCTGCGCGCCAAGGGCAACAGCATCGAGGGCGGCACCAGCGAAATCCTCCTCAACATCGTCGCCGAACGCGTCCTCGGCCTGCCCGCCGAACCGCGCGACGACAAGGACCTCGCCTGGAAGGACCTCGCCCGATGACCGACTCCCCCCTCCCGAGCGCCCCCCTCGACCTGCTCTACTCCGAGACCGAGGAGGAACTCCGCTCGGCGGTACGGTCGTTGCTGGCCGACCGCTGCGATGCCGCGACCGTCCTCGCCCGGGCCGAGAGCGGACGCCCGCACGACCCGGCCCTGTGGGACACCCTCGCCGCCGGGATCGGAGCCGCCGGGCTCCTGGTCCCGGAAAAGCTCGGCGGCCAGGGCGCGGGCCACCGCGAGGCCGCCGTCGTCCTGGAGGAGCTGGGCCGGGCCGTCGCCCCCCTGCCCTACCTGACCAGCTCCGTGCTCGCGACGGAGATCCTGCTCGGCTGTGACACCGCGGACGTCGCACCGCTGCTGCGGGAGCTGGCCTCCGGCCGGCAGGTGTGCGTCCCGGCCGTACCGCTGACCCTCGCCCCCGGCGCGCCCCTGCCGGCACTGGTCCGCGACGGCGGCGGGGGAGTGCTGACCGGCGCCGTCACCTCCGTGGCGGACGCGGCCGCCGCCGACGTCCTGCTGGTCCTCGCCGACACCGGGCTGTACGCCGTGCCCGCGGCCTCGGCCGGACTGACGCCCCTGGTACCGCTGGACCTGACCCGACCGCTCGCCCGCGTCACCCTCGACGCCGCCGCCGGAACCCGGCTCGCGGACCCGGTGACGGCCCGGGCGGCGGTGGCCGGAGCCCTGCTCTCCGGGGCCGGTCTGCTGGCCTCCGAACAGCTCGGTATCGCCGAATGGTGCCTGACCCAGACCGTGGGGTACGTGCGGGGCCGCCACCAGTTCAACCGGCCCGTCGGCTCCTTCCAGGCCCTCAAACACCGCCTCGCCCGGCTCTGGCTCGACGTGGCCTCCGCACGCTCCGCCGCCCGGGCCGCGGCCGACGCGCTGGCCATCGGGTCGCCCGACGCGCCCCTGACGGTGGCCGTCGCCCAGGCCTACTGCTCGGGCGTCGCCGTCCGGGCCGCGGAGGAGTGCGTCCAGCTGCACGGCGGTATCGGCATGACCTGGGAACACCCGGCCCACCTCTACCTCAAGCGGGCCAAGGCCGACTCCCTCGCCCTCGGTACGGCCGGCCACCACCGTGGCCTGGTCGCCGACTTCGCGGAACTCCCCGCGCCGTAACGGGCGCGGGCCCCCGGCGGAGGCCGCCGGGGGCCCGCGGCGGCCCGTCAGCCCGCGGTGGCCGTGGCGACGCCGGCCGGGCGATGGGTGCGGAACGTACGCCGGTACACGTCCGGGGGCACGCCGAGCGCGCGGTGGAAATGGCGGCGCAGGGTGGCCGCGGTGCCCATCCCGGTTCGGGAGGCGATGAGTTCGATGCTGTCGTCGGTGGTTTCGAGGAGTTCCTGGGCCCGGTGGACGCGCTGGGTGTGCAGCCAGCGCAGCGGGGTGGTCCCGGTGGCGGCGGCGAAGCGCCGGGTCAGGTTCCGGGGGCTCATGTTCATCCGGCGGGCCAGGTCGGGAACGGTCAGCGGTTCGTGCAGCCGCCCGGCCGTCCACTGCAGCAGCTCCGCCAGCGCGTGGCCGGTGTCCGCGGCCGGCGGCGCGGCGATGAACTGCGCCTGTCCGCCCGCGCGGCGGGCCGGCACCACCAATCGGCGGGCCAGCGCGTTCGCGACGGCCGCGCCGTGGTCGGCGGTCACGAGGTGCAGGCACAGGTCCATCCCGGCGGCCTTGCCCGCGGAGGTCAGCACGTTCCGGTCGTCGATGTAGAGGACGTCCGGGTCCACGTCGACGCGGGGGTAGCGGGCCGCGAGCGCGGCGGTGTGCTCCCAGTGCGTGGTGGCGCGACGCCCGTCCAGCACACCCGCGGCGGCCAGCACGAACGCCCCCGTGCACAGCGAGACGACCCGGGCACCCCGGTCGTGGGCCGCCCGTACGGCATCCACCAGGTCGCCCGGCAGGTCGGCGTCGACGTCGGCGCACGCCGGGACGACGACGGTGTCCGCCTCCGCGAGGGCGTCGAAGCCGTGGGGGGTGTCGACCCGCAGCCAGCCGCCGAGCCGGGCCCCGGGCGGCCCGCACACCCGGAAGTCGTACCACGCGTCGGTCAGCCCGCGGTCGACGCCGAACACCTCGCAGGCCGCGGCTGCCTCGAACAGCATCGCCCCGTCGTACAGCGCCAACACCACGGACGTCATGTCCGAAAGTGTACGCATCCCGTCGTTTCGGCCACTCGTGCCGCCCCGGCGGGGCCGTGACCATGGGGCACATGAGCACACACCACCCGACCGTCGCGGTCGTCGGCGCCTACGGCCACACCGCCGCCTTCGTCACCGCCGAACTGCGCCGACGCGGCCACACCCCGCTCCTGGTCGGCCGGGACGCGGACAGGCTGTACGCCGCCGCCCGCTCCCAGCCCGGCGCGCGCGCCCGCGTCGCGTCGCTGTCCGATCCGGCGGCCCTGGACCGCGCGCTGTCCGGTGCGGCGGCGGTCGTCAACTGCGCGGGCCCCTTCGCGGACACCGTGCCCCCCGTCGTGGAGGCGGCCCTGCGCGCCGGCATCCCGTACCTGGACGTGGCCGCGGAACAGGCCGTCACCGTGGAGACGTTCCTGCGCTACGACACCCGGGCCCGCGCGGCCGGAGTGGTGGACGCCCCGTCGATGGCCTTCTACGGCGGGCTGGGCGACCTGCTGGCCGGGGCGGCGATGGGCGACTGGCCGGACGCCGACGAGATCACGGTGGCGATCGCCCTCGACAGCTGGCACCCGACCGAGGGGACCCGCAAGACCGTGCGCCGCAACGCCGGGCGCCACCTGGTCTTCACCGGCAACCGGCTCGTCGCGCCCGAGGGTCCCCCGCAGACCTCCACGTGGGACTTCCCGCCCCCGGTGGGCATCCGCAAGGTCACCGCGCTCCCCACGGCCGACCAGGTCACCATCTCCCGCCACCTGCGGGTCCCGGAGATCCACGTCCGCATCAACGAGGAGCCCCTGCTCGACCTGGGCGACCCCGATACACCCCCGCCCACGGCGGTGGACGCCGACGGGCGCTCGGCGCAGACGTTCGTCGTCGACGTGGTCGCGACCCGGGCCGGCGCCCGCCGCCGGGCGACGGCGTCCGGGCGCGACATCTACGCGGTCACCGCGCCCCTGGTCGTGGAGGCCGCCGTGCGGATCCTGGACGGCCGGGCCGCCCGTACCGGAGTGGCCGCCGCGGGCGAACTCTTCGACGCCCGGGACTTCCTGCGCTCCCTCACGCCCGCCCACCTGACCCTCGACACCTGCTGGGTCTAAGGCTGCACAGTGGCGCCCGCTTCCGGTGCGGGTTCCTCCGGTGCCTCGACGAGCTGCTCGCGCAGGTAGTTCCAGACCACCGCGATCAGTGCGGCCACCGGGACGGCCAGCAGGGCGCCCACCACGCCCGCCAGGCTGCCGCCGAGGGTCACCGCCAGCAGGACCATCGCGGCGTGCAGGCCGAGCCCGCGGCTCTGGATCATGGGCTGGAAGACGTTGCCCTCCAGCTGCTGCACCACGACGATGATCGCCAGCACGATGAGCGCGTCCGTCAGGCCGTTCGACACCAGCGCGATGAGCACCGCGACGAAGCCGGCGAACAGCGCACCCACGATCGGCACGAACGCCGAAACGAAGGTCAGCACCGCGAGGGGAAGCACCAGAGGCACCCCCACGATCCACAGTCCGAGGCCGATGAACACGGCGTCGAGCAGGCCGACGAACGCCTGGGAGCGGACGAACGCGCCCAGGGTGTCCCATGCGCGCGAGGCCACGACCGGGACGTCGGTGGCGAGCCGGCCGGGGAGCTGGCGGGTGAGCCACGGCAGGAACCGCGGCCCGTCCTTGAGGAAGAAGAACATCAGGAACACCGACAGGACCGCGGTGACCACGCCGTCGACCACGGTGCCCACTCCGGTGACGAGCGTGGAGACCATGCTGCCGACGCTGTCCTGGATGCGGGCGACCCCGGCGTCGAAGGCGCCGGTGATCTGATCGTCGCCGATGTTCAGCGGCGGCCCCGAGGCCCATTCGCGCAGCCGCTGGATGCCTTCGACCACGCCGTCGGCCAACTCGCCGGACTGCGAGGCCACCGGCACCGCGATCAGCGCCACGATGCCCGCGGCGACGAGCAGGAACAGAACGGTCACCACCGCCGAGGCCAGGGCGGGCCGCAGACCGCGCCGACGCAGGAAGTTGGCCACGGGCCAGGTCAGCGTGGTGAGGAACAGGGCCACTATCAGCGGCCATACGACCGACCACATCCTGCCCACCACCCACAGGGCCACGGCGGCCATGGCGATGACCAGCAGCAACTCGACGGAGACGCGCGCCGAGGTTCTGAGCGCGGCGGCGGCCTTGGTGGAACTCAACGTGGCAGGCATGGGGTCACCCTAGGGGGTGCCCCCGGCCGTGGTGGCAGCGGTGGGTCGGGTCCGCTCCGGCACCGAGCCCCGCCCTGGTCCGCGGGGACACCGATCCGTCCGGCATTTCGCGCGGAGCGAGGTCACGGCCGTCGCCCCCGAGGTCGTCCCCGGCCGGGGCGACACCGGAGCGGGCACCCCCGGGCCGGACGTCGACTTTCGCCTCCACCGCCGCGTGATCGAGATCAACGACGGAGTGCCGGCCCTGCGCGGGTACCGTTCCGGGCAGGTGCAGGAGGCCGCGGCCGAGGCGGTCGCCGGCGGGGCGAAAGCGACACTCCGGAAGGGAACGGAAGTGGAAGCAGCAGTTCTCACCGCGGCCGTCGCCGCGAAGCGGGCCGCAGACGCGCCCGGCACGGGAGGAACGCCGCCCGCCGCCGGCGCGCACTCCCGCAAGGGCGACGTACGGGCCGGGACCGAGTGGCTCCTCCTGGTGACGCGCGCTTCTCTGCGGCACCGGCCCCGGGAGACCGCCACCCCCGGGCTGACCGGTACGGCCGACGGGTCGGGATCATGACCGACCCCCTCCAGGACCCCGGCTTCCTGCGCGATCCCTACGCCACCTACGACCGCCTGCGCGGCGCGGGACCGGTCCAGAAGGTCTTCACCGGCTCCCAGGGGCACTCCTCGTACCTCGTCACCGGCCACGCTGAGGCCCGGCAGGCCTTCGCCGACCCCCGCCTGTCCAAGGACACGGCCCGCTTCTTCGCCGGCCGGACCACACGCCGGAACCTGCACCCCGCTGTGTCCCGCAGCATGCTCGCGAGCGACCCGCCCGGACACACACGACAACGGGCCGTCGCGGCGGGGCTCTTCACCGCGGGCCCCGTCGCGCGGTTGCGCCCGTACGTCCAGCGGGTCGTCGACGGCCTGCTCGACGGCTGGGAACCGGGCGCCCCGGTCGACCTCGTGGATGCTCTGGCCGCGCCGCTCCCCGTCACCGTCATCTGCGAGCTGCTCGGCGTGCCCGAGGACGACCGCGCCATGGTCTCCCGATGGTCGAACGAGCTGTTCGCCGCAGGCCGGCCGGACCGCATCGACGCCGCGTCACACGCCATCGGCGACTACATGACCGGCCTCGTCGGGTCCGCCCGCCGCGAACCCGGCGACGGCCTCCTGCACCTGCTGGCCCAGCAGGGCGACGCAGGGCCGCTGGACCCGGACGAGGTCGTCTCCCTCGCCGTGCTCCTGCTCGTGGCCGGTCACGAGACGACGGCCAACTTCATCGCCAACGCCGCCCTTGCGCTCATCCAGCACCCCGATTCCCTCGACCGGTTGCACCGGGACCCCGACCTGATCGCCTCCGCCCTCGACGAACTGCTGCGCTTCGACTCCCCGGTCGGGATCGCGACCTTCCGCTACACCACCGAAGCGCTCCGGCTCGGCGGGGTCGAGATCCCCGAGGGCGTTCCGGTCCTCATCGCCCCCGGAGCCGCCAACCGCGATCCGGCCCGCTTCGCCGAGGCGCACCGTCTCGACCTGGACCGCAACGCCGCCGGGCACCTTGCGTTCGGGCACGGGATCCACCGATGCCTGGGCGCGCCCCTCGCACTGGCCGAGGCGGAGATCGCGCTCCGGGCGCTCGTCACCCGATTCCCCGGGATGCGGCTCGCCGTCCCGAGCGAGGACCTCGCCTGGCGGCAGACCCGCCTGATGCGCGGTCTCCAGGCCCTGCCGGTCGTCCTGTAGGGCGGCCCGGCGGCGCGGCCCCCGCCGGTCGTCGGCTCGTGGGGGGCCCGTGCCTGTGCGGGTCGACCTCACCGCCGAGATCGCGGTCGTCGGCGATGAACTGCGGATCGACAACGCCCTCGGCGTCAACCTCTACGGCGCGCCACCGGAGTTCGTGACCGCGCTGCGCCCGACCACGTTCGGCGTCGGACCCTTCCACCCGACGCCGGGACGCGTGGTCATCACTGCGGAGAGCACCCGCCGTACGTGCTCGACCTGCGGCTGTGGCGCGCGTCCGACGCGGAGCGGCTGACGCGCCGGCTACGGGACGTGCCGGTGCCGGACGCGCACGCCCCGACCCCCGGGGAGCTGAAGGGGCAGTTCCCCCGCGTGCGGCTGGCCTGGTGGCACGCGCATCCGTGGGGGACCCCGCTGGCGCTGACGCTGCTGGCGGCCGCGTATTTCGTCGCCGTCGGCGCCCTGTTCCTGTGACCCGGGGCGCCCGCGGGCCCACCGGTCAGGTGTGCAGGCGGCTGTTCGGGCCGTCCTGGTCGCCGACGCTCCCGTCGTTGAACCAGTAGTCGCCGGCGGCGAGGTACCGGAACGAGTGCGTGCTCTCCTTCGGCAGCTCCACCGTGACGGCCCGCTGCCCGTCCTCGCGGGCCCGCAGGGTGTGGGCGCCGGGCCGCCAGTCGTTGAAGTCGCCGACCACGCTCACCGGGCCGGGCGGAGTGTCCGCCGGAAGGACGAAGGTGACCTCGGTGCGGTCCGTGAGCGGGATGCGCTCCAGCATGGGGAAGCTCCTGACGACAGAGGTGGGTGTGATGGCGTCCATCCTCGGATCCCCGGGCGCGGTTCGCATCCGGGGCTGGGCGCGCGACCACGACGGCCCCTCACGCCGCGTGAGGCAAAAGGTGCGGTCCGTGACGATCCGTGGCAGCGTGGGAAGGGCAGGCACCACCGGTACGCCGAGGGTACGAAGGAACCGAAGGAGTCGCCGTCATGGGCGGTACGCAGGACGGACGACAGGGCCCCGGGCACCGCGCGGAGCCGGCGCGCGACCGGGGTTGCGGACCGGACCCGGTACGGCCCGAGTTCGGCCGGACGTCCCGCGACCCGGACCGCGACGAACCCGCCCGGCGTCGTGAGGACGAGCCGCGGCGCGAGCAGGACCAGCGCGACGACGAGCTCTGACCGGAGCTCCCCTCGCCCCCGTACACAGGGCCCGGCCGGGAACGTAGCCCCCGGCCGGGCCCTGTCATGCCCCGTCGGCGGCGTGCGGACCGATGACGCGCAGCAGGAGGAGGCGACGCCGTGCCGCGCGCCCTCCGCCTCCTCGGCACAGCCGCCTTCGCCGCCTCCGCGTACGCGCCGCGCACCGCGCGGCCACGCAACCCTTCGGCGGGCTCGTCCCCGCCCGGCGGATGACCGCCGCATCCCGCGGCCCGCACCCGCCCCGCCTGTGGCGCGTCACCCCATGATCCCTATGCTCGCCCCATGACGGCCGCCATCACCCCGCTCTCCGCCCCGGACCTGCGCACCCACCGCGACGAACTCGCCGCGCTCCTCCTCGACGTGGTCGCCGACGGGTCCTCGCTCGGCTTCCTCGCCGGCCTCGACCACGCGGGCGCCGCCGCCTGGTGGGACTCCCTGCTGCCCGCCGTCGAGGAGGGCTCCCTGGCGCTCTGGGTCTCCCGCGCGGACGACGGACGCCTCGACGGCACCGTCAGCTGGTACCGGGAGTCCAAACCCAACGGGCGTCACCGGGCCGAACTGCGCAAGCTGATGGTCCATCCGGCGGCCCGCGGCCGCGGCACCGCCCGCGCGCTGCTCGCCGAGGCGGAGGCCGCCGCGGCCCGCGCCGGGGTGGTGCTGCTGTTCCTGGACACCGAGACGGGCAGCGCCGCCGAGCGCGTCTACCGGTCCGCCGGCTGGACCGAGGCAGGCACCATCCCGGACTACGCCACCGACCCGGACGGCCGTCTGCACCCCACCACCCTCTACTACAAGCGGCCCCGGGGCGCCGCAGGGTGACCTCGCCCGCCGCGCCGCGTTAGACCCGTCGGCGCCGGCCACCGAGCGAGGGAGACCGTATGTCCGCAGCATCCGCCGCCGTACCACTGACCCGCCGCGCCGTCCTGCGCACGGCTTTCACCGCGGCCGTGCTCGCCGGCACGGCCGCTGCGCTGGGGCCCGTACTGCGCGCCCGGCGGCCCCGCCAGACGCTCACGCCGGCGCCGCTCGACGAGGAGACGTACCGGGGCCGGCACATCGCGGTGGACCGGGCCGGAATCCGCATCGACGGACGCCCGCTGCACGTGATGCGCCGCGCCGACGGCAGCTACCTCAGCGGGATCAACCACTTCCAGTCCTATCCGACACGCCTGGAACTGGCCCGCGCCGCCGTCGACGAACTGGGCTCCGCCCAGCTGGCGCTGGCGTCCGCCCCGCACCACGGCTGACGCGAGGAGCCCCGACGTGTACACCCGGCAGAACCAGAAAAACCTGACCAGCGCACAGAAGAAGCGCTTCACGGCGGCCGTGCTGGAACTCAAGCGCAACGGCACCTACGACACATTCGTCCGCACCCACGACAAGTACTTCGTGCCCGACCGCGACCGGAAGCTGCGCGTCGGGCACATGTCCCCGTCGTTCTTCCCCTGGCACCGGCGCTACCTGCTGGAATTCGAGAAGCAGCTGCAGGCCCTCGACCCCGGCGTCTCGATCCCGTACTGGGACTGGACCACCGACACCAGCCCCGTCTCCCCGCTCTGGGCCGACGACTTCCTCGGCGGTACCGGCCGGGCCGAGGACCGGCAGGTGATGACCGGCCCGTTCGCCTACGGCCGGGGCAACTGGACGGTCACCGTGGGCATCACGGAGTCCCGCTTCCTCACCCGGAACCTGGGCCGGCCGCACAACCCGATCGCCCTGCCCACGCCGGCCGAGCTCCAGTGGGCCCTCGACGACCCGGCCTACGACGTCGCACCCTGGGACTCGACCACCACCGCCGGCGGGTTCCGCAACAAACTGGAGGGCTGGGCCGCGCCCAAGAGCGAGCGCTGGCGCAACCACAACAAGGTCCACCAGTGGATCGGCGGCCACATGACGGGCGGCACCGCGCCCAACGACCCGGTGTTCTGGCTGCACCACGCCTTCGTGGACCTCATCTGGGACCGCTGGCAGCAGAAGCACCCCGGCTCCGGGTACCTGCCGGCCTCGCCCCCCGGCCTCGGCGACCCGCAGCGCGGCCGGGTGATCGCGCTGGACGAGCCGATGCCGCCGTGGGACGTCACCCCCCGCGAGATGCTCGGCCACGGCGGCCTCTACCGCTACGCGTGACCCGAGGCGATCCTGGTCCTGACGGCACGGGAAGGGCCCCCGCCGGAACGGCGGGGGCCCTTCGTCGATCAGGCGTTCAGGCGATCAGACGGTCGATGACCGGTGATCAGCCGCCGTAGCCCTCGGTGTGGTGCTCGTCGGTGTGGTGCTTGCCGCCACCCGACTGGTTGACGCAGGTGTTGCCGAACGCCGGGTTGAGCAGGGCGATCACGTTCACGGTGTTGCCGCAGACGTTGACCGGGACGTGCACCGGAACCTGGAGCACGTTGCCCGACAGGACACCGGGGGAGCCGACGGCCGCACCGTGCGCTCCGGCGTCGGCGACGGCCAGACCCGCGCCGGCGGCCATGGCGCTACCGGCGACAGCGGTGATGGCGACAGCCTTCGCGATACGCGACATCAAGATCTCCTCGTGAGACATATGGGGGCGCCGCAGAATGTGCGGCGTTTGACATGGCATACAACGCAGGGATGGCCACGGGGTCACGGTCCCTGGGCCTACCCGGTGACGGAGAAGCGCACGGAGGCGAAGTACGGCCGCACCTGCGTGACGGCCCCGGGCCGCAGGACCTCCACCACACGGCCCGCGCAGCCCGGCTCCCGGTAGAGGGTCGCCGTGCCCCGGGTGTGGTTCGTGACGGCCCGCGCGCCGCCGCCCTCCGCCTCGACGCAGCCCTTCGGCGCGGTCAGCCCGTGCACCCGGTCGTCCTGGCCGAGGTACTGGAAGTCCGGCCCGGCGGCGGCGCGGGCCGGACCGCCGGCCAGCGCGACGGCCGCCAGCAGCAGGACGGGCACCGTCCCGGAGCGGACGGCGCCGCGCGCCGGGGGGTCGATGCGCAGGAGTCGCATGAGGGATCGCATGCCGGACCAACCGGGACGCGCCCGGGCACGGTCACGCCTTGTCACCCGTGGTACTGCCGTGCGAACGTGCGCGGGCCGCACCTGTGCGGCCCGGCCGATTCCAGGAGGACCAGATGGGCGCAGCGAGCGGCACGGTCACCGCCTCGGGCGGCGACGGGCCCGGCGGCGACGGGCCCGGTGACGGGACCCGCCCCCGGGTGCGGACCCGGTACGGCCTCGTGGAGGGGCGGACCGGCGCCGCCGGGGCCGCCGTGTTCCTGGGCGTCCCGTACGCCGCGCCGCCCGTCGGAGCCCTCCGCTTCGCGGCGCCCGCGCCCCCGGCCGCCTGGGACGGCGTGCGCGACGCGGGCGCCTACGGCCCCACCGCGCCCAAGGTGCCCTACCCGGCCACCTTCGCCGCACTGCTTCCCGACCCGGAGATCCCGGGGGACGACTGCCTGAGCGTCAACGTGTGGACCCCCGATCCGGCGCCGGCCGCCCGCCTGCCCGTCATGGTGTGGATCCACGGCGGGGCGCACGCCCGCGGCTCCTCCGCCGTCCCGGTCTACGACGGCTCGGCCTTCGCCCGCGACGGTGTCGTGCTGGTCTCGTTCAACTTCCGTCTCGGCGTGATCGGTTACGGGCTCTTCCCGGACGCCCCCGCCAACCGCGGCCTTCTCGACCAGATCGCCGCCCTGGAGTGGGTGCGGGACAACATCGCGGCCTTCGGAGGCGATCCCGGCCGCGTCACCGTCTTCGGCGAGTCCGCGGGGGCCATCAGCATCGGGGCCCTGCTCGCGGCGCCCCGCGCCGCCGGGCTCTTCGCCCGGGCCGTCCTGCAGAGCGGCGCCCCCGAGACGCTGCCGCGCGACCGGGTGCGCACCACGGTCCGGCGGATGGCGTCCCTGCTCAAGGCCGGGGCCACCGCCCGGGAGTTCGCCGCCACCTCCCTGTCGGCGCTGCTCGCCGCGCAGGGCGCCGTACTGCGCCGGTCCGGGCCGTTGCTGGGCGGACCGGCCTTCGGCCTGGTCGAGGACCCGGACACGCTGCCCGATGACCCCCTCGACGCACTGGCCGGCCGGGGCATCTCCGGGGACGTGCCCCTGCTGGCCGGCTGGACCCGCGACGAGTACCGGCTCTGGCTCGCCCCCACGGGCGTGATGCGGCTGCTCGACCGGATGGGCCCGGCCGCCGTGGAGCTGGCCCGCCTGCGCACCGGCAAGGACCGCAACGCCGTACGGGAGTTGCGCGCCGGACTGCCGGGCGCGAGCCCGGCCGAGCTCGCCGGGCAGCTGTTCACCGACCGGCTGCTGCGCGATCCGCTGCGGCGGCTGGCGGGGGCGCGGCGGCCCGCGCCGACCTTCCTGTACGAGTTCGGCTGGAGCTCGGGCGTCCCCGGCCTCGGCTCCTGCCACGCGCTGGAGCTGGGCTTCGTGTTCGACACCCTCGACGTGCCGGAGTCCGCCTGGCTGGCCGGACCGGACGCCCCGCGGGAGCTGGCGCGGGAGATGCACGCGGCGTGGGTGCGTTTCGCGGTGACCGGCGACCCGGGCTGGGAGCCCTGGAACGGCAGCGGCCCGCCGAAGGCGTTCGGCGGGCCGGAGCGGGAGCAAGCGGGCGTGTCGGTGGCGGAGGTTACTCCACCGGTCCCTCCATCACCTTGCTGATCTCCTGGATGGGCCCCTCGCCCATGTTCGGAACGTAGGTCTTGGCATTGTGCCGGCCGCCCTTGATGACCCTCAGGGTGGTGTGCACCGGCCCCTTGCCGTACGTGGCGATGAACTTCTGCACATCGGGCAGGGTCTTCTGGTTGTTCTCGCTGTCGCCCACCTGGAAGGCGAGGTAGACGTCCGGCCCCTTGCGGTCGATGAGCTGCTTCGCCAGCAGTTCCGGGTTGTTCTCGGCCTTCTCCTTGTCGTGGCCCTTCCACAGCGAGGAGTCCGGGACGACGTCCGGGCCGGAGGCGATCACGGCCTTGAACTTGTCCGGGTGCTTCAGCACGGCCTTCAGGCCGGCGAACCCGCCGGTCGACGACCCCATGAACGCCCAGCCATCACGGGACTTGACGGTGCGGAAGTTCGCCTTCATCAGGTCCGGAACGTCCTCGGTGAGCCAGGTGCCCATCTTCGGCTGGCCCGGGATGTCGGAGGCGTCCCAGTAGACGCCCTTGTCGTCCGGACCGGGGTTGAGCACCGGCATCGCCAGGATGAAGGGCTTGCTCTTGCCCTCCGCGTACCACTTGCTGATGCTGGTCTGGAGGCCCAGGTCGGTGCCCATCCAGTAGTTGCTCGGGTATCCGGCGCCGCCCGGCAGGGCGATCATCACCGGGAAGCCGCTCTTGGCGAACTTCGGGTCGTTGTACTCCTTGGGCGCCCAGACCCACACCTTGCCCTTGAAGCCCGACTTCTTGCCGTCCAGCGTGGTGACGGCGATGTGCGTCCCGTCCGCCAGGGTCGCCGCGTTCTTGAAGTCGGCGGCCGGGCCCGTGGGCATCAGCATCTTGGAGTTCACCGGCTGCGGGGCCTCCGCGCCTGCCTTGCCGGAGCCGCCCGCGGGCGGCAGGCCGAACGAGACCGCCGCGCCCTTGTCGGTGAACGGGGGTATCTCGTAGTGGTTCATCACGAGCGCCGCGATGCCCGCGAGCGCGAGGACGGACGTGCCGGCGGTCACCCAGCGGCGGAGCCGGGACTTCCGGGGGCGCGGGGCCTCCTGACCGTACGGCTGCTGCCCGTACTGGCCCTGGCCGTACTGCCCCTGGCCGTACTGCCCCTGCTCGTACCGGCCCTGGCCGTACGGCTCCTGTGCGTGGGGTTCCTGCCCGTACCGCTGCTGTTCGTACGGCTGCTGCTCGTACCGCTGCTGTTCGTACGGCGGCTGCGGCGCCCCGTGGTGCGGCTGCTGCTCGTACTGCTGTCCGCCGTGGGGCGGCTGAGGCCGGGACTGCCGCCCTTCCGGCCGGTACGGCTGGTACGGCTGCCCGTCGGGTGCGTGCGACATGTGCGGTGGCTCTCCGGAGGTGGTGCTGCCCTGGTGGGGCGGGGCGGTCTGGCGTGGGTTCCTTCCGTTCGAAGGATGTACGAAAGCATGCCAGGGTTCCGCATTTTCCCTTCTCTTGGGGTGCTCTAGGCCAGGACCTTGCCCGGCTCCCGCCGGACCCGTGACGTGTGCGGTCCGTTGGCCGACCGGCCCTGGCTCCCTCGAGGTCCCCCGGGTACGGTGCGTCCGCGCAGCCGCCGGACCGTTCCGCCCGGAGCTCCCGGGCGGGCACCGGGCGGGCACCGGGCACGCAACCGTACCGAGAGGCCCCTGATGACCTTCCAGCGCCGGATGCCGATCCTCGCCGTCGTCCTCGTCCTGCTCGCCGCCGTGGGGGTGGGCGCCGTGCTGCGGGCCTCCTCCCGGGCCGACGAGAAGGACCGGGCCCGGGACGGCGGCCCGCGGGTCTCCCGGGGCGCGGTGTCCCTGGCGCCCGGCGACGGCGGCCGGCGGATCGTGTTCCGCACCATGGCCTGGGGCCCGCACCGCGACGAACTCGCCACCGTCCCGGCCGCCGGGCCCGGGGGCGACCGCACCGCCTCCGGGGTGAGCTGCCTGCGCTTCCACGCGGCGGCCGGCACCGGGATCTGCCTGCGGGCGGCCGGGGACGGAGTCCAGGGCGGCTACCGGGCCGTCGTTCTGGACGCCCGGCTCGCCGAGGTCGCGGCGTACCCGCTGGCCGGCGTACCGACCCGCGCCCGGGTCTCGCCCGGCGGACACCTCGCCGCGTGGACCGTCTTCGTCGGCGGGGACTCGTACGCCGGAACCGACTTCTCGACGCGGACCTCCGTGGTCGACCTGCGTACCGGCCGCCTCGACGCCTCGCTGGAGGACTTCGCGGTGGTCAGGGACGGCAAGCCGTACCGCAGCGCCGACGTGAACTTCTGGGGGGTCACCTTCGCCGCCGACGAGCGGACCTTCTACGCGACCCTGGCCACCGGCGGCCGGACCCACCTGGTCCGCGGGGACCTGGCGGCGCGGACGGTGACGACGCTGCGCGAGAACGCGGAGTGCCCGTCGCTGTCGCCCGACGGCACCCGGATGGTGTTCAAGAAGCGGGTGCCCGGGCGGCCGGCCGAGGCACCGTGGCGGCTGTACGCCCTGGAGCTGGCCACGCTGGCGGAGACCCCGCTCGCGGAGGAACGCAGCGTCGACGACCAGGTCGTGTGGGCGGACGACCGGACTGTCGTCTACTCCCTCCCGGGGGACTTCGGGGCGGACCTGTACTCCCTGCCGGCCGACGGCACCGGCACGGCGGCCCCGCTCATGCCCTCGGCCCTGGGCCCGGCCTTCCTCGACTGATCCGGACCGGAGCCGCGCGGGCGGACGGTTCGGTGCGGCGTGATCGAGGCAGGCCGGGGGTGGGGACGGGGGAGGTGGCCGGGACGTGCGGCGCAGGACCGTTCCGGCTCCGGGGAGGGGACCTGGCCGGGACTAGGCCGGCACCAGGGTCTTGCGGCGCCGCCTGCGCTGCGCCGCGGGTGACAGCTTCTGCTCGATGACCGACCGCACGGTCGGCCACTCCTCGTCGAGGATCGAGTAGAAGGCCGTACTGCGGACCGCTCCGTCCAGTCCCCGGGAATGGGCCCGGCGGACCCCCTCGGAGGTGAAGCCGAGGCGTTGCATCGCGGCTCGGGAGCGGCCGTTGCGGGCGTCCGCGCGAAGGGAGACGCGCCGGACGCCCCAGGTCTCGAAGGCATGGCGGAGCATGAGGAGCTTCGCCTCGGTGTTGATGCCGGTGCCCTGGGCGCCCGGGGACAGCCAGGTATTGCCGATCTCGGTGGCATCGGGGATCGCCGTCGCCGGATCGCCGAACGGGACGCCCGGCACGGCGGGCCACACCAGGGGCCCCTGCCAGTAGTCGAGTTCCAGGAACCGGGTCGAACCGACCACCCGTCCGTCGGTGGCTCTGACCACCGCGAACGGGAGCGATCGACCCGCCGCCTGATCGGCGAGGGCACGGTCGATGTACTCGTGGGACGCCTGCAGCCCGTGCGGCACGGGGGTGAAGGCGTAAGTCGTACGATCCTCGGCCCCGGCCACGGCCAGGGCCTCGGTGTGGTGGGGGGCGAGGGGCTCGAGCCGCACGGTGCGGCCGGCGAGGAGTACGGGTACGGGCACGGAGCCTTCGGTCCTTCTGGGCGGTGGGGTGGTTGCACAGTCTGCGTCCCTGACGTCGCCCCCCGTGCAAAACACGAGTGAAAGGCAACGGGCTGTCAGGTGAACGCGAGCGGCTCAATGTAGCCCCTTAAAGTCCTCTCATGAACCCCCGATTCGGCAATGGCGCGCAACTCCATTTCGACGATCTCGGTCCCCGTGCCGGGGCGCCCGTCCTCCTGATCCACGGACATCCGTTCAACCGCACGATGTGGGCCCCCCAGACGGCCGCGCTGACCGCGTCCGGCTACCGGGTCATTGCTCCTGACCTGCGCGGATACGGGGAAAGTCCGGTCGTCCCCGGCAAGGCGCTGCTCGCCGATCTGGCGGACGACCTGGCTGCTCTGCTCGGCCTCCTGGACATCGAACAAGCAGTCGTCGGCGGTGTGTCCATGGGTGGGCAGATAGCGATGGAGATGCGGCTGCGCCACCCGTGTCTGGTACGTGCCCTCGTCCTCTCCGACACGTCCCCGGTTCCGGAGACGCCGGAGGGCGCGGAATTCCGCCGGGCGGCCGCCGAGCGGCTCCTCGCGGAGAGAATGGGGCCGTACGCCGAAGAGGTCATCGACAAGATGCTGGCGCCCTACAACGTGACCGGGATGCCCGCCGCCGCCGCGCACGTGGGGGCGATGATGCGCGCGACCGATCCCCGGGGCGCGGCCGCCGCCCTGCGCGGCCGCGCGGAGCGTCCGGACTACCGGCCCGTGCTCGCCGCCGCGGGCGAGCCCTGTCTCGTGGTGGTCGGCGCGGACGACGTCTACACCCCCGTCGCCGAGGCGCGGGCGCTGCACGCGCTGATGCCGCACTCGGTGCTCGCCGTCATCGAGGGGGCGGGCCACCTGCCGGGCGTGGAGCAGCCGGAGGCCTTCAACCGGGTGCTGCTGGAGTTCCTCGACGGGCTGTGAGCCGACGAGGACGGTCGGGACCCGCCCCGCGGGGCGCCGGGCCGTGCCTGAGATCATCGGGGCATGCACTGCGTGGGGGAGCCGGGTGCCGGGCGGGCTCCCGGCACCGGACCGGGGGCCTGACCTTGGACGACGTACTGCGACGGCTGGCCGCCGTCGGGCCCTTCTTCGCCGTTCCGTCCGGGAAGGAGCCGCCCGGTCCCGGATTCCGGCCGCTGGGCGACCTGTACCGGGAGCACCTGGAACCGTACGTGGCCGAGGTGGGCCGCCGGATCGGCACCGGACCGGACCGGGTGGCGGCCTCGACCGCGCAGTTCGGCATCGCCTCGCGACTGTGGTCGCTCGGGCTGGGGTGCCTCGCGCTGGCCGGGCGGGTGCCGGACCTGGACCCCGGCCGGGTGTGGTGGCGGCTGCCCCGCGCGGGCTCGCTGGAACTGTGGCTCCCCGAGCCCGGCGCGCTGCCGGCCGAGGCACTGGCGCAGACCGTCCTCGGGAACCTGGACCTGCTGGACACGGGCCTGCGCGAGCGGTTCGGGGTCTCGCCCAAGGTCCTGCGGGGCAACGCCGCCTCGGGGCTCGTCGGGGCCCTGCGGGTGCTGACCGACCGGGTCGAGGGGGACGCGGCCGTGGGCGCGGCGGCCGCGCTGCTGGCCGACGGCGGGCCGCTGGCCGGCGCCGGCACCTTCCTCCACGAGCCCGGGCTCGGCGTGGCCTTCGTCCGGAACAGCTGCTGCCTCTACTACAAGGTGCCGGGTGGCGGCTTCTGCGGGGACTGCGTCCTGCGGACCCGGTAGGCGCCCCGCCCGGCAGTGCCCGGCCCGGCCCCGCCCGGCCGCGCGCGTACGGAAACCGGAGCGGGGCCACCGGGGTGCACACCCCGATGGCCCCGCAGCGGAACCGCGACGTCTTCCTAGAAGGTGAGGTTCCAGGAGTCGATCTTGCCGGTGTCGCCGCCGGCGTTGTCGTTGACCCGGAGCTTCCAGGTGCCGTTCGCGACCTCCGAGGAGGCGTTGACCGTGTACGTCTGGTTGATGTTGTCGGCGCTGCCGCCCGAGCGGTTGTGCACCGTGTACACGGAGCCGTCGGGAGCCACGAGGTCGACCTTCAGGTCGCCGATGTACGTGTGCACGATGCCGACGCCCACCTTGAGGGTGGCCGGGGCGTTGCCCGTGACCCCGCTCGCCGTGATCGGGCTTTCGACCGTGGTGTTGTCGCCGATGGCGAAGTCACCCGTGTTCTCGAAGAACTTGCCGGGGGGCGGGGTGGATCCGACCGCCTTGAGTGCGTCGACCTGCCCCTCGCCGAAGAAGCCGTTCTTGGCGGTGGTGCCCTTGCAGCGGGTGTCCGACGGGCAGGCGACGTCGTTGGCCTGGGTGGCCAGCTTGTCGCGCAGCTGCGCCGGGGTGATGCCCGGGTTGGTGCTCGCCAGCAGCGCGGCCACGCCCGCGACGTGCGGGGAGGCCATCGAGGTACCGCTCATGCTGCCGTACTTGCCGCCCGGCAGGGTGCTGTAGATGCCGGTGGCGTCACCGCCGGGCGCCGTGATGTCCACGACGTTCAGGCCGTAGTTGGAGTACGAGGCCTTCGCGGTGGTGCCCATCGCCGAGACCGTGACCACGCCCGGGAGCTCGGTCGGGATGTCCAGGCAGGCGTTGGTGATGGTGCGGGTGACCGGCGTCGAGTCGTTCGGGCTTGCGGTGTCGGTCGTCTTGTTGGCCAGGTCGAGGTTGGAGTTGCCGGCCGCGGCGACCTGCAGCGAGCCCTTGCCCTCCGCGTACTGCTGGGCGCGCTTGACGCCCTCGATGATCGCGGCCTGGTCGGCGTTGTCCGGGCAGTTGAACTGCCACGGGTCCGTGTAGTAGCTGTTGTTGGTGACCTTGAAGCCGTGGTCACCGGCCCACATGAAGCCGCAGACGGTGTTCTCGGCGAAGAAGAGCGAGGAGCCCGGCTCCGCGATGCGCACCGAGGAGATCTTCACGCCCGGGGCCACACCGATGACGCCCTTGCCGTTCTTGGCGGCGGCGACCGTTCCGGCCACGTGAGTGCCGTGGGTGCCGACGTCACGCCAGGCGCCGGCGCGGGTGTCCGCCTTGCCGTACGCGCAGGAGGCGGAGTCCGCCGCGTTGAAGTTCGGCGCCAGGTCCTGGTGCTGGTCGTCCACACCGGTGTCCAGGATGCCGACCTTGACGCTGGCGGCGCCCGTGGTGACGGCCCAGGCCTGGTCGGCCTTGATCTGCGTCATGTCGGCGCGGACGGGCTCGCCCGAACCGGTCGCGGACTGCGCCGGGTTGGCGGGCAGCGCCGGGTTGTAGGCGTCCGCCGGTACGTCCGAGGTGCGGGTGGCGCCGACCTGCTGGACTCCGCTGACGCCGCGCAGGGTGGCGGCGAAGGAGGCCGAGGAGGAGTGGGCGACGATGACGCCGATGGCGTCGTAGTACGCGAAGACCGTGCCGCTGTTGGCGGTGACGGCGGAGCGTACCGCCGAGCTGTCACCGGGGGCGGTGATCACGAGGTAGGCGCGGGTGCCGGCAGCCCAGGTCGCACTCTGGGAAGCCGGCGCCGCTGCCTGCGGCGCGGGGGCCGGGGCCGGGGCGGCGGGGGAGACCGGGGCGGTACCGGCGATCGCGGCCGGGGCCCCGAAGGCGAGCGCCGCGCCCAGGGCGGCGGCGAGCACCAGGGTGCGTCGGGGTCTGCGGGATATGTGGGGTATCAATGCGTCCTCCGATGACCCGGTGGGTCGCACCTACCGGGCCGTACGAAACAAGTGGTGGACGCAAGATGTCAGACGCATGCCCCGGTGCGGAAGTACCTTTTGCAACACGGGGGTTCGTTTATCGGTGGAGGTCATCCGAGTATGGGTGAGATGCGTGGTCTGTGCCGGGTCCGGCCGGGCTGGGCACCGTGGGGGCGAGCCCGGCCCGGCCTTCCCGCGCGGGCGTTCCGGTCAGGCCGGGACGCCGTCCTTGTCGCCGTGCGGCTGCACCGGGACGGCATCCTTCCCGGGGACCGCACCGGTGTCCTTCCCGGCGACCTCACCGGTGTCCTTCCCGGCGCCGCCGCCCGGGGTACCGGGCCCGCCGAAGTCGCCGCCGTGCGCGTCGTCGACCAGGGTGCTCTCGTCGAACGGCAGCCGTCCCGCGAGGACGTCGCCGGCGCGCGCGTGGTCGAACTCCTTCGTCCACGTTCCGATGAGCACCGTCGCCACCGCGTTGCCCGCGAAGTTCGTCAGGGCGCGGGCCTCGCTCATGAACCGGTCGATGCCCACGATCAGCCCGACCCCGTCCACCAGCTCGGGGCGGTGCGACTGGAGCCCGCCGGCGAGGGTCGCCAGACCGGCGCCGGTCACCCCGGCCGCCCCCTTCGAGGCGATGATCATGAACAGCAGCAGGGAGATCTGCTCGCCGAGGGCGAGCGGCTTGCCCATGGCCTCCGCCACGAACAGCGAGGACATCGTCAGGTAGATCGCGGTCCCGTCCAGGTTGAAGGAGTATCCGGTCGGCACGGTGATCCCGGTGACCGGGCGCGACACCCCCAGGTGCTCCATCTTCGCGATCAGCCGGGGCAGCGCCGACTCAGAGGAGGAGGTCGAGAGGATCAGCAGGAACTCCCGGCCCAGGTAGCGCAGCAGCGCGAACACGCTGACCCCGGTGCACACCCGCAGCAGTGTCCCCAGTACGACGAAGACGAAGAGCAGGCAGGTCGCGTAGAAGCCGATCATGATGACGGCCAGTGACTTCAGCGCGTCGATGCCGGTGGCCCCGACCACCGCCGCGATCGCCCCGAAGGCGCCCACCGGAGCGGCCCACATGATCATCGCCAGTACCCGGAACACCAGCTTCTGCACGTGACCGATCCCGCGCAGCACCGGTTCGCCCGCGGCGCCCATGGCCTGGAGCGCGAACCCGGTCAGCAACGCCACCAGCAGGGTCTGGAGCACCTCGCCGCCGGTGAAGGCGGACACCATCGTGGTCGGGATGATGCCGAGCAGGAACTCGGACGTGCTCTCCGCCCCGCCCGCCTTGGCCTGCGCCTCGCCCGCGCTGCGCGCCGCCTCGGTCAGGTGGAGGCCGCTGCCCGGCTCCAGCAGGTTGCCGACCAGCAGGCCGATGGCGAGGGCCACGGTCGACATCACCATGAAGTAGCCGAGGGCGAGCCCGCCCACCGCCCCCACCTTGGCGGCCTTGCGGACCGATCCGATGCCCAGCACGATCGTGCAGAAGATCACGGGCGAGATCATCATCTTGATGAGGTTGACAAAGCCGGTGCCCAGCGGCTTGAGCTCCACGGCCACGCCGGGTGCGGCGAAGCCGACGGCGATGCCGAGCAGCACCGCGGCGATCACCGCGATGTAGAGATAGTGCGTTCTGTCGCGCCTGGCGGCCACGATGCCTCCTGTGGTGATTACGTCCCGGGAGGACCATCGCGCGCCGCTGTGACCCCGGTCACCCTTGCGTTCATTGAGTTCACGGCCCGGTGCACACTGAGCGTCATGTTCCGTTTGCCCCGTCCGCCGCGCAGCCTCGCCGGCCAGCTCTTCGCCATGCAGGTGCTGCTGGTCGCCGTGGTCGTCGCAGGCTGTGCCGTCTTCGCGTACGCGACCGCCCGGGGCCAGGCCGAGGAGGCCGCCCGCCGTCAGGCCGGAGCCGTGGCCCACGCGGTCGCGGACTCCCCGTCCGTGCGCGAGGCCGTACGGGAGGCCGTGCGCGGCGCCGATCCCTCGGCCCGGCTCCAGCCGTACGCGGAGCGGGTCCGCGTCGACTCCGGGGTCGACTTCGTCACGATCATGGCCCCCGACGGCCGGCGCTGGACCCACCCCGACCCGCGCCGGATCGGCGAGCCGTTCCTCGGGAACACCGCCCCCGCCCTGCGCGGCGAAGCCTTCAGCGAGACCTACACCGGCACCCTGGGCCCCTCGATCCGCGTGGTCACCCCGCTCGACGACGGCGGCCGGGTCATCGGGATGGTGAGCGCCGGCATCACGGTCCGGGCGGTCAGCGACCGGCTCGCCGCCCAGCTCACCGCCCTCGCCTGGGTCGCCGCCGCCGCGCTCGCCCTCGGTGGCATGGGCACGTACGTGGTCAACGCCCGCCTGCGCCGCCACACGCACGGGATGAACGCGGCCGAGCTGAGCCGGATGTACGACTACCACCAGGCGGCCCTGCACGGGGTCCGCGAGGGGCTGCTCATGCTCGACGGGCAGCGCAGGATCACCCTCATCAACGACGCCGGGCGCGAACTGCTCGGCCTGGGCGGCGGGATGCGGGGCGCGTCCATCGCCGACCTGGGCCTGCCCGCTCCGCTCACCGGCGCCCTGCTGGCGGACCGGCCGCGGGTGGACGAGGTGCACCTGACGGCGGACCGGGTGCTCGTCGTCAACAGTTCGCCCGTCGCGGGCGGCGGCCGCCGCGGCACCGTGATCACCCTCCGCGACCACACCGAGCTCCAGTCGCTGACCGGCGAGCTGGACCACGAGCGCGGCTTCACCCAGGCGCTGCGCTCCCAGGCCCACGAGGCCGCCAACCGGCTGCACACGGTGGTCTCCCTCATCGAACTCGGCCGCGAGCGGGAGGCCGTGGAGTTCGCCACCGCCGAACTGGAGCTCGCGCAGGCCCTCACCGACGAGGTGATCACGGCGGTCGGCGAGCCGGTCCTGGTGGCGCTGCTGCTGGGCAAGGCCGCGCAGGCGCACGAACGCGGTGTGGAACTCGTCGTCACCCCGGACAGCCGCCGGCTGGCCGCGGGCGGCGGGCTGCCGCCGGCGCGCGACCTCGTCACGGTGCTGGGCAACCTGATCGACAACGCGGTCGACGCCGTCGCGGGCGTACCGGCCGCGCGGATCGCCGTCACGCTGCGTCCGGCGGGCGGTGAACTGCTCCTGCGGGTCGCCGACAACGGCCCCGGCCTCCCGGAGGGGGTGGACGTGTTCCGCCGCGGCTGGTCGGGCAAGGGGGAGGGCCGCGGGCTCGGCCTCGCGCTGGTCCGCCAGGTGGCCGACCGCTACGGCGGCGAGGTCACCGCGGCGCAGGGGCCAGGCGGTGGCGCGGAGTTCACCGTACGCCTGCCCCTGGCGGCCGCGGCGCCGGACGCCGGAGACGGCCCGGCGGGGGAGCGCCGGGCCGCCGGTCGAGTGCCCGGACAGGCCGCCCGGCGGGGGCCCGGGCGGGACCCGGGCCCGCCGCGGGGGGCCCCTGGCGGGCGGGCGGGACAGGCCGCCGGGCAGGGCGTCCGGGCGTCGGGGCCGGAGCCCCGGACGGACCGCTCCGACGGGGACCGGCCATGACGGGCGGGGACGTGCGGGTGCTGGTCGTGGAGGACGACCCGGTGGCCGCCGACGCGCACGCGCTCTACGTCGGCCGGGTGCCCGGCTTCACCGCGGTCGGCGCCGTGCACTCGCTCGCCGAGGCCACCCGCGTCCTGGACCGGACCCGCGTCGACCTGCTGCTGCTCGACCTGACCCTTCCCGACGGGCACGGCCTGCGCTTCGCGCGCGGGCTGCGCGCCGCCGGACATCCCGTCGACGTGATCGTCGTGACCTCCGCGCGGGACCTGGCCGTGGTCCGCGAGAGCGTCTCCCTCGGCGTGGTCCAGTACGTGCTCAAGCCCTTCGCGTTCCCGACCCTGCGCGAACGGCTGCTGCGCTACGCCGAGTTCCGTGCGACGGCGGGCGAGGCGGCCGGCCAGGACGACGTGGACCGGGCCGTGGCGGCCCTGCGCGCGCCCCGCCCCGCCGAGCTCCCCAAGGGGCTGAGCGCGCCGACCCTGGACCGGGTAGCCGCCCTGCTGCGGGCGGCGGACGAGGGGCTGACCGCGGCGGGGGCGGCCGGGGCGGCCGGGATCTCCCGGATCACCGCCCGACGCTACCTGGAGCACCTGGTGGACAGCGGCCGCGCGGACCGCACCCCCCGGTACGGCCAGGTCGGCCGCCCCGAACTGCACTACCGCTGGCTGGCGGCAGCGGCGGGCTCGGTGTCGAACGTGTAGAACTTCCGGTGGTCCAGCATGTCCGCCGGGGTCACGTCGTTCCACGGCCGCATCGTGTCGCCCAGGTCCACGACGTTCGCCGTGCCGGCCGCGGGCAGGTACGTGGACTGCGGGTGGCGGGCCTGCCAGTCGGCCCACAGCTTGTCCACGAAGGCGTGGTGCATCCAGAACACCGGGTCGTTGGGCGATACGCCGGTGCCCATCTGGCCGCCGACCCACACGTGGACGCGGTTGTGCAGGTTGGCGCCGCGCCAGCCCTCCAGGTTGTTGCGGAAGCCGCTCGACGAGCTGTTCCAGGGGGCGGCGTCGTACACCGGCATGGCCAGCACGGCGTCGACCTCGGCCTTGGTCGGCAACTGGGCGACGCCCTCGCCGAGGGCCCGCCGCAGGTAGGCGCGCCCGTCCACCCGCACGCTCACGTTCCACTTGCCCGTCGCGTACGCGAACGGTCCGTCGAGGACCTGTCCGTCGCGGGCGCGTCCGGTGCCGCCGAGGAAGTCGGCTGCCCAGAGGGAGGAACGGGAGGTGCGGTCGGTGGTCCAGTCCCAGTACGGGAGCGCCACCGTCGCGTCCACCGCCTGCAGCGCCGCCTCGAACTCGAGAAGAAAGCGGCGGTGCCAGGGCAGGAAGGACGGGGAGCGGTGGCCCACCCGGTCTCCCGAGTCGGTGTCGCTCATGATGAAGCCGTTGTGGGTGGTGACGAACCGGTCGTAGCGGCCGGTCCGCTTCAGCTCCAGCAGGGCGTTGGTGAAGGCGCGCTTCTCCTCGGGCGTGAGCGCGGCCTGGTTCTTGCGCACGGTCATGCCGCGCCTCCCATCGGTGCGAACGGGGCGAGGGTGGCGCCTTGGAGCTCGCGCACGGCGGCGCGGGCCAGGGAGGTCGGATCGGCGAAGGTCTCGTAGTGGTTGACCACGCTGATCCACGTGCCGTCGGCGTTGCGCATCACGTGCAGTTCGCGGCCGTCTATTCGCACGGTGGGCTGGCCGGGGGAGTGGTGGCCGCCGCCGTGGTGGCCGCCGCTGCCCGGGGTGATCTGGATGCGGCGGCCCTTGTAGACCTCGTCGACCGTGCCCGCGTCGGTGGGTGTGGACGGGGCGGGGGCGGCGCTGGCGCTCGTGGCGGCAGCGGCGAGGCCGAGTGCGGTGAGGACACCGGCAGAGGTTCCCAAGGCCTGCCGGCGGGTGATCGTGTTCATGGAGCGAAGAAGTATCAGTGGGGCGAACACGGTTGACCTGTATCAGGACATGACCGGATAAGTTGTTGATAGAACAAGTTGGATGATCTTCCCGTGTGTACCGGCCCCAGCGGCGCGTACCGGAAGATCTACGCGGGTAACCCTACTCGGCAGTAATTTCTCCGGCGCGCCCTGTCCCCTATGGGAGGGGTCACACCGCGGAGACGGCCGGAAGCCGCACCGCGAACCGCCCGGGAAGGTGGCCGAAGAGAGGCTCAGGGCGTTCCGGAAGGATCTGAGGCTTATTCACCTATAGTTCCGATATGGCTCTCCATGAGACGAAGGACGTACGTGGCCCTGACGCCGACTCGGACGTGTTCGCGTCCGCCCTCAGCGGCCAGATCCTCCCGAAGTACCGGATGCCCGACGACCACTCGCCCACCGAGGTCGTCTACGAACTCCTCCACAACGAGCTGCTCCTCGACGGCAACGCCGCCCAGAACCTGGCCACCTTCTGCACCACCTGGTCGGACGACGGCGTGCACCGCCTGATGAACGAGTGCCTCGACAAGAACATGATCGACAAGGACGAGTACCCGCAGACCGCCGAGATCGAGTCCCGCTGCGTCAACATCCTGGCCGACCTGTGGAACGCCCCCGGGGGCACCACCGCGGCCGGCTGCTCCACCACCGGCTCCAGCGAGGCCGCCATGCTCGGCGGCCTCGCCCTGAAGTGGCGCTGGCGCGAACGCCGCCGGGCCCAGGGGCTGCCCACCGACCGGCCCAACCTGGTCTGCGGGCCCGTGCAGGTCTGCTGGGAGAAGTTCGCCCGGTACTTCGACGTCGAGCTGCGCCAGGTCCCCCTGGAAGAGGGCGCCACCGGCCTGCGTCCGCACCAGCTCGCCGCACACGTCGACGAGAACACCATCGGCGTCGTCGCCATCCTCGGCGTCACCTACACCTGCGACTACGAGCCGGTCGCGGAGCTCGCCGCCGCGCTCGACCGCATCCAGGCCGAGCACGGCTGGGACGTCCCGATCCACGTCGACGGGGCCAGCGGCGGCTTCGTCGCACCGTTCCTGCACCCCGACGTGGTCTGGGACTTCCGGCTGCCGCGCGTGGCCTCCGTGAACACCTCCGGCCACAAGTACGGGCTCGCGCCCCTCGGCGTCGGCTGGATCGTCTGGCGCACCGCGGACCTGCTCCCCGCGGACCTCGTCTTCGACGTCGACTACCTGGGCGGCGACATGCCGACCTTCGCCCTCAACTTCTCCCGCCCCGGCGGCGAGATCATCGCCCAGTACTACCTCTTCCTGCGCCTCGGCCGGGGCGGCTACCGTCGCGTCCAGCAGGCCTGCGCCGAGACCGCCCAGTACCTGGCCGGGGAGGTGGCCGCGATGGGGCCGTTCACCCTCCTGTACGACGGCGAAGGCGCCCTGCCCGCCGTCTCCTACACCCTCACCGACCCGGCCGCGGCCGGCTTCAGCCTCTACGACCTGTCCGACCGGCTGCGGATGCGGGGGTGGCAGGTGCCCTCGTACCCGCTGCCGGCCGACCGCCAGGACACGGTCATCCAGCGCGTCCTCGTCCGGCACGGCGTGACCCGCGACCAGATCGCCCTGCTCGTCGAGGACCTGCGCCGGGCCGTGGAGCACCTGACGGCCTCTCCGCCGCCGGTCCCGGCCACGGAGCCGAGGTCCGGCTTCCACCACTAGGCGGGGTCGGCGCACTCGCTCCTGCCGTCCGGTGGAGCGCCTCCGGCGACACCCCTGGGCCAGGTCCGGCGGAGCCTGCGGAACCCCGGCGCCGCCGGGGTTCCGGGACCGGTCAGCGGGCCCCGAAGTTCTGCGTCCACCAAGGGCCGCCCGCACCCTGGTGGATGCCGACGCCGATGTCCTTGAAGGAGCAGTTGAGGATGTTCGCGCGGTGCCCCGAGCTGTTCATCCAGGACTCCATCACCGACTGGGCCGTCTGCTGGCCCTTGGCGATGTTCTCCCCGTAGGTCGACCAGCGGTACCCGGCCGCGGTCGTCCGCTTGCCGGGGTCCGTGCCGTCCGGGCTGGTGTGCGAGAAGAAGTCCCGCTTCGCCATGTCGTCGGAGTGGCCCTGGGCGGCCGCGCGCAGCTGCGGGTCCTCCTTCAGCGGCCCGCAGCCCGCCGTGGCGCGCTCCTTGTTGACCAGCGCGACGACCTGGCCCGCGGCTCCCGGCGGAGCCGGCGCGGGCGCCGGAGCCGAGGGCTTGGGCGCGGGGGCGCTGGAACGGCTCTTCTGCGGCGTCGGGCTCGCGCTCGGGCTCGGCGCGGTGGAGGGCGACGCCGAGGCCGACGCGGACGGCGACGGGGAGGACGAGGGGGACTGCGACGGCGAGGCGGAGGCCGAGGCGCTGGGGAGCGGCGCGGGGTCGGTCGCCGAGAGCGCCGCCAGCGGCGCGGGCGACGCACCGGCCCCGGCCCCGGTCGCGCCGGAGCCGGGGAGCGTGCCGAGGTACGCCAGCCCGCCGCCCGCGACACAGGCGGCGATCACGGCGCCGCCGACCACCCGGCGGCGGCCGCGGCGCCGCCGGCGCAGCGCGCCGCGGGAGACCGCGACCGCCTCGCCGGAACCCGGCCCGCCGGCGGCCGGTCCGCCCTTGTCGCCCGCGCGGCGCCGGGCCGCCCGGCCGGGGCCCGACACGGTGGGGGTGAGCTGGGTGGCCGCGTTCGCGAAGTCCGCCTCCGAGCCGTCGGCGAAGGCCGCGGCCGCGGGGTCGAAGCCGGCCGCTCCGGCCGTGCGCATCCCCGCCAGCAGGGCTGCCGAGACGGGCACGAGGGCCAGACCGGCCAGCAGGCCCTCCGCCGGAACCAGGCCGCTCCACAGCCCGGAGCACCGTACGCATTCCCGGGCATGGCGGGCTATTCGCTTGCGCCACAGGGCGGAGGGCACCCCGTTCCAGCCCGCGGTCATCTGCCGGAGCCCCTCGCACGGCGGCTGGCCGTCCAGGGCCCGCTCGACCACCCGGGCCGCCTCCAGTTGGGCCTTCATCCGCTGCACCCGCACCGCCGTGTGCTGCGGGGGCAGCTCCAGCGCGGCGGCCACCTCGGTACGGGTCAGCTCGCCGGCGCACTCCAGCCACCACAGCGACAGCAGCGCCCGGTCGTCCGGCTCCAGCCACCGGGTGGCGCGGGCCGTCTCCCGGCGCTGGCCCGCCAGGTTGAGGCGGGCGACGGTCAGGTCCACGAAGTCGGCCCCGGGGTCGGCGACGTCCTCGGCCGCCTCCAGGCCGCTCGCGCCCGGAGCGTTCTGGCGGGCCTGCCAGTGCGCCCGTACCCGGTTCATCGCGATCGCCACGAGCCAGGACCGGAAGCTGTCGTCCGTGCGCAGGCCGCCCAGCCCGTCGAGCGCCCGGAGCATGGTGTCCTGCACCACGTCGTCCACGTCGCAGGACCCGTTCAGGGCCCGCCCGACGATGTTGTAGACGAGCGGCAGGTGGGTGCTGACGAGCTCGTCCTGGGCGCGGGGATCGCCCGCGCGGGCCGCTGCCACCAGCGCTGCCGTGTGCTGAGTACTCATGTGATGTTCCCTGTCCGTACCGGCGGTCGATGATGCCCGATACCTGGGAGACCGTCGAGAGGGGGCCCGATAACGCTTTTCCCGAAGACTTTTTCCGAACGTCCCTCCAGCGCGTCCCTCCAGCGCGTCGCCTCCGCGCGTCCGTCCAGCGCGTCGCCTCCGCGCGTCCGTCCAGCGCGTCGCTTCCGCGCGTCCGTCCAGCGAGTCCCTCCCGAACGTCTTATCCCGAAGTCCGCCCGCCCGCCTCCGGGGCGTCCGGGCGCCGGTAGTGCCGAGCCGATGCGTCCGATGGGGCGAACCGCCGCAGGCAGGCCGGCGTCGCGTCCCCCAGGGCGGTGCCGACCCCCACCCGCTCCGCCATCTCCTCGGGCCGGTGCCGCCGGGCCACGAAGGCCAGGTCGGCCTCGGCGATCCGCTCGGACGCGGCCGCGAACTCGTCCAGGAGGCCTGATCGCCCTCACCGCCCGGCAAGCGCTGCGCGGTCAGGCCCTGACCTCTCCGGACGCACGCACGCTCGGGGTCGCGGCCGCGCTGGCCGTCGTGGTCGCGGCGGGAGCGCCGCCGGTCCTGAGGACCGGTCGCGGGGCGTCGGAGGGGTCGACACCGCACAGTGCGCGGGCGGAGCCGGCGCCGGGCGGTACGGGGCAGCGGGCCGCCGAGCCGACCGCGCGGGTTGCGGAGGGGCGCCGTACGGCCGCGTCCCATCCGAGGAACTGCGGCTCCCCGCAGGCTCGTTGGGGTAGTCGAACGGACTTACGGGGAACCATAGGACGACACGGGGCATGTGGGGGGCGCCATGTCGGCATCGTTCTCGACCACGCGGCTTGTGCCGGAGCTGTTCGCGCCGCGGCGGACCGCACCGGCGCGCGGAAACGCCTCCGCGCGGCGCGGGCCGCGCGCGGCCGCGGCAGCGGACGTGTGGCGGACCCCCGGTGGGCGGATTCCGCGGCTGCGGGACGTACCTCCCGAGGGGGCCGGGATGCACCCGGTGGAGGGGCCGGGCGGACAGCCCGCGTACGTGCCGCGCGACGCCGAGGCCCTGCTGCGGGCCGCCCTCGCCGAGCCCGGCACCCGGTTCGTGCTGGTGGTGGGGGAGGCCCTCGCCGGTGCGACCCGGCTCGCGTACGAGGCGGTGCGGGCCGTCCACCCCCGGTACGCGTTCGTCCGGCCGCTCTCCCGTGCCGCCCTGCCCGAGGCGGTACGGGTCGCCGCCCGGCGCCGGCGCGCGGTGCTGTGGCTGGACGGCCTGGAGGACCACCTCGGGGCCGGAGGCCTCACGGCCGTGCATCTGGACGGGCTGGACGGGGCGGTGGTGGTGGCCACGATGCGGGTTGCCGAGTACCGGCGGTACCGGGCGCGCGAGGCGAGCCGGCTCACCGGCTGCGACCGCGGTGCCTGGCGGGCCGAGTGCGACCTGCTCGGCCGCGCGGTCGTCGTCCCCCTCGCCCGGTCCTGGACGCCGGCGGAACGGGGCAGGGCGGGCGCCCGCCGGGAGGACCCGCGGATCGGGGCCGCCCTGGACGCGGGGGAGGGTCGCGGGCCCGCCGAAGTCCTCGCGGGCGGTGAGCGGTCGGTGGCCCGGTGGACCGGTGGCCGCCCGGTCGGCGCCCAGCCGGCCGGCGCCGCCGTGGTCGCCGCGGCGGTGGACTGCCGACGGGCCGGGCTGCGCCGCCCGGTGGCCCGCGCGTGGCTGCGGGCGCTGTACCCGGCCTACCTGCCCGGGCCCGGCGACGGGGGTTCCGGGACGGGGTCCGGCCGCGGCTCCGGAGAGGCCCTCGGCGGCCCTTTCGAGGGGGCTCCGGGCGGGGCCCTCGGCGGCCCTGCCGGGGCGGACGCCGGCCGGGGCGTCGCCGCGGCAGCCGGGAGGGACTCGGGGGAGGCGTTCGCACGGGCCCTGGCATGGGCCTGCGAGCCGGTCCCCGGCGCGGGCGGGCGGGGCCTGCTGAGCGGGAACGACCTGCTCGGGTACACGGCCGACCGACGCCTGCTGGACGCGCCCGGCCTCGGGCCGGTTCCCGAGCACCTGTGGCAGGGGCTGCTGGATCGCGCCGGGCCCGGGGACGCGTACGACCTGGGGCTCGTCGCCCGTCAGGAGGGGCGGCCGGCCCGCGCGGTCAGCGCCCTCACCGCGGCCTGGCGGGGCGGGGTGGCCGAGGCGGAGCTGCCCCTCGCCCTCGCGGTCGGCGACGCGGGCCGCCCGCGCCGGGCCGCCGCCGACCTGGCAGCGATCGCCCGCCGGCGTGAACTGCGGCTCGGCCCCCGCCACCCCGACACCCTGGCCGCCCGTCACCAACTGGCCTTCTTCACGGGGGAGGCCGGGCATCCCCGCGCCGCCGCCGGGCGGTTCGGGCTGCTCGTCGCGGACGCCCGGGCCGTGCTCGGCGCGGGGCATCCGGACACCCTGGCCGCCCGCCACCAACTCGCCTACTTCACCGGCGAGTCGGGAGATCCCCGCTCGGCGGCCCGGCAGTTGGCCTCCCTGCTGACCGACGCCGTGCCCGTACTGGGGGCGGACCACCCCCGGGTGCTGGCCGTACGGCGCGGCCTGATCTGGTACCGCCCGGCGGAACCCGCCGACGCCGGGCGGGAGTGGGCCGTGCTGCTCGCGGACACCGAGGGGCGGCTCGGCCCCGACGATCCGCACACCCTGGCCGTCCGAGCCGGTCAGGCGTCGCTGGCGGCCCGTACCGGGCACGCGGCCGAGGCCGTGCGGGCCTGGGCGGCTCTGACCGCGGACCGCGCCCGCGTCCTCGGCACGGACCACCCGCACGTCGTCCACTCCCGGCTGGAGTGGGCACGGGCGCTGATCGCGGCAGGGCGGCGGCGGGAGGCCTCCGAGCTGCTGTCCCGGGTCTCGGAGGAGGCCGGGGGGTTCCTGGAACCGGGCCACCGCCACCTCTGGCTCGCCCGCGCGCTCCGCGCCGGGCTCACAGCAGCGGAGCCAGGGCCTCCGTAGCGGTGCGCAGGGCAGGGGCGTACGCCTCGATCTCCTCGCGCGAGACCAGGAAGGTGACGGTGGTGACGCTGACCCCACCGACCGGGCGGCCGTCCGGTCGCAGGACCGCCGCACCGATGCAGCGGATGGTGGGTTCGTTCTCCTCGTCGTCCAGGGCGAAGCCCCGGGCGCGCACCTCGGCGAGTTGCGCGCCCAGCTCCCGGGCGCCGGTCACCGTGCGCGGGGTCCGCGCCGGGAGTCCGGCGGCGGCGATCAGCTCCCGCACCTCCGCCTCGGGCAGGTGCGCCAGGATGCTCTTGCCGATGGCGGTCGTGTGCAGCGGCATGCGCATGCCGACGCGGGACGCCGTGCGGAAGGGCTGGTCGCTCTCCAGCTTCTGGATGTAGGTGATGGTCTCGCCGCTGTGCAGCGCGAGGTGCACGGTCTGGCCGGTGGTCTGCTGCAGCTCACCGAGGATGCGTCCGATGCTCGCCGGTTCCCCGCCGGTGACCAGCGCGGACAGGCCGCGCAGCCGCGGACCCGCCCCGTACCGGCTCTCGGAGTCCTGGCGTACGAAGCCCTGCTCGACGAGCGAGGCGAGGATGCGGAAGGTGCTCGACTTGGGCACGGCCGCCGCCGCCGTCACGTCGGCCAGCCGGTGCGGGCCGCCGGGCGCCGCGACCGCCTCCAGGATGCGCAGTGACTTCTCCAGCGCCGACCCGGCGGCGGAGGTCCGGCCGCCGCGCCCGGTGGCCGGGGGGCTGTCCGTCGGCCGGTCCGCCGCGGGGGCCGAGCGCCGGTCCGCCGGTCGGCCCACGGGCCCGTCCGTCCGGCGCTCCGCCTGTCGGCCGGTCGGGTCGTTCGTTGACACGGGAACTCCCGTCCTGTGTAGGGTCTAGACCAACTGGTTCCGGTACACGATACCTCGTTCCATTACGTGGGACGAACGGGAGGGTTCCTTGTCCTGCCACCCGTACGCGGTGATAGCCGCCCAGCGGCTGCTGCCGGTGCTGCGCAGCCCCGACGCCGACGCGGCCGTCCGCAGGGCTACGGCCCTGCTCGCCGCGGGCTGCCGCGCGGTCGAGCTGACCACCTCCACGCCCGGCTGGGCCGACGCCGTCCGCCGTACGGTCCCGCTGGCCGACGCCCACGGCCGTCCCGCCGTCGTCGGCGTCGGCACCGTCTCGACCGCCGCCCAGGCCGAGACCGCCCTGGACGCGGGGGCGGCTTTCCTGATCTCCCCGTACCCGGCCCCCGAGGTCCGGGCCGTCGCCGACCGCCGGTCCGCGGTGTTCATCGAGGGTGGTTTCACGCCCGGGGAGATCGCCTCGGCCGTCCGGTCCGCCGGTGCGGCGAAGGTGTTCCCTGCCCACGTGGGCGGCCCGCAGTTCATCCGCTCCCTCAAGGCCGTCCTCCCCGAGGCCCTGATCGTCCCCACCGGCGGGATCCGGCCCGCAGAGGTGCGCGACTGGCTCGCCGCCGGCGCCGGCGCGGTCGGCATCGGGAACGGACTGCCGGACGACCCCGGTGAACTGGCCGCCGTGTTCGCCGAGCTGGCGGGCCCGTGCTGCGCCGACTGCTCCGGCGCCCGGGCCGGGGCCGGAGCCAGCGGCGCCGACGGTTCCGGCGGTGTCGCGGGTGCCGGTATCGCCGGCCGTGTCCGGGAGGGGCGGGCGTGACCGGGTACGACGTGCTCGTGCTCGGCGAAGTCCTCGTCGAGATCCACGCCGACGCCGCCCTGCGCGCCGCCGCCGACGGCACCCCGGCCCGCCTCTCCTACTCCGGCGACGCCCTCAACGCGGCGGCCGCCGCCGCGGCCGCAGGGGCCCGGACCGCCCTGCTCGCCGTCGTCGGAGACGACGAACTCAGCGTCCCGCTGCTGCGCCGCGCCGCCGACCTGGGCATCGACGTCTCCCACGTACGCCGCGCCCCGCGCCCCAACGGCGCCTACCTGCTCGGCGCCGACACCGAGGGCGACCGCGAGTTCGTCTACTGGCGCACCCACAGCGCAGGCTCCACCCTCTCACCCGCCCACGTCGACTCCTGGCGGGCACTGCTGACCGGCACGAAGGCGCTCATCACCAGCGGGATCACCGGCGCGCTCTCGCGCGGAAGCCGAGACGCGGTGCTCGCCGCCGCCCGAACCGTGCACGGGGCCGGGGGGCACCTCTCGTACGATCCGAACTTCCGCTCCCGGCTGACCGGCCGGGCCGAGGCCCGGGAGCTGCTCGCCCGGATCGCCCCGCTGACCGGGCTGCTCAAGACGTCCTGCCCCGCCGACGCGCTCGCCCTCCTGGACACGGCCGACCCGCGTACGGCCGCCGCCCGCTGCCGCGCGCTCGGCGCCCGGTCGGTGGCGGTCACCGCGGGCGCGGGACCGCTGCTGCTCGACGACGGCGGACGGGTCGCGCACCACCCCGTACCCGTCAACCCCGCCCCCGTCGACGCGACCGGCGCGGGGGACTGCTTCACCGGCACCACCACCGCCCGGGTCGCCCTCGGCGACCGCCTCGCGGACGCGGTGGCGTACGGCATGGCCGCGGCCTCCCTCTCGGTGTCCGGGCGCGGTGGCACCGGGTGCGTGCCCGCGTTCGCGGACACGGCGGCGCTGGCGACGGCGCACGCCGGGGGCCTGGGCGAGGGCGTTGGCGAGGGGGCTGTCCGGTAGCGGAGTACCGGGGTGGGTGGGCGCCGTTACGCCGGCGGCTCCGCCTCGCCCAGGAGCGTGATCTCCTCGGGCGACAGGCGGACGGCCCCCGCCGCGAGGTTCTCCTCCAGGTGGTCCGGGTTGCC
Organism: Streptomyces sp. NPDC058701; assembly: GCF_042715295.1. Lineage (NCBI taxonomy): Bacteria > Bacillati > Actinomycetota > Actinomycetes > Kitasatosporales > Streptomycetaceae > Streptomyces > Streptomyces sp. NPDC058701. The sequence goes on along the minus strand of NZ_JBHXSY010000007.1, from coordinate 236,928 downwards.
GGTCCCCGGGATGGCCAGGACGTGCCGGCCGCGGCTCAGCGTCCACGCGAGGCGCAGCTGCGCCGCCGAGACGCGGTGGGCCCGGGCCGCGGCGCGCACGCGCTCGCCTTCGTCCGCGATCACGCCGGCCTCTCGGCCCGCTCCGGCGATGGCGAAGAAGGGGACGAAGGCGATGCCCTGTTCCCCGCACGCGTCGAGGAACGCGTGGTCCCCGGCCGGGGAACCGATCCCGTACGGGTTCTGCACGCACACCACCGGCGCGATGGCCCGGGCCTCGGCGAGGTGGTCGGGCCGGGCGTTGGACAGGCCGAGGTGACGGATGAGCCCGGCCGTCCGCAGCTCGGCGAGCGCGCCGAAATGCTCGGCGATCGACCCGGTCGTCTCACGGCGCGCGATGCGCAGGTTCACCACGTCCAGGTGGTCGCGGCCCAGCTGGCGCAGGTTCTCCTCCACCTGCCCCCGCAGCTGTCCGGGCTCGGCCCACCACCACGCACCGGACGCGTCGCGGCCGGGTCCGACCTTCGTGGTGATGACGAGGTCGTCGGCGTACGGGGCGAGCGCCCGGTTGATCAGCTCGTTCGCGGAGCGCAGGGGGGAGAAGTAGAACGCGGCGGTGTCGATGTGGTTCACGCCGAGTTCGACGGCGCGCCGCAGGACCCCGGTCACGCGCGCGCGGTCCGAGGGGGAGCCGTCGGCGAGGTGCGTGAGGCGCATCGCGCCGAAGCCGATCCGGTTGACGGTGAGGTCGCCCAGCTGCCAGGTCCCCGCGGAGGCCGCGGTGATCGTTTCTGTGGTCATCGGGTGACCGTACCGGGCGCCCCGGCCCCACCGCGGCCGGAACGCCACGCTTCCCCGCCCGTACGGCCGACGGCCCGTACGGCCCCCCGTGTGCGCGGGGTGGTACGGGCCGAGCGGGGGTGGTACGTGGTGTGACGCCGCCGGGCCGGATCGGTGTCCGCGGCCCGGCGGCGCCGGTCTGCAGGGCCCCCGCGGGGGCGCCGGTCAGCGGCCGCGCAGGCCGCGGTCCACGGCGGTGATCAGCTCGCCGTCGGCGGTGTCCGCGTCGAGCGACCAGAACATCGCGCCGCCCAGGCCCTCTTCACGGACGTAGGCGGTCTTCGTGCGCAGCACCTGCGGGTCGTCGTACGTCCACAGCGTGGTGCCGTCGAACAGCCAGGCGTGGCCGCCACGACGGTCGCGGTGCACCTGGTACGTCCCGGAGTCGGCGAGCTTCTTCAGCTCCTTGTAGTCCTCGTACCCGGCGGCCCAGGTAGCCGGCGCCGGGCCGGTCGCGGGTTGGCCCATGCCGTCCCCGCCACCGCTGACGCCGGTCCAGCCCTGCCCGTAGAACGGCATGCCCACCACGAGCTTGTGGGCGGGCGCGCCGCGCTGCTTCCAGGCCCGCACCGTGCCGTCGACGCTGAAGTCGTTCCGGGCGCGGAGCGCGGACTGCTGGGCCGTGGTCGCCTCGCCGGAGACGTGGAAGTCGTAGCCCTGGAGGTTGACGAAGTCGAAGTCGCGCATGATCCGGGGGACGTCGAAACCGGCATCGATCTTCGCCGTAGCCGTCGGGACGTAGGCCGTCAGCTGGTACTTCGACTTCCGCTTCTGGCTCTTCGCCAGCGCGTCGAGCTGGGTGCGGAACTCCTTGACGAGCGCGGTGAAGTTGGCCTTGTCCTCCGGCCGGAACGTGGTGTCCGCGTCGCCGGCCGAACCGGGCCACTCCCAGTCGAGGTCGATCCCGTCGAACACACCCGCCGCGGCGCCCGCGCCGCCGCGGGTGCCGTCCTGCGGCAGGTTCCCCTTGATGTAGAGGTCGATGCAGGAGGTCACGAGGGCCTTGCGGGAGGCGGGCGTCAGCGCGGCGTCCGAGAAGTGCGTGGACCAGCTCCAACCACCCAGCGAAATGAGGGCCTTGAGGCCCGGGTGCTTCGCCTTCAGCTCGCGCAGCTGGTTGAAGTTGCCGGCGAGGGGTTGGTCCCAGGTGTCCGCCACGCCGTCCACGGAGTTCGCGGCGTCGAGCGGCCGGCCGTAGTCGGCCCAGGCGTCGGCCTCACCGGGGACGTTGCCGGTGAAGCACTTGCCGTCGGCGCTGACGTTGCCGAAGGCGTAGTTGATGTGGGTGAGCTTGCCGGCGGAGCCGTTCGCGTCCAGGTCCTGGACCTGGAAGTCCCTGCCGTAGACACCCCATTGGGTGAAGTAGCCGACCTTCTTGTACGAGCGGTCGTGCCCCTTCCCTCCGTCGCCGTGCGCGCCGGCGGAGGGTGCGAAGGCGGTCAGCAGGGAGAGGGAGCAGGCGGCGACGGCCAGTTTGCCGAGCATGCTGCGGCGCATGGGCTTCCTTTGCGGATGCGGGGAGTGGGGCGTGAGCGCGTGCGCGGTGCATGCCGGAAACTATTGGTCTGGACCAGAGCGGTCAAGAGGGCGGCCGGAAATCGATGGGGTGCGGGCGCCCCGGCCGACGGGCCCGCAGGCCGCCGATGCGGTGGCGGCGTCCCGCTCGCCGACGCCTGCGGCTTCGGCCGGTGGCGGGCCGCGCGCAGGCTTCTGGACCACGGAGCCCGCCCCGGCCTACAGGCGGCGGCCCTCGGTCTCCTCGACCGGGTTGCCCGTTTCCTCACCTCCGGAGTTTCCCCGGGAGACGTGACGAGGGGCTGCTGGTCGGCATGCCACGGCGGCCAACCGTCCACGGCGCACTACCTGACGTCTCAAGGCGCGGACATCAACCGCACCGGCCACGACGGGCTGACGCCGCTCGACATCGCTCTGAACAGCGAGGACGCCGAGCTAGACGACTGGCTCACGGCAGCCGGCGCGCACGGCGCCGGCGAAATTCCACCCGGTTGACCGCGGAAATCAGTGGATCTTCAGACCCTGCCGTGTCATGGTTGGTTTCACCGAAGGGGTGTAGCTCAGCTGGTCAGAGCGCCGGTCTCCAAAACCGAAGGCCGCAGGTTCGAATCCTGCCGCCCCTGCCATCAGTTGACGTGATCGCCTTGTGCCGTACGCCGTGGGGGGGGGGGCCGGGGGGGGGGGGGGGGCCCCCGGGGGGGGGGGGGGGCGCGCCGGGGGGGGCCGGGCGGGCCGGGGGCGGCGGGCGGGGGGGGGGGGTGAGCAGGCGCG
>NZ_JBHXSY010000007.1:0-233795 GCF_042715295.1 Streptomyces sp. NPDC058701 | reverse complement strand
ACCATCCCTTTCCGACAGCCGGGTGGGTTGGGCTTGTTTGCTAATCACCCCCCCCCCCGGCGGCGGGGCGCCCCGCCCCCCCCGCGCCCCCCCCCCACGGCGTGTTTCCGGGCACCGGGCTAGCAGGCCGCGTCTTCCTGGTACCCGTACGGGCGGGTGATGATCTCCATGCCGTGCCCGGCCGGATCCGTGAAGTACACGCCGCGGCCGCCGTCGTTGTGGTTGATCTCGCCGGGGCGCTTGCCGTGCGGGTCGGCGAAGTACGGAACTCCGGCCGCCTTGATCTGTTCGAACGACGCGGTGAACTCCTCCTCGGACAGGAGGAACGCGTAGTGCTGCGGGGTGATGGAGCTGGCCGGGATGGTCGCGAAGTCCAGAACGACGCCGTTGGCGAGGTCGAGGGGGATGAAGGGGCCCCATTCGGCCCCGACCTCGAGGCCGAGTACGCGGGCCAGGAACTCGGCGGACTCCCGGTTGTCACGGGAATGGACGATCGTGTGGTTCAGCTTTACTGCCATGGGTGGATGCCTCCGAAAGGCACGTCCCGGCGCCTCCATGTCTCACCCGGTCGGTGACCGACACGCGATGCCGTGATCGCGATCCTAGACAGCGGGTCCGGGCGCGTCCAGCGGGTACCGCCTCCGGCCGCCGCTGCCCGGTGCGGCGGCCGGTGCCCTCGCCGGCGCTGCCGGCGTCCTCGGCAGCCCGGTGCCCTTCCCCGCCCCTCCACCCGGCCGCTCACGCGCCGCCGTACACCGCCTCGACGTTGTCCTGCGCGGGGCGCGTCCGGCCCGCCGGGCCCGCCGCGAAGTGCCGCAGGAGGTTTTCCGTCACCCGGGTGGTCAGCGACCCTGCCCGCGCGTCCAGGCCGTGGCGCGTGCCACCGGAGCCGTCGCCGCGGGCGTCCAGGGCCTCCACCCACCGCATCGTCCCCGTCGCGAACACCCCCGCTCCGCCCGGCGCCGTGTAGTACGCCGTGTCCTGATGGCTGGGCCGGCCCTCGCACACCACCGGGGAGTGGGCGAGTATCTCGATCGGGCGGGGCGTGGGGAATCCGGTGTCGACCTTGTCGTACTCCACCCCGACCAGGTGGGCGAACCGGTCACCCGCTCGTACCCCGGTGCCCTCGAACAGCCAGTGGTCCGGGTGGGTCACCACGTACGGCGCGTCCACGGGGTACCCGTCGTACATCACGCCGAGCAGCGAGCTCTCCGGGTCCGGGGCGGGCGCCGAACGGAAGTCCGCCGTCGCCGGGTGGCCCCGGCCGAAGCCGGGGTCCTGGGCGTAGGAGGTCTTGTAGCAGACCACCGTACGGTCGGGCCCCAGCTCCGAAGCCTCCAGGCGGATGCGGCGGTAGCAGCAGTTCGCGCCGAGGAACGCGAGGTTGGTGCCGGCGTCGCGGGCCGCCGTGATGTGGGCCCGCTGCTCCGGGGACCAGTACTCGTCGTGCCCGAGGGAGAGCACCGCCGAGGCCCCCTCCAACAGGTGCTTCTCCCGCGCCAGATCGACGGTCGTCGCATAGGCCAGGGGTATGCCGAGCCGTTCGGCGAGCGCGATCAGCGGAGCCTCGTACACCAGGAACAGACCCGCGCCGTCGTCGTACGCGTACGGCCGGTCGAAGGTCACGGCGAGCGACCGCGAGGCGTAGCCGCCGCTGGGGCCGTCGTAGCTGCCGTAGCCGCCCCACCGGTTGTACGCCTGCCAGGTGGCGACCGCGTTGACCACGACCGTACGGCCCGCCGTGGCGGCCGACCGCACGGTCACCGGCACGAAGCGCCGGCCTTCCTCGCCGCCCTGCGCGTCGAGCCGCAGGAGGTAGCAACCCTCGGGCCAGCCCGTGGTCTCGACGGTGGTGGTGCGGGCCCAGCGAGTGCGCACCATCCTTGTCCCGGAGTCCACCGTCCGCTCGGCCTGCCGGATTCCCGGCAGCGCCTCGGAACGCCACACGAGCCGCGCCCTGGCCCCGCCGTACCAGCCCATCCGGTAGGCGGAGACGGTGAACCGGGGCGCGGTGGTGGACACGTGGAGCCCGAGGGGCTCGCCGGGCAGGACGCTCACCCGGTCCGCGAAGCCCTCGATGGCCCGGTCGGCCCCGGGCTCGGTGATCCGCCAGTCGGCAGCGCCCGGCCGGGCGTTCTCAGCCTTGACGTCGAACCCGGCCGGCCCGGGTGCCGGGGCCGCACCGTCGGGCGCTGCCGGGCTCTCGCGGGGCTTCCCGCGCTGCCCGCCGGCAGCACGGTCCCCACCCACGGGCCCGCCGCCGTCCCCGCAGCCGGCCACGGTTCCGAGACCGGCGGCAGTGGCCGCCCCCGTGGCAAGGGCGAGGAACCGCCGCCTGTCCGCGCCTTCGCCGTACCCGCCCCTGTGGTCCTGATCCATGCGGAGCACGCTATGCCAGCATCGGAACCGCCCCGGAACCACCCCTTCCCGCCGCCCGCGAGCCCCTCGGGCAGCCGGGCAGCCGGGCCGCCGTTCCGCGGAGCGGGCCTCCCGCTGTCTCCGGAGCGGAGGGAAGCACGCTCACTCCACGCGCTCCGCTCAGTCGACGTGCTCGCGATAGCGCTCGATCACCTCCCGCAGTACTTCCGTGCCGTCCCTGGCCCACAACCCGGGGTGGAAGAGCTCCACTTCCACCGGCCCGTGGTATCCCGCCGTGTCGGCCAGCTCGCGGAACGCCCGCAGATCGACGGAACCGTCGCCGAGCTGCCCGCGCCCGAGCAGCACGCCTTCGGGGAGCGGCGTCACCCAGTCGGCCACCTGGACGGACGCGATGCGCCCGCCCCTGCCCGCCCGCAGTAGCTCGGCGGGCAACCGCTCGTCCCACCAGAGGTGGTACGAGTCGGCCACCACGCCCACCTGATCGGCCGGGAACTGCTCGGCGATGTCGAGGGCCTGCCCCAGGGTGGAGACCACGCAGCGGTCCGAGGCGAACATCGGATGCAACGGTTCGATGCCCAGCCGTACCCCGTGCGCACCGGCCCAGGGGGCCAGCTCGCCGAGGATCTCGACGATCCGGCGCCTGGCCCCCGGCAGGTCGCGGTCGCCCGCGGGCAGGCCGCCCGAGACCAGGACCAGGGTGTCGGCGCCCAGCTCCGCCGCCTCTTCCACGGCCCGGCGGTTCTCGCCGAGCGCGAGCGCCCGGCCGGCCGGATCGGAGGCGGTGAAGAACCCGCCCCGGCACAGCGTGCTGACGCGCAGGCCGGCCCCGGCGACCAGATTCGCCGTCTCCCGCACCCCGAAACGGCGGACCGGGTCGCGCCACAGTCCGACCGCGCCCACCCCGGCCGCCGTGCACCCGGCGACGAGCTCGGGCAGCGACCACTGGCGGACCGTCTCCTGGTTGAGGCTGAACCGTGCCGGGGCCGGTGCCCCGCCCCCGCTCACGACGTCACCCCGTACACCGAGAGCAAACGGCGCATCCGGTCTTCGGCCAGCTCGGGATCCGGGAACAGCCCCAGCCCGTCCGCCAACTCGTAGGCGGTGGCGAGATGGGGGAGTGAGCGAGCGGACTGGAGACCGCCCACCATCGCGAAGTGGTCCTGGAAGCCGGCCAGCCAGGCCAGCAGCACCACGCCGGTCTTGTAGAAGCGGGTAGGCGGGGCGAAGAGGTGCCTCGACAAGCGGACCGTGGGATCGAGCAGCTCCCGGAATCCCGCCTGATCGTCGCGGTCGAGGGCGAGAGCGGCCCGGGCCGCGATCGGGGCGATCGGATCGAAGATCCCCAACAGTGCGTCACTGGCCAGCTCCCCGTCCCCGGCGATCAGCTCCGGGTAGTGGTAGTCGTCGCCCGTATAGCAGCGCACCCCGGCCGGCAGCCTCCGCCGGATGTCCACCTCCCGCTCCGCGTCCAGCAGGGAGACCTTGACTCCGTCCACCTTCCCGGGTGACTCGGCGATGACCTTGAGGAAGACCTCCACGGCCTGGTCGAGGTCGACACCGCCCCAGTAGCCGGCCAGCTCCGGATCGAACACAGGCCCCAGCCAGTGCAGAACCACCGGCGCCGCGCTCTGCCGCAGCAGGGCGCCGTACACCTCCAGGTAGTCCTCCGGACCCCGGGCGGTTCGGGCCAGGGCGCGCGAGGCCATGAGGACGACTCCCGCACCACATGCTTCGGTGTGCCCGAGCTGCTCCTCATACGCCCTGGTGATCGTGTCGAGCGAGTGCGTCCTGCCCGGTTCCAGCTGGTCGGTACCCGCGCCGCAGACGATGCGTCCGCCCTGGGCACGGGCCTCGGCCGACGAGCGGCGGATCAGCTCCGCCGCGGTCGGCCAGTCCAGGCCCATGCCGCGCTGCGCCGTGTCCATGGCGTCGGCGACCCCCAAGCCCTGCGACCAGAGGCGGCGCCGGAAAGCCAGGGTGGACTCCCAGTCGACCGCGGGCGCAGCATCCGCCGAGGCGGCCAGTGGATCGGCGACCACGTGCGCGGCCGCGTAGAACGTACGGCTGCGGGCGGGTTCGTGGGTCAGGGGGGCGAACGGGTCGGGGTTCGGCCGGTACGAGCGGAGCCCGCCGTCCGCCGAAGGCAGCCGGATGCTCACAGGACCACCTCCGGAACGGGCAGGCGGCGTCCCTCGGCCGAGGAGCGCAGCCCGAGTTCGGCCAGCTGTACCCCGCGGGCCCCGGCCAGCAGGTCCCACCGCCACGGCTCGTCGAGCACGACGTGCCGGAGGAAGAGCTCCCACTGCGCCTTGAAGCCGTTGTCCGAGGGAGAGTTGTCCGGGACCTCCTGCCATTGCTCGCGGAAGGATTCACCCTGCGGCAGATCCGGGTTCCACACCGGCTTGGGCGTGGTCCCGCGGTGCTGGACGCGGCATCCGCGCAGGCCGGCCACGGCCGATCCGTGGGTCCCGTCCACCTGGAACTCCACCAGTTCGTCGCGGTGCACCCGAACGGCCCAGGAGGAGTTGATCTGCGCGACGGCGCCGCCCTCCAGCTCGAAGATGCCGTACGCCGCGTCGTCGGCCGTCGCCTCGTAGGGCTTGCCCTCCTCGTCCCAGCGTCTGCCGATGTGCGTGCGCGTCAGTGCCTGGACCGTGCGCACGCGGCCGAAGAGCTCGTGCAGGAGGTATTCCCAGTGCGGGAACATGTCGGCGACGATGCCCCCGCCGTCCTGTGCGCGGTAGTTCCACGACGGCCGTTGGGCGGCCTGCCAGTCGCCTTCGAAGACCCAGTAGCCGAACTCGCCCCGCACGGACAGGATCTCACCGAAGAAGCCGCCCTCGATCAGCCGCTTCAGTTTCAGCAGCCCGGGCAGGAACAGCTTGTCCTGGACCACTCCGTGCTTGACCCCGGCTGCCGCCGCGAGCCGGGCCAGCTCCAGCGAGGACGCGAACGACAGCGCCGTGGGCTTCTCGCAGTACACGTGCTTGCCCGCCGCCACTGCCTGCCGCACCGCGGACTCGCGGGCTCCGGTGACCTGTGCGTCGAAGTAGATCTCGACCTCGGGGTCCGCCAGTACGGCGGTCAGGTCCGTGCTGACGTGCTCCAGGCCGTGGCGCTCGGCGATGACCCTCAGCGCGGCCTCCCGGCGCCCCACGAGGACCGGCTCCGGCCACAGCGCCGTCCCGTCCCCCAGGTCCAGCCCGCCCTCCTCGCGCAGGGCGAGCAGGGACCGGACGAGATGCTGCCGGTACCCCATGCGGCCCGTCACGCCGTTCATGGCGATCTTGATCGTCCTGCGCTCCATGATGTCCCCTCCTCAGCTGGATTTCGGTGAGCACTCGTTAGAAAGCGCTTTCCCTTCGATCACGCTAAGGCGCGCGATGGGGCGGATGCAACACTCTTACGAGTGATAGAAAGCGCTTTCTTATTGGGGCACCATGAACTCAGACGCCGGATGAGACGATGACCCGGGACGGAATGAGGAGGGGTGCAGCATGGCGGTGACTCTCGCCGAGGTCGCGGCGCGGGCGGGTGTTTCGCCGGCCACGGTCTCTCGCGTACTGAACGGCGGTTACCCGGTGGCCGGCGGCACACGGACCCGGGTGGAGCAGGCGGTCGAAGACCTGGGATACGTGGTCAACGGGCCCGCCCGTGCGCTCGCCGCGGCCACCTCCGACCTCGTCGGCGTGCTCGTCCACGATGTCGCGGACAGTTTCTTCGGGATCCTCGCCGGCTCCCTGCAGAGCACGCTCGCCCCCACCGGCCCGTCGGACGGGCGCCGACTGGCCGTCGTCTGCAACACGCAGGGCGCCCCCGAGGCCGAACTGGCCTATCTCGGGCTCCTGGAGGGCCAGCGCGCGGGCGGGATCGTCCTCACCGGTGGTGCGGTCGAGGAGCCCGGACACTCGGCCGCGCTCGCCGCCCGTGTCACACGCATAGCCGCGGGCGGTGTGCCCGTCGTCCTGTGCGGGCGCCCCCCGCTGCCCCTGCCGGCCGACCTGCCCGTGGCCACGGTGATGTTCGACGACCGCGGCGGCGCGTTTCGACTCGCCGAACACCTGCTGGCGCTCGGTCACCGCCGCATCGCCTACGTCGCAGGACCTCCGGGGCGCAGCACCACCCGGGAGCGCATCGAGGGGCACCGTGCGGCCCTGACGCGGCACGCCCCGGATCTGGCCGATGCCTGTGCCCCGCTCACGGTGCACGCCGGGTTCGAGCGGGCCGCGGGCTACGACGCCACCCGCGAACTGCTCCGGCGCGGGGAGCACTTCACCGCCGTCGCGGCCGCCAACGACACGGTCGCCACGGGCGTCGCCGCCGCCCTGCGGGAAGCGGGGATACGGATTCCCGAGGAGGTGTCCGTCGCGGGCTTCGACGACTTGCCGTTCTGTGTGGACACGGCCCCCGCCCTCACCACCGTCCGGGTGCCGCTGCGGGAGGCGGGGGCCCTGGCTGCCCAACTGGTCACCGGGCGCAGACCATTGCCGCCCGGCGGCCTCACCACCCTGCCCACCGAACTGATGGTGCGCGGCTCCACCGGGCCGCCTCCTGCGCAAGGGAGCCGCCCGTGAAGTACGCCTTTTCCACGCTCGGCCTGCCGGGCACCCCGCTCGACCGCAGCGCGGGCCTGGCGGCCACGCACGGGTTCGACGGCCTCGAGCTGCGGGCCCATGCGGAGGAGCCCCTGCATCCGGACAGTTCGCCCGCCGAGCGTGCCGCCGGGCTGCGGACGCTCACCCGGCAGGGTGTGCGCGTCCTCGGGGTCGCCGGGTACGTCCGGGTGGCCGCCGCCGGTGCTGACGAGCCCGTCCTCGCCGATCTGCGCGGGCTGGTCCGGCTCGCCTCCGACCTCGAAGCCCCGTACGTACGCGTCTTCCCCGGCGGCGCCGCGCTGCCGTCGGCCGCCGCTGATGCCCACGCCGTACGTCGGCTGCTGGCCACCGCGCCGTACGCGGAGCGCCACGGCGTACGGGTGCTGCTGGAAACGCACGATTCCCACCGGACCGGGGAGGCGGTGGCGCGGGTGCTGGACCGGGTGGCCCGGCCGGGGGCGGGCGCGCTGTGGGACGTACTCCACACCTGGCTGGGAGGCGAGACGCCGGCCGAGTCGCGGCGGGCCCTCGGGGCGCACGTGGGCTACGTCCAGGTGAAGGACGTGGCCTCGGCCCGGGAGCTCACGCCGGTCGGGCTCGGATCCGGGGTGTTGCCGCTCGCAGAGGCGGTGGCCTCACTGCCGGCGGACGGGTGGGTCTGCTGGGAGTACGAAAAACGGTGGTACCCCGAGGCGCCCGAGCTGGCCGGGCAGCTCGCACGGGGCCGGCGGTACCTCCAGGAGCTGGAGGCCGGCCGGACCGCGGGGACTCCCGCCGAGTAGCCGAACCGACCACGGTCCCAGCGAGGCTCGCCCGGCATGCCCTGCCTCGGTGGGGCTTGCCCGGACGCACGACCCCGGTGGGGCTCTCCCGACCTGGCACGCCCGGCCCGCGCGGGACGCGCGGTCCCGCCGGGAGTCGCTCGGCACGCCCGGCCCCGTCCGGCATGCACAGTCCTGCCGGGAGTCGCCCGGCATGCACGGCCCCGCCCGGTTCGCACGGACCCGCCGCGGGCTCGCCCGGTACGCGCGGCCCCGCCCGGCCCCGCCCGGTACGCACGGCCCCGCCCAGCCCGCACGGCCCCGCTCGGTACGCGCGGTCCCGCCGGGGCTTGCAGGTGCGCATGGCCTCCGGCGGGATCGAGGTGTTCCCTCCGCTGCCTCTGCGGCGCCCTTTCCCTGCTGCCGCTGGGGTGTGGCGGATCCGGGTCTCTGCCGGGCCGTGGGGTGTCGCCCCGGTTACGTGCTTCGGCCGCGCCCCACCTCCCGCGCTGCCGACTGCCAGCTGCGGGCTACCCCTTGCCCCCGCCTCCCGGCCGCCTCCCGGTCTGTCCTCCGCCCCCGTCTGCCGGGGTCGCGGGGCGCCGGTCGGGGCTCGTGTGTCGGTCCCGGGTCTGCCGTTCGCGCCTCTCGTCCGGGCCGCAGGGGCGCCGCCGGTCGTGGCAGTGGGATGGGAGGTGTGATCGAATCGATCGCTTGCGGGGAGGGCCGCCGCGTTGTCAGGGGCGGATGGTCAGTCTCGGGAGGAGTTCCAGGTGCTGGCGGGGGCCGGCCTCCGGGTCCCCGTCCGCGAGCAGCCTGTCCATCAGCAGGCCCGCCGCCCGGGCGCCCACCTCGTGCTTCGCGGGTGCCACCGCCGAGAGTGGTACGTCGGCCATTCCGGCCACCTCGTCGTCGTACGTGATCACGGCCAGGTCCTCCGGCACCCGCACGCCGCGCGCTGTGAGCCGGGGGATCAGCATGATCGCGTCCGTGTCGCTGTGGATCAGCGCCGCGGTCACCCCGCCCTCGGTCACCGCGCCGCACAGGTATTCCAGGGTCCGGGCGAAGAGGTCGGCCTCCGACGAGGCCCCCGGCTCGGCCGCGGGCCACGGCGGGGCCTGTTCCAGCCCGAGTGCGGCCACCGCGGCCTCGTACCCGGCCCGCAGCCGTGCCGTCGTCGGGGTGGTCCGGCTGGCCAGGGCGATCCGCCGGTGGCCCAGGCCGGCCAGGTGCTGCACGGCCCGGGCCGCGCCGTGGGCGTGGTCCGACGCGACCCGGTCCAGTGCCGCCGCCGGATGCCCGGGCGGCGCCCAGCGCTCCACCAGGACCGTCGGGACCGGGAGTTCCGCCGCCCAGGCACCTTCCTCGGGACCCGGCGACCCGGCCTCCCAGTTCGGCGTCAGCAGCAGCCCGTGCGCCCCGGTCGACAACAGCCGGTCCGCCTGGGTCCGGTCCTCGCCCGGCAGGTACCGGGTCAGCCCCACGGTCAGCCGGGCGCCGCGCACCTCGACCGCCTCGCGGGCGCCGCGGACGACGTCCGCGTAGTAGTACTCCGTCGTCGGCACGACCATCCCGACCACGAGTCCCTCCCCGCCGCCGGTGTGGTCCGCGGCGCCCCGGGCGGGGGCCGGAGCCTGCGCTCCCGTCCGCCGGGCGGCCGGGCCCTGCGCCGGGTCCACCCGGCTGATCACCCCGTGCATCCGCTGGATCTCGCCGCGGGCGGTCATGGCCTCGATGTCCCGCCGCAGCGTGACGGGGGAGATGCCCAGTTCCCGGGCCAGGTCCGCCACGCGCACGCTGCCGCGCGCCCGGACGAGGGTGAGTACGCGGGCCTGGCGCTGGTCTACGTGCGGTCTCAAGTGTCCCCCTGCTGTCTGCGCGGTCACGGTGGGCCGGTCCGGCGCGGGATTCGGAGCGTACGGGTACGCGCGGCACGTACGGATACGCGCGGTACGTACGGGTCCGCAAGGGTGCGTGCGGGGCGCCCAGCGACATCATAAGCATTTGATTCGATCGAATCGATCGAATCTGATCAACCGGTCATTGACGGTGCCACCGGTGCGTTCATATATTCGGTGGCGCCCGCACCCCCACGCCGTCTCGACCTCTCCCGGGAGTCAGCGCATGCTCACGCACGACCAGGACGGATTCCGGCGCGCAGGCCGGCCCCACCGCATCGTCTCCGGGGCCCTGCACTACTTCCGGGTCCACCCGGACCTGTGGGAGGACAGGCTGCGGCGGCTGCGCGCCCTGGGCGTGAACACCGTCGACACGTACGTCCCGTGGAACTTCCACGAGACGGCCCCCGGCAAGGCGGACTTCACCGGGCCGCGCGACCTCGCCCGCTTCCTGCGCCTGGCCCGGGACGCCGGTCTCGACGCCGTCGTCCGCCCCGGCCCCTACATCTGCGCAGAATGGGACTTCGGCGGTCTGCCCGCGCGGCTCCTCGCCGTCGACGGCCTCCACCTGCGCTGCTCCGACCCGCGTTTCGAGGCCGAGGTGGACGGCTGGTTCGACGCCGTGGTCCCCGAACTGCTGCCCCTGCTCGACAGCCGCGGCGGCCCCGTGGTGGCCGTACAGATAGAGAACGAGTACGGCTCGTACGGCGACGACGTCCGCTACCGTGCCCACGTGGAGCGGGCGCTCGTCGAACGCGGCGTCGACTGCCTGCTCTTCACCGCGGACGGCCCCGAGGACGCCATGCTCCAGGGAGGGATGGTCCCCGGCCGCCTCGCCACCGCGACCTTCGGCGCCCGGCCCGCCGAACGCCTCGACGCCCTGCGCCGCTACCAGCGGACCGGCCCGCTCGCCGCCATGGAGTTCTGGATCGGCTGGTTCGACCACTGGGGCGAGGACCACCACGTCCGCGCAGTCGAGGACGCGGCCCGCTCCCTCGACGAACTCCTCGCCACCGGAGCGTCCGTCAACCTGTACATGGCCCACGGCGGCACCAACTTCGGCTTCTGGGCCGGTGCCAACCACACCGGATCGCGGCCCGGCGAGCCCGGCTACGAACCCACCGTCACCAGCTACGACTACGACGCACCCATCGGCGAGGCCGGCGAACTCACGCCCAAGTTCCACGCGTTCCGCGAGGTCATCGGCGCGTACCTGCCCCTGCCCGACGGACCGCTGCCCGATCCCCTGCCCCGCATGGCCCCCGCCCTCGCCGCACCCGCCGGCACCGCGGTGCTGCTCGCCGGACTCGACCGCCTCGCGGGACCACCCGTGCTGCGCGCCGCGCCCGAGTCCATGGAGCGGCTCGGCCAGAGCCACGGCCTGATCCATTACCGCACCTCGATCACCGGCCCGCGCCCCCCGATGCCCGTCCGGATCGACGGCCTCGGGGACCGCGCGTACGTCTTCGCCGACGGGGTCCCGCTCGGCGTCCTCGACCGCAACGCGCCCGACGAGGGCCTCGACCTGGCCGTCGGCGCGGCCGGCGTGGTCCTCGACGTCCTCGTGCGGGCCCAGGGGCGGGTCAACTACGGGCCGCTCCTCGACGACCGCAAGGGCATCTGGCGCGGCGTCCGACACGGCCACCAGCAGCTCTTCGAGTGGGAGATCCGCCCCCTGCCCCTCACCGACCTGACCGCGCTCGACTGGTCCCGGAACCCCGCCGGCGGCGCACCAGCCGAGGCAGGGCCAGCCTTCCACCGCTACCTCCACACCCCGGACGCACCGGCCGACGCCTTCGTCGACGTATCGGGCTGGGGCACCGGCCTGGTGTGGCTGAACGGCTTCCTCCTCGGCCACTACGACACCCCGCGCGGCCCGCAGCGCACCCTCTACGCCCCCGGCCCCCTCTGGCGCGCCGGGGAGAACGAGATCATCATCCTTGAATGCGAGCGCCCCGGTACCGAACTGCCGCTGCGCGACCGGCCCGACCTCGGCCGCCCCAAGGTCGTCACCCTCCAGTGAGAGAAGCTCCGCACGTGAAGCGTACGAGCGCCCGCCTCGCCGACGGCCGCGAGATCCTGTACTACGACACCGACGGAGGCGCGGCCCGCGCCTTCCCCGACACGCGCCCCCTCGGCGCCTCCGCGAGCGCCTCCGAGGTCCGCCGCGACCCGCTGCTCGGCGACCCGGTCGTCATCGCCTCGCACCGCCAGGGCCGTACCTACCACCCGCCCGCCGACGAGTGCCCCCTGTGCCCCTCCACCGGCGGCCGTGCGAGCGAAGTCCCGGCGCCCGACTACGAGGTGGCCGTCTTCGAGAACCGCTTCCCGTCCCTCGCCGGGGACACCGGTCGCTGTGAGGTCATCTGCTTCACGCCCGAGCACCTGACCTCCTTCGCCGAACTCGACGAGGAGCGCGCCGCCCTGGTGCTCGCCGCGTGGACCGACCGCACCGCCGAACTCTCCGCCCGGGAAGGCGTCCGGCAGGTCTACTGCTTCGAGAACCGGGGCGCCGAGATCGGCGTCACCCTCGCCCACCCGCACGGCCAGATCTACGCCTTCCCGTTCGTCACCGCGCGCACCACCCGGATGCAGGCCACCGTCGCGGAGCACCGCTCCCGCACCGGCGGCAACCTCTTCGACGAGGTCCTGGCCGGCGAACGCGCCGACGGCTCGCGGATGGTGCTGGAAGGGGAGCACTGGACCGCCTTCGTGCCGTACGCGGCCCGCTGGCCGTACGAGGTCCACCTCTACCCGAACCGCCGGGTGCCAGACCTGCCCGCCCTCGGCGACGCGGCCCGCGCGGAGTTCCCCCGCGTCTACCTGGAGCTGCTGCGCCGCTTCGACCGGCTCTTCGACCGGCCGGAACCGACCCCGTACATCTCCGCCTGGCACCAGGCCCCCACGGGGAGCGGGCGCGGAGACTTCGCGCTCCACCTGGAGCTCTTCACGGTCCGCCGCACCGCGGACAAGCTCAAGTACCTCGCCGGTACCGAATCCGGCATGGAGGCCTACATGAACGACGTCCGGCCGGAGGACGCGGCCGCGCGCCTGCGCGAGGTGGCGAGCCGGTGAGCGCGGTGACCAGGGAGTTCCGGGAACTGTACGGGTACCTGCCCGAGGGGGTGTGGGCGGCGCCGGGGCGCGTCAACCTGATCGGCGAACACACCGACTACAACGACGGCTTCGTCCTGCCCTTCGCGCTGCCGCAGCGCACGGAGGTCGCCGCCGCCCGGCGCGGTGACGGGATCCTCAGGCTGCACTCCGCCGACGCCCCTTCCGGGGCGGTGTCCCTCGATGTCGCCGGCCTCGATCCGGCGCGCCCCCCGCAGGGCGCCGCGAGCTGGTCCGCGTATCCGGCGGGGGTGGCGTGGGCGCTGCTGGACGCAGGGCTTCCGATCGGTGGGGGCGCCGACCTCCTCGTCCGGTCCGAGGTGCCGACCGGGGCCGGGCTCTCGTCCTCCGCGGCCCTGGAGGTGGCCGTCGGGCTGGCCCTCGCCGACCTGTACGGCCTCGCGACGACGCGTCCCGAACTGGCCGCGCTGGCCCGGCGCGCCGAGAACGCGTACGTCGGGGTCCCGTGCGGGGTCATGGACCAGATGGCCTCGGCCTGTGCCATCGAGGGCCACGCCCTGCACCTGGACACCCGGAGCCTCGAACAGCGGCACGTCCCCTTCGACTGCGCGGCGCAGGGCCTGCGCCTGCTCGTCATCGACACCCGGGTCAAGCACGCCCTGGCCGACGGGGCGTACGCGCAGCGCCGGGCGTCGTGCCACGAGGCGGCCGCCGCGCTCGGCGTACCCGCCCTGCGCGACCTGCCGTACGCCGGACTGGAGCAGGCCCTGGCGAGCCTCGCCGACCCCGTCCACCGAAAGCGCGTCCGGCACGTCGTCACCGAGAACGAACGGGTCGCCCGGATCGTGGAGCTGCTGCGTTCCGGCGCTCTGCGGGAGGCCGGGCCGCTGCTGACGGAGGGCCACGTCTCCCTGCGCGACGACTACGAGGTGTCCTGCCCGGAGCTCGACCTCGCCGTCGCCGCGGCCACCGCGGCGGGGGCGTACGGCTCGCGGATGACGGGCGGGGGGTTCGGCGGCTCGGCACTGGCCCTGATCGACGCGGACGCGGAGCCGGAGGTGGGCCGGGCGGTGACCGGGGCCTTCCGCGGGGCGGGCTACGCACCGCCCCGCATCACGACGGCGGCCCCGTCGGCCGGCGCGGTCCGCCTGCGGTAGGGGGACTGAGGCGGGTCTGCGGGTCACCGGGCGGCCCGTGGCCGGGAGCGGTACCGCCTACGGGATCCCACCTGAGGAAGGCTTACCCGAGGTGTCGGGGTCGTCGGGCTGCGGGTGGGGTAGCTTCGCGGTGATCACCTGACGCCACGAGAGCGGAGAACCGGAACCCATGCGCTATCTCTCCCTGGGCAGTTCAGGCCTGCGGGTCTCCGCCGTCGGACTGGGCTGCAACAACTTCGGCGGCCGCCTCGACGCACAGGCCACCCGCGCCGTCGTCGACGCGGCCCTCGACGCGGGCATCACCCTGCTGGACACCGCCGACATCTACGGTGGTCGCGGCGGCTCGGAACGCCACCTCGGCCAGGCACTCAAGGGCCGCCGCGACCAGGTCGTGCTCGCCACGAAGTTCGGCTTCGCGGGCATGGACATGGAGTACGGGCCCGCCGCGGGCTCGCGCGGCGGCCGGGCCTACGTCCGGCGGGCCGTCGAGGAGTCCCTGCGCCGCCTGGACACCGACCACATCGACCTGTACCAGCTGCACAGCCCCGACCCGGCCACGCCCGTCGCCGAGACCCTCACGGCGCTCACCGAGCTCGTCGCCGAGGGCAAGGTGCGCTACATCGGCCACTCCAACTTCAGTGGGTGGCAGCTCGCCGAGGCCGCCCACGTCGCCCGCGAAACGGGCGCGGCGCCCTTCGTGTCGGCGCAGAACGAGTGGTCCCTCCTGCAACGCTCCGCCGAGCGCGAGCTCGTCCCCGCGGCCCTGCACTACGGGGTCGGCGTCCTGCCCTACTTCCCCCTCGCCAACGGCCTCCTGACGGGCAAGATCCGCCGTGGCGTGCCCGTCCCGGCCGGCTCGCGCCTCGAAGGGCGCGACGGCTACCTCACCGAGGAACGCCTCGACGTGGTCGAAGCCCTGGCCGCGCTCGCGGAGGAGCACGGGCGCAGCGTGCTCGAACTCGCCGTCGGCTGGCTCTCCGCTCAACCCGGCTGCGCCTCCGTCATCGCGGGAGCCACCTCGCCCGAACAGGTGCGGGCCAACGCGGCCGTCGCCGACCGGCCCCTGGACGCCGAGCTGCTCGCCGCGATCGACGCGGTGGCACCGGGCGCCGCGGCGTGAACGGTCCCCGAACCGGTGAGCACGGCGTGCTGCGCTGCGCCGTACTCGACGACTACCAGGAGGCCGCGACCACCCTCGCCGACTGGAGCCCGGTCGCCGGCCGGGTGGAGGTGGTGACGTTCACGGACCACCTCCCCGACGAGGACCGGCTCGCGGCGCGCCTGGCCGACTTCGACATCGTCGTCACCCTGCGCGAGCGCCTGTCCTTCCCCGCGTCCCTGCTCGACCGGCTGCCTCGCCTCGCGCTGCTCGTCGCCAGCGGCATGCGGAACTCGGTGATCGACTACGCCGCAGCGGCGCGCAACGGCGTCACCGTCTGCGGTACGGCCAGCTCCGGCACGCCGCCCGTCGAACTGACCTGGGCGCTGCTGCTCGGCCTGGCCCGGGGCATCGTCCCGGAGAACACCGCCCTGCGCACCGGCGGGCCGTGGCAGAGCACCCTCGGCGCCGACCTGTACGGCCGCCGCCTCGGGCTCCTCGGCCTCGGCAAGATCGGCAGCCGGGTCGCCCGGGTCGGGCTCGCCTTCGGCATGGACGTGGTGGCGTGGAGCCGCAACCTCACGGACGAGCGGGCCGCGGAGGTCGGCGTACGCCGCGCCGGATCCAAGGAGGAACTGCTGGCGGGCAGCGACTTCGTCTCGGTCCACCTCGCCCTCGGCGACCGCACCCGAGGGCTGATCGGCGCACCCGAGCTCGCCCTGATGCGGCCGACCGCCTACCTGGTCAACACCTCCCGGGCGGCCATCGTCGACCAGGACGCGCTCCTCGCCGCCCTGCACGCCGGCCGGATCGCCGGCGCCGGCCTCGACGTCTTCGACACCGAGCCGCTGCCGGCGGACCACCCGCTGCGCACCGCCCCGCGGCTCCTGGCGACGCCCCACCTCGGCTACGTGACGCGGGCCAACTACGCCACGTACTACGGCGAGGCCGTCGAGGACATCGCGGCGTTCCTCGACGGCTCGCCCGTACGCGTCCTGCCGTGACGGACCGGGGCCCGCCCGCGCGGGCCCCGTCCGCTCCGGGCCCGCGGGCCCGGGCCCCGCCGTCCCGGGGCCCTCCCGGTCAGGACGTGATGTCCTTGCGGGAGAAGCCCCGGAAGGCCAGGGCGAACAGCACCAGCGCGTAGGACACCGACACCGCGGTCCCCTTGAGCATCCCGCCCCACTCCAGCTGCGGCTGCAAGGCGTCCGCCCAGGCGAACTGCCAGTGCGCCGGGAGGAACTCCCGCCACGACCCCAGGGCCGTCACCGCGTCCAGCACGTTGCCGACGATCGTCAGCCCGACCGCGCCGCCCACCGCACCGAGCGGCGCGTCCGTCCGGGTGGACAGCCAGAACGCCAGCCCGGCCGTGACCAGCTGCGACACGAAGACGAAGGCGACCGCCAGCGCGAGCCGCGGCACCGTCTCCGAGGCCGCGAGGGCGCCGCCCGTGGGCAGCTTCAGCGGCCCCCAGCCGTACGCGAGCGTGCCCGCCGCCAGCGCCACCACCGGCAGCAGCACCATCGCCGCCAGACTGAACCCCAGCGCCACCACGAGCTTGCTCCACAGCAGCCGGGCCCGAGGTACCGGCGAGGCCAGCAGGTAGCGCAGCGAGGACCAGCTCGCCTCCGAGGCCACCGTGTCCCCGCAGAACAGTGCCACCGGCACCACTAGCAGGAAGCCCGCCGAGACGAACAGGCAGGTCGCGGCGAAGTTCGCACCCGAGGCGGTGGCCGTGTCGATCAGGGTGATCCGGCCGTTGCCGCCGCCCGGACCGTCGTCCGGCCCGCCGCCCACCGCGAACGCGATGATCATGATGAAGGGGAGTGCGGCGAGCACCCCGCCCATCACGAGCGTCCGCCGCCGGCGCCACTGCCGCAGCGCCTCCACCCGCAGCGGCAGGGTCCGGCCCGGCCGGTAGCCGGGCGCGGTCTCCTGGACGGCACTCATGCCGAACCTCCGATCAGCGTCAGGAACGCGTCCTCCAGCCGGCGGTGCGGCCCCACTCCGGACACCGGCACCTCCAGCCGTACGAGTTCGGCGATCAGCTCCGTGGCCGTCGCGCCTTCGAGCCGTACGAGCAGCCCGTCGTCGGCGGCCACCACCGACCCCACTCCCTCCAGGGCCGCCACCTTCTCGACGGCCACCTCGTCCACCGGTCCCGCCAGCGTCACCAGCAGGGTGTCCCCGCCGCCGGTGATCTCCGCCACCTCGCCCGCCCGGACGAGCCGGCCGCGGTCCATGACCACGAGGTGGGTGCAGGACTGCTCCACCTCGGACAGCAGGTGGCTGGAGACGATGACCGTCCGCCCGCCGGCCGCGTAGCGGATCATCACGTCCCGCATCTCCCGGATCTGCGGCGGGTCCAGACCGTTCGTCGGCTCGTCCAGGATCAGCAGGTCCGGCATGCCGAGCATGGCCTGCGCGATCGCGAGCCGCTGGCGCATGCCCTGCGAGTACGTGCGCACGGCGCGCTCCAGCGCGTCGCCGAGGCCCGCGATCTTGAGGGCCTCCGCCATCCGCGCGTCCTCGGCGGGCCTGCCGGTGGCCTGCCAGTACAGCTCCAGGTTGGCGCGACCCGTCAGGTGCGGGAGGAACCCGGCGCCCTCGACGAAGGCGCCGACCCGGGACAGCACGGGGGCTCCGGCGCGCACCGCGTGCCCGAACACCCGGATCTCACCGGCGTCCGGGGAGATGAGCCCCATCAGCATCCGCAGGGTGGTGGTCTTGCCTGCGCCGTTGGGGCCGAGCAGGCCCAGCACCTGGCCCTTCTCCACCCGGAACGACAGGTCCCGGACCGCGTACCGGTCCTGGGTCTTCGCGTACCGCTTGGTCAGCCCCGTGATCTCCAGCGGTACGCCGGCCAGCGCGGGCTCCGGAGCCGGCGCTCCGCCGCGCCCCCCGCCGCCGCGCCGGCCGCCGGTCCGCCTGACCCCGAGCAGCGCCGCCGCCAGCGCGACCGCGCCCAGCGGGAGACCCCACGTCCAGGCGGGCAGCCCGGACGAGGCGGTGCGTACCCCCGCGGCCACGGGAACGGCCAGCGGCCCTTCGGCGGTGACCGTGTACACGGCGGGCGCCGCCGGGGTCGCGTAGCCCAGGTCGGTCGCCGCGACCACCAGGCGCAGCCGGTGCCCCGCCTCGACCGCGTGGTCGATCGCGGGCAGCCGGAGCTCGACGGTCCGGCCCTGCTGCGCGCCCTCCACCCGTACCGGCGCGACGAGCTGGCCGGGCAGCACCTGCTGCCGTCCGTCCGGCCCCACGTCGTACACCTTGCCGAACAGGACGGCCGATCCGTCGGCGGCCGTCGACCTCACATTGAGGGTGACGGCCGGGGTTCCGGTGATCGTCACGTCGTGGGCCAGCGGCTCCGATTCGAACCGCGCATTCTGCCCCGGGAAGTCCAGGGACAGCCCCGCCCCGAAGGCCGCGAGCTGACCCCCGATGCCCGGCAGCGAGGACAGCGCGGGCGGCGCGCCGCCCGCCGGATTGGTGAAGCTCTGCTCGCGTCCGGACAGGGCGAACCGCTCCGGGCCCGAGACGAGCCCCGGGTAGCGGTCGCCCTCCGCGCCGCGCAGCGTCACCTGCCCGTCGGTGGAGTCGATGCCGCCGGAGCGCGAGACGCGGAACGCCGGACCGGTGTCCACGCCGCCGTCGTCCTTCAGGTAGCGGTCGAACCAGGCGGCCACCCGGGCGTTCGCCCGGCCGGCCTCCCGCATCCCCCCGTCGTGGCCGCCGGCCGCCCAGTCCACGGAGACGGGCGCGCCGTTCGCCGCGATGGCCGTGGCCATCCCATCGGCCTGGTCCAACGGGAAGAGGGAGTCGTCCTGGCCCTGCACGATCAGGGTCGGCACCTTGATCCGGCCGGCGACGGCGGAGGGGCTGCGGCCCTCCAGCAGCGCGCGGGCCTCGGCGTCGGGCTTGCCCGCCACCGCGACCCGCTCGTACATCGCGCACAGCTCGGGCTGGAACCGGCCGCAGCCGGGGGCGGCCGGAGGATCCGCCGCCTTGGTTGCGCCCGGGGCCGCGTCCTGCCCGGCCGGTTGCTGCTGAGCGGGCGCCCGCCCGCCAGGGGCCTCCGGGGCCGGTGCCTGCCCGGACTGCCGCAGGCCCTCGGCGGAACCGGTGGTGAAGAAGATCCCCGCCCACAGCTTCTTGAAGACGTCCCCGGGGAAGAGCGAGTCGGCGAGGTTCCAGTAGGTGATCTGGGGGGCGATCGCGTCCACCCGCGCGTCGTACCCGGCGGCCAGCAGTGAGACCGCCCCGCCGTAGGACGCCCCGGACACGCCGACGCGCGGATCGCCGGCCGCGTCGAGGCGCACCTCGGGCCGGGTCGCGAGCCAGTCGACGAGCCGCGACACGTCCTTGACCTCGTGCTCCGGGTCGTTGAGCCCGATCCGGCCGCCGGAGCGGCCGAATCCGCGCGCCGACCAGGTCAGGACGGCGTACCCGTCGCGGGCCAGCTGCTCGGCCTGGGCCCGGACGTCGTCCTTGCTGCCGCCGAAGCCGTGCCCGATGAGCACGGCGGGCCGTTTCCCGTCACCGCCCTCCCCGCCGCCCGCGGTGAAGTACGAGGTGTCGATGCCGGCGCCGGGCATGTCCAGGACGCGGTCCTCGCGGTGCACGGCCGGCGCGTCGCCGGCCGTGGCCGCGGCGGTCCACGTGCCGGCTCCCGCGATGACGGCGAGCGCGGCGGCGCCCGCGATCAGGCGGCTGCGGCGGCGCCGGGGCAGTCGGAGCTTCATAGGGGAACCCTAATCGCAGGCCGTCCCCCGCCCGAGCGCCCGCAGGGGGATGTCCCGCCCTTCCCGAGGCGTACGCGCACCGCCCGGCGTACCGCGCCTGCGGTACGCCGGCCGCTCAGGCCGTGTGCCAGTGGAACTTCCCGCCGCCGACCCACCGGACCTCGCCCGGGTCGTCCAGGTCGTGGATCGTGATGCCGAGGGCCGCGGCCGCCAGCAGCACGTCCGTCATCTCTCTCGCGGTGCCGACGACCTCGCCGTCGATTTCCACGATGCGGAACGGCGGGCGGCCGGGCTGTACGCCGCCCACGCTGACCCGCGCCGAGGAGATGTAGGGACTCGCGCTTTCCGTCATGCGGAGATCGCTTCCACGTCCGGGCCGGACGTAATCGCGGTCGGCGGCGCGCCGGAGTTCCGGGGTCGACCTGCGGGGCGCGCCGTCCGGCGGCAGGATGGCCGCATGCTGCTGGCCGAGGTCGCGCGCGTGTCCCGGGAGGTCGCCGAGACCTCCGCCCGCTCCCGCAAGTCCGCCCTCCTCGCGGAGGTCTTCGCCGCCGCGCCGCCCGGGGAGGCGGCGCTGGTGATCTCCTACCTCGCCGGACGGCTCCCGCAGGGCCGTCCGGGCGTCGGCTGGCGCGCGCTGGCCCGGGAGGTCGAACCGGCCGCGGCCCCCACGCTGAGCGTCCGCGCGGTCGACGAGGCGGTGACCGCGCTGGCAGCCGTCGCGGGCCCCGGGGCGCAGGCCGAACGGCGCCGCGTCCTCGACGGCCTGCTGGGGGCGGCCACCGGGGACGAGCAGGCGTTCCTGCGCAGCCTGCTCTCCGGCGAGGTGCGCCAGGGCGCGCTCGACGCCGTGGCGCTGGACGGGGTGGCCGCCGCCGCCGGGGTACCGGCGGCCGGCCTGCGCCGGGCCGTGATGCTGGACGGCTCGCTGCCCCGGGTGGCCGCGGCGGTGCTGGCCGGGGGCGCGGAGGCGCTCGGCGGCTTCACCCTCCGCGTCGGGCGGCCCGTCCAGCCGATGCTGGCAGCGACCGCCGCGTCGGTGGCCGGGGCCCTGGAGGCGCTGGGCCCCTGCGCGGTGGAGGAGAAGCTCGACGGCGTACGGGTACAGGTCCACCGCGACGGGGACGCCGTACGGGTGTACACCCGCTCCCTGGACGAGATCACCGGGCGGCTGCCGGAGGTGGCCGAGCTGGCCCGGTCGCTGCCGGGGGAGCGGTTCATCCTGGACGGCGAGGTGATCGGCCGGGCGCCGGACGGACGCCCGGTGCCCTTCCAGGAGGTGGCGAGCCGCGTGGGCTCCCGTACCGACGTGGCGGCGGCCCGCCGGACGCTCCCGCTGGAGGTCCGCTTCTTCGACGTCCTCGTCTCCGGGGACACGGTCCTGCTCGACCTGCCGGTGCGCGAGCGGCACGCGGCCCTGGCCGCCCTGGTGCCCGAGAGCGCCCGGGTCCGGCGCCTCGTCGTCGACGATCCGGCGGCGCAGGCCGCCGAGGCGGAGGAGTTCTGGAGGCAGACCCTGATCCGGGGCCACGAGGGGGTGATGGTCAAAGCCCTCGACTCCGCCTACGCCGCGGGCCGGCGCGGCCGGAACTGGCTGAAGGTGAAACCGGTGCACACCCTGGACCTGGTGGTGCTCGCCGCCGAGTGGGGCCACGGGCGGCGCACCGGCCTGCTGTCGAACCTGCACCTGGGGGCGCGGGCCGCCGACGGCGGGTACGCCATGCTCGGCAAGACCTTCAAGGGGCTCACCGACGAGATGCTGCGCTGGCAGACCGGCGCACTGGGCGAGCTGGCCGTCTCGGACGACGGGTTCACCGTCCGGGTGCGACCCGAGCTGGTGGTGGAGATCGCCTACGACGGCCTCCAGCGCTCCCCGCGCTACCCGGCCGGCGTCGCACTGCGCTTCGCACGGGTGCTGCGGCACCGCCCGGACAAGACCGCGGAGCAGGCCGATACCGTGGAGACGGTACTGGGGCGGGGCACGGCGGGCTGACGCCGGAGCGACACCCGGGGCGGGTTTCGCGGGGGCCGCCCGTCCGTCCGGCGGCGGCAGGGCAACCGGCGGGCTGTCGCCGGGCGGACAGCAGGCGGCCGCGCAGTTTGCCTCAGAGGTAAGGCGGATTGCCAGAAAGGCACGTCTCTGGCTCAATCGACATATGACACCCGGTCCCGCACCCGGCCCCGATGACGCGGCCGACCCGCTCGACAGCGCCGCCACCGCCGGCCGTCCCGGCGCCCCCGACGCGGACCACGGCCCCGACGAGCTGCCCACCGTGGCCCCGCAGCTGCGCGAGCTGCGCCGCCGCGCCGGACTGACCCTCGAAGCCGCCGCCGCCCGGGCACGGCTCTCGCCCGCCCACCTGTCCCGCCTGGAGACGGGCCGGCGCCAGCCCTCGCTGCCGCTCCTGCTCGGCCTCGCCCGCACCTACGGCACGACCGTCTCCGAACTGCTCGGCGAGACCCCCGCCGTCGCCGACCCCATCGTACGGGCCGGCGCGCCGGGGGCCCGCGAGGCCGACGGGTGGACGTACTGGCAGGCGGGCGGCTCCGGGCGCGGGATGCAGGCGCTGCGCGTGCACGTTCCGGGCGCCCGGGGCCGGGAGGACCTGGTCCGCGTGCATCCCGGCGAGGAGTGGCTGTACGTCCTGAAGGGGCGGCTGCGGTTGCACCTCGGCGAGGCCGAGCACCTGCTGGATCCGGGGGACAGCGCACACTTCGACTCGCTGACCCCGCACCGCATCGCCGCGGCCGGCCCCGACGGGGCCGACCTGCTGTTCGTCCACACCCTGCTGCAGAGCAGCCTCGCCGGGCTCTGCCTCGGCGGCGCGACCACGCACGACCGATAGCCGAGGAGCCGTACCCGTGTCCCAGGGAGAGAACATGCCGGACGTGACAGAGACCGCGGAGCCCGCCGGGGTGCCCCGGGGGGCCGTGGAGGCGGCCGCGCCGACGGGCGTCCGCGCCCGCATCGAGTCGAAGTTCCCGCGCGGTCTGGTGATCCGGCTCATCGCCTACTTGTTCGTCGGCCACCTCTTCGCCTTCTTCGTCTACCTCCTCTTCGTCCTGGGGGCCGAGAACCAGTGACCGCGGTCCCAACTTTCCGCTCGCGGCTCTAGGAACCTGCAGGTCCTGTCGCTACCCTCCGCGCATGATTTCCACGGTTGTCTGGGGTACCGGCAACGTCGGCCGTCTGGCCATCCGCGCCGTCGAGGCCCATCCGGCACTGAAACTCACCGCTGTCATCGTCCACAATCCAGCCAAGGTCGGCCGTGACGCGGGCGAACTCGGCCGACTCGGCCGCCCGTTGGGGGTGGCGGCCACCGACGACATCGACGCCGTTCTCGCCGCCGGCCCCCGGGCCGTGGTCTACGCGGCCTCCGGGGACGTCCGCCCCGACGACGCGCTGGCCGACATCACCCGGGCGGTCCGCTCCGGGGCCGTCGTCGTCAGCCCCGCGCTCTACCCCCTGTACGACCACCGCAGCGCCCCGCCCGAGTTCCGCGACCCGGTACTGGCCGCGATCGCCGAGGGCGGTGGCTCCCTCTTCGCCTCCGGCGTCGACCCCGGCTGGGGCAACGACGTGCTCCCGCTGCTGCTCAGCGGGCTCGGCACCACCGTCGACGTGATCCGCTGCCAGGAGATCTTCGACTACTCCACGTACGACCAGCAGGACTCCGTGCGCTACCTCATCGGCATGGGCCAGCCCATGGACTTCGAGCCGATGATGCTGCTGCCCTCGATCCCCACGATGGTGTGGGGCGGGCAGGTGCGGATGATGGCACGGGCACTCGGCGTCGAACTCGACGAGATACGCGAGACGTTGGAACGGCGGGCCCTTGACACCACCGTCACCACCCGGACCATGGGCGAGTTCGAGGCCGGCACACAGGGCGCGGTCCGCTTCGAGGTGCAGGGCATCGTCGAGGGCGAACCGCGCATCGTCATCGAGCACGTCACCCGCATCCACGCCTCGTGCGCCCCGGACTGGCCGTCGCCGCCCGACGGGGGCGACGGCGCCCACCGCGTCGTCATCGAGGGCCGCCCCCGCATCGAGGTCACGATCGAGGCCACCGACGAGGGGGAGAACCGCTCCGCCGGCGGGAACGCCACCGCCGTCGGCCGCCTGGTCGGCGCCATCGACTGGCTCGCCGAGGCCGAACCGGGCCTCTACGACGCCCTCGACGTCCCGATCCGTCCCGCCGTCGGAAAACTCGGAAGGAAACAGCCATGAAGATCGACATCCCCGAAGGTCAGCACCCGATCGAGTACGTGTGGGGCGACATGGTCCCCGGAATCGGCATGGCCGCGGCCAACTTCTCCCTGTCCGTGTACGCCCACACCACCCTGGGCCTGCGCGAGTTCGAGGCCGCCCGGCTGCGCGTCGCGCAGATCAACGGGTGCGTCTTCTGCCTGGACTGGCGCACCGAGCGCGAGGGGGAGAAGGTCGAGGAGGAGTTCTCCGACGCGGTGACGGAGTGGCGCACCACGGACCGCTTCGACGAGCGGACCCGCCTGGCCGCCGAGTACGCCGAGCGCTACACCCTCGACCACCACGGCCTCGACGACGAGTTCTGGGACCGGATGACGGGCGCCTACAGCCAGCTCGAGATCGTCGAACTGACCATGAGCATCGGGTCCTGGCTGGCCTTCGGCCGGCTCAACCACGTGCTCGGCCTCGACAGCGTCTGCATGCTGCCGGGCCACTGACATGCGTCCGGGGCCGTTCGGTGTGTCCGACCGGCCCCGGCTTCCGTGCCCGCCCGCCCCGCTACAGGTCGGTGGCGATGATCTTCTCGATGTTCCGCTCGGCGAGCGCCGTGATGGTGACGAACGGGTTGACGCTGGTGTTGCCGGGGATCAGCGCGCCGTCGATCACGTACAGGCCCGTGTAGCCGTGCAGGCGGCCGTAGTTGTCGGTGGCCTTGTTCAGGACCGCGCCGCCCAGCGGGTGGTAGGTGAGGTGGTCGCCCCAGATCTTGTTGAGGCCGAAGAGGTCGGTGCGGTAGATCGTCCCCTCCTTCTTGTTGATCTTGTCGAAGATGGTCTTGGCCATGTCGATGGAGGCCTGTTTCCAGGCCGTCTGCCAGTTGAGGTCGACCTTGCCCGCCGCCGCGTTCCAGGAGAACTCGGCACGGTGCGGGTTCTTGGTGATCGACAGGTAGAAGGAGGCGTACGTCTCGATGCCGGTCGGCAGGGGCGCGACCTCGGCGAACGCACCGCCCGCGTCCCAGTTGTCGATGCCGCCGCAGGGGATGGAGGCCTGGACCTTGCCGGTCGCGTCCCACATGTGGTTCGCGCGGCCGCACATGACGTTGCCGTTGTCGCCCCAGCCCTTGCCGATCTCGTTGTTCAGGTGGGGCAGGACCCCGGTGGCCTTCAGCTTGACGAGCAGCTTGCTGGTGCCGACGCTGCCGGCCGCGAAGAACACCCGGTCGGCGGTGACGCTCTTGGAGACCGAGACGGTGCCGTCGGTGTTCAGCTGGTTGAGGGAGACGGTGTAGCCGCCGCCCGCGGCGGGGGCGACCGAGGTGACCTGGTGGAGGGGCGAGATGGTGACCCGTCCGGTGGCCTTGGCGGAAGCGATGTACGTCTGCTGGAGCGACTTCTTGCCGTAGTTGTTGCCGTAGAGGATCTCGCCGCTCACCGCGGACTTGGGGACGGTGCCGGCCGCCTCCTGCTTCATGTAGTCCCAGTCGTACACGTCCGGCACGAAGACGAAGGGGAAGCCCGAGCGCTGGGCGTGCTTGCGGCCCACGCGGGCGTACTGGTAGCAGTCGACGGTGTCGAACCAGGCCGGGTCGATGAGGCCCACCCCGAGGCCGGCGTTGGCGCGGGGGTAGTAGGTGTCGTACATCTCGTCGGCGTTCACCGAGGGCAGTACGGAGCTGAAGTTCTGCCGCTTGGGCGTCACGGCCATGCCGCCGTTGACGAGCGAGCCGCCGCCCACGCCGCGGCCCTGGTAGACGATGATCCCGCCCATTTCCTCGGCGTCCAGGATGCCCGTGTACTTGGGCACGTTCTTGTCGATCGGGAACCCGAGGAAGTTGCTGAGCGGCGCCTTCGTCCTCGTGCGCAGCCAGTAGGAGCGGTAGTCCGGGTTGGTGGTGTGCGCGAAGATCTTGCCGTCGCTCCCGGGGGTGTCCCAGGCCATGCCCATCTCGACCATGTGCACGTTGACACCGGCCTGCGCGAGGCGCAGGGCCGCGACGGATCCGCCGTATCCGGTACCGATCACCAGGACCGGGACGTGGGCCCCGTTGTCGATGGCGGCGCTGGCTGCCGACGCCTGCGCCGCGTGGGCGGGGAGGACCTGCGCGGAGAGGGCGACAGCGCCCAGAATAGAACCTGTTCTTGCAAGAAATCCGCGCCGGGAAAATCCGTTGGAGCCATTTCCGGGCAGGGTGTTGTCACTCATGTGACGTTCCTCACTCTCGGCTGAATGAGAACGAGTTCTACTGCTAGGTGCTTGTGAAGTCACTACATACCTCTTGGTAACTTCGCGACTTCCGGCCAACCGCGCACCAGACTCGGCCGGTTCCCGGAGGCGCGCCCGCCGGGAGCGGGGGAGCGGCCCCGCTCCGTACGCCGAGGGGGCGGGGTGCCTGTCGCACCCCGCCCCCTCGCGTCCGCTCCGCGGACCGGTCAGACCTTGTTGTAGGTGCCGGTGGACCAGAGGGCGCCGCCCTTGCCGGGGCCGCCGGTCTTCTTGTAGACGACGAAGTTGCCGTCGTCCTGGAGCAGGGCCCACGCGTCCGCGTTGCCGGCGGTGCGGGTGCGCCAGCGGACCGTGCCGTTGCTGTCGCCCTGAGTGATGGTCAGATCGCCCTGGTGCTTGTAGGCCATCTGCATGGTCACCGGTCGGCTGCCCCCGTAGGTGCCGCTGTTCCAGATGGCCTTGCCATCGCTCTTGCGGTACATGACCAGGTTGTTGTCCTTCTGCAGAACCAGCCACACGGTGGCGGACTGGGTCCAGGCACCTGCCCACCAGTCGTGCGAGGACGCCTCGAACGCGGAGCACAGCTGGTTGTCGCGCTCGTTGGTGCTGGTGGACCACCTCTGGGTGGCGGCGCTGCTGCCGCGGCCTTCGACGACGAACGCGCCGGCGAGCAGAAGCGCCTTCGGGGCCCAGTCCGTCCGGGTGCCGTAGGTCGCGGTGTGCCAGATGCCGCCGCCGGCCTGGGGGCCGCCGCCCTGCTTGTAGATGACGAAGTTGCCGTCCGTCTGCATGAGGGCGTACGCGCCGGGATTTCCGTAGGTGCCGCTGTTCCACAGCGGGAGCCTGTAGCCGCCCGGGTTGCCGAGGGCGTACAGCACCAGGTTTCCGTCGGGCTGCATGACGAGCTCCGCCGCGCTCACCTTGTCCAGCAGACGGGAGCCCGACTCCAGGCGCTGCCCGGGAAACAGTGTGGCGAGGGTGCCGCTGCCGAAGTTGTAGCACTCGGTCGGGCCGGCCGCGGCGGCCGGGGTGGCGGTCGCCGGGACGAGGACGGTCGCGGCCGAAACGGCGAGCACGGAAAGGAGCGCTCTGCGGAGCGCGCGTGTGCGCATGGTCGGATTCCCCCCAAAGGAATGTGTGGGCCCTGTCGACCGGGCCGGTCACATGAAGACCTCTTTTTACACGGCGTCGCGACCGCGCCGTCGACCGGCTTCCTCCAGCGATGGCGCAAGGGGTCGCGTCGTGGCGGTGCCGCGTCTTGTGAACGACCGGGCGGAGGTGGTCCGGGGGGAACGCCTACCCGATACCGCAAACGCACGCAATAGAGCGACAGGCGTCGGGAATTCTGTGCACAGGGCTTGCCGGTTTTCTGCGCGCCGCTCTACTGTCCCGGCCATGCCCCCTAGAAGGACGGCGCCGTGCTGGCGGTGATCGCCGCTTCCGCGCTCGGACTCGGAGCGCTGGGCGCGGCCCCGGCGCTCGCCCGCCCGGACACCGCCCGCGCCCCGGCCCCCGTCGTCACCCGGGCCGGACTCGACCCCGCGCTCGTCGAAGGACGCGGCGCCCGGGTGGACTTCGCCGAGCAGGAGGCGCAGAACGCGGCCACCGACGGCACGGTCATCGGCCCGGACCGCACGGCGTACACGCTCCCGGCCGAGGCGTCGGGCCGCACGGCGGTGAGGCTGACGCCCGGCCAGTACGTGGAGTTCACCCTGCCGCTCACCTGTGACGACCGCCCGCCGGTCGTGCCCCCGCCGCCGCCCTCCCGCTGGTAGGGCTCACCGCTCCGCCGTGCCCGGGGGTTCGAGCGGCGGAGCGGTGACCGCGCACTGCGTACGGCACTGCGGCCGTGAGTGCGGCGTCCCGGGAGAGGGAGTCCGTACGGTGGTCCACGCCAGTACGGAACCGGCCACCAGGATGCCCGCGCACCAGGGCATCGCGCGGTCGAACGCCGCGTCGAACTGGTCCGCCGATCGGTACGCCTCCGGCCCCATGCCGGCCAGCAGCGGCAACGCCGCGACCGCGAGCAGCCCGGCCGCCCGGGCCGCGGCGTTGTTGATGCCGCTGGCCAGACCCGCCCGGCCGGGATCCACCGAGGCCAGCACGGTCGACGTCAGCGGAGCCACCAGGGTGACCATGCCCGTGCCCATGACCAGCAGCGCGGGCAGCACGTCCCGTACGTACGAGGCGTCCGGACCCACCCGCAGCATCAGCAGCATTCCGGCCGCGCACAGCAGCGGCCCCACCGTGAGCGGGATCCGCGGTCCGATCCGCTCCCCGAGCTCCCCCGACCGGGCGGAGAGCAGCAGCATCAGCACGGTGGTGGGCAGCAGCGCGGCCCCGGACGCCAGGGCCGAGTAGCCCGCCACGACCTGGAGCTGGAGCACGACGAGGAAGAAGAACCCGCCGAAGGCGGCGTACACGCACAAGGTGACCAGGTTGACGGCGGTGAACTGCCGGGAGGCGAAGATCTCCGGCGGCACCATCGGGTGTGCCCGCTTGTGCTCCACGTAGACGAACGCGCAGGCCAGCAGCACCCCGCCGACCGCGGCGGCCGGCACCAGGGGGCTGCCGGACCGCGCCTCGATCAGCGCGTAGGTCATCAGCGCGAGCGCCGTCGCGGCCAGCACCGCGCCCGCGACGTCGAACCGCCCGTGCGCACGCGGGTCACGGGACTCCGGTACGTGCCGCAGTGCCACCGGGACGCACAGCGCGGCCACCGGTACGTTCAGCAGGAACACCCAGCGCCAGCCGGGCCCGTCCACCAGCCAGCCGCCGAGGAAGGGCCCGACGGCCGCGCCCACCCCGCCGAGTCCGGACCACAGGCCGACCGCGCGGCCCCGGTCGCCGGCCCGGATCGAGGCCTGGATCAGGGCGAGGGAGCCGGGGGTGAGCAGGGCTCCGCCGATCCCCTGCAGGGCGCGGGCGGCGATCAGCACCCCGGCGTTCGGGGCGATCCCGCACAGCAGTGAGGCAGCCGCGAACCACACCACGCCCAGTACGAAGACCCGCCTGCGCCCGAAGCGGTCGCCGAGCGCCCCGCCGACCAGGATCAGGCCCGCCAGGGTCAGCAGGTAGGCATTGACCGTCCACTGCAGCACGGCCAGGTCGGCGCCGAGGTCCTCGCCGATGGCGGGGAGGGCCACGTTCACCACCGTGGAGTCCAGCAGGGCCATGGCCGAGCCGAGCACGGTGGTCAGCAGGATCCACCGGCCGCGCGCGGAGGCCAGCCGGACGCCGGGGACCGGGTCGGAGGGCCCGACGTCGGCTCCGGTGGGGGAGCCGCCGGGGGGTTCGGCCGGCGGAGCGGCGGGGTGTCCCGCCGTCGGGCCGACGGGCGGTTCCACGGGCGGGTCGGCGGGCGCTGTCATGCCTTCAGGCTGGCCCGCGCGGGCGGGAAGGGCCACCCGGCCGCCGCACCCGCCGCACCCGCAGCGCACCCCACCGTACCGGCGGTCACGGCGGGTCCATGTCGGGTGCACGACGGCGACCACGACGGCGACCACGACGGCTCATTAGGCCCTCTTGTAATGAGCATGGCACCTCGATCACCATGACCCGCGCACGTCACACGCACATATTTCCCGCACATCCCGCACATGGCGTACGAGGAGACAACACGTGGCACAACTCGCCAGACGACCCTTGCGCTCGGCGCTCGCCGCTCTCACCGCGGTCCTGCTCTTACCCCTCGGCGCGGGCGTCGCCGCGGCCGCGCCGGAACCGGGCCCCACCCCCGGCGCGGCCGAACGCAAGATCGAGCCGAAGCTCCGTGCCCAGCTCGACGAGTCCGCCAAGGCCGTCTTCTGGGTCTATCTGGACAGCGCCGCCGACCTGACCGCCGCGGGTGAACAGCAGACCCGCGCCGCCAAGGCCGAGACCGTGCTGCGGACCAAGCAGGCTCACGCGGCCCGCAGCCAGGCCGACGTCCTCAAGGCCCTGGACGGCGCCAAGGCCGAGTACACCTCGTACTGGATCGTCAACGCCGTCCGCGTCGTCGGCAGCGAGAAGCTCGCCGGCACGCTCGCCCAGCGCCCCGAGGTCGCCCGGATCGACGCCGACGACGAGGTCGCCCTCCCGAAGCCCGCCGACGGCAAGCGGGAGAAGGCGGCGGCCGACGCCGTCGAGTGGAACATCGACCGGATCAAGGCCCCCCAGGTGTGGGACCAGGCGGGCGTGCGCGGCGAGGGCATCGTCGTCGCCAACATCGACAGCGGCGTGGACCACACCCATCCGGCGGTCAACAACCAGTACCGCGGCAAGAGCGCGGACGGGACCTACGACCACAACTACAACTGGTTCGACCCGGCCGGCGTCTGCTCCACCGCCGCCCCCTGCGACAACAACGACCACGGCACGCACACCATGGGCACCATGGTCGGCGACGACGGCGGCGCCAACAGGACCGGCGTGGCACCGGGCGCCAAGTGGATCGCCGCCAAGGGCTGCGAGACCAACTCCTGCTCCGAGGCCTCCCTGCTGGCCTCCGGCCAGTGGATCGTCGCCCCGACCGACCTCAACGGCCAGAACCCCCGGCCCGACCTGGCCCCGCACATCGTGAACAACTCGTGGGGCAGTTCGGCGCACGACGACTGGTACCAGCAGATCGTCGACACCTGGCGGGCCGCCGGCATCTTCCCGGCCTTCAGCAACGGCAACGCCGGCCCCGGCTGCTCCACCAGCGGCTCACCCGGTGACTACGCCAGCTCCTACAGCTCCGGCGCCTTCGACATCAACAACGCCATCGCCTCCTTCTCCTCGCGCGGCGCGGGCCCCGGCGGCATCGTCAAGCCGAACATCGCCGCGCCCGGCGTGAACGTCCGCTCCTCCGTCCCCGGCGGCGGCTACGAGGCCTTCTCCGGCACCTCCATGGCCTCCCCGCACACCGCGGCCACCGTGGCCCTGCTCTGGTCCGCCGCCCCCGCCCTCGAAGGGGACATCGCGCAGACCGAGTCGCTCCTGGACGGCACCGCCCAGGACACCGACAACGGCCAGTGCGGCGGCACGCCCGCCGACAACAACGTCTTCGGTGAGGGCAAGCTCGACGCCCTCGCCGCCGTGAACGCCGCCCCGCGCGGTGCGATCGGCGCGCTCGGCGGCACGGTCCGCTCCGGCGGCGAGCCCGTCGCGGGCGTGAAGGTCACCGCCGACGGCCCGATCGACCGTACGACGACCACGGGCGCCGACGGCAGCTACGCCTTCGCCTCCCTCTCGGTCGGCGAGTACGCCCTGACGGCCTCCAAGTTCGGCTACGGACAGCAGAGCGCCACCGCGACGGTGACCGAGAACGCCACCGCCACCGGCGACTTCACCCTCACCCAGGCCGCCTCCGGCAAGCTCTCCGGCACGGTCTCCTCCGCCGCCGGCCCCGCCGCGGGCGCCACCGTCACCCTCGCGGACACCCCGGTGACGGCGACCACCGACGCGCAGGGCCGCTTCGAGGTCACCCTCCCGCACGGCACGTACACCGTGAACGCCACCCACCCCTCGCGGTGCGTGACCGGCGGCTCGGCGCAGGTGGCGGTCGCGGGCGACACGACCGTCGCCGTCAGCCTGCCCGAACGCACCGACGGCTACGGCTACGCCTGCGCCGCACCGGGCGAGCGCCCGTACACCCCGGGCAGCCGCCAGCTCGCGCTGACCGGCGACAACACCACCGAGCGCGTCGACCTGCCGTTCCCGCTGCCGCTGTACGGAAAGACGTACGGGCAGGCCTGGATCGGCACCAACGGCACCGTCAGCTTCGGCGGCAACCACACCGGTGACATCAACGCGGACATCCCGAGCACGGCCACGCCCAACGCGGCCCTCTACCCGTTCTGGGACGACCTGGTCGTCGGCGCGGCGGGCAGCGGCTCCGGCGTCTTCACCGCGGTCACCGGCACCGCCCCGCACCGGAGCTACGTGATCGAGTGGCGCGAGGTGTCCCACTGGTCGGCGCAGGCCGACAAGTTCTCCTTCTCGGCGGCGATCGGCGAGGACGGCACCGTCACCTACGCCTACAAGGGCACCGGCGGCACCGGCATCAAGGGCGGCTCCACGGCCACCGTCGGCGTGGAGAACGCGACCGGAACCGACGCGTTCAAGTACTCCTTCAACACCCCCGTCATCACCGACGGCCTCTCCATCGCCTTCCGCACCACCAAGAGCGGCGTCGTGGCGGGCCGGGTGCTCGACGCCAACGACGGCAACGGGATCGCGGGCGCGACGGTGAGCGTCGGCACGGGCGACGCGGCGGTCTCGGCGACCACGGCGGCCGACGGCGGGTACGTCGTCCAGAGCCCGTCGGGCCAGACCTCCGTCTCCGTCTCCGCACCCCAGTACGAAGCCGTCACCGCGGCGGTGGACGTCAAGGCCGCCGACGTCACGGCCGTGACCCGGTCACTGCGCACGGGCCGCGTCACCGCGTCCCAGTCGGCCGTGGAGGTCGTCCTGCCGGCCGACCGGAAGCGCACCCGGACCCTCGACCTGACGAACCCCGGGCTCGGCACGGCGTTCGGCGTGGCCGAGGACGCGGCCTGGCTGACGGCGACCCCCGCCACCGGGAACCTCCCGACCGGCGGCAGGGCGCCGGTCACGCTCGCCGTCGACACCGCAGGCCTGGCCCCGGGCACGGTCCTGACCGCCGACCTGCGGATCACCTCGGTGAGCGGCCGCAGCCCGGTCCTCACCGTCCCGGTCAAGGTCATCGTCCCGCGCTACCAGGTCGCCCTGGACGCTGGCTCCGACTACGCGGGCACGGACGCCCTGGGCGACCCCTGGTCCCCGGACCGCAAGTACACCGCCGGCTCCTACGGCTACCAGGGCAGTGCCTCCGTCCAGGCCACCGGCCGCACCATCGCCGGCACGGCCGACCAGAAGCTGTACCGCAACGCCCGCGAGGGCATGTACGAGTACCGCTTCGACAACGTGCCGAACGGCACCTACA
The DNA here is from genome assembly GCF_042715295.1 of Streptomyces sp. NPDC058701. NCBI lineage: Bacteria > Bacillati > Actinomycetota > Actinomycetes > Kitasatosporales > Streptomycetaceae > Streptomyces > Streptomyces sp. NPDC058701. Next base: position 200,725 of record NZ_JBHXSY010000007.1, on the reverse strand, counting down.
CGGTCGAGCTGGGCTTCGCCGAGCTCTCCTCCACCAGGCCGAACAAGCGCGTCTTCGACGTCCTGGCCGAGGGCGCGCAGGTCCTGCCCTCCCTCGACATCTCGCTGGAGGCGGGCACCTTCACGGCCCTGACCCGTACGTACACGGTCACGGTCACCGACGGGGTCCTCAACATCCGCTTCGTCACGCACGGCGGGTTCGGCAAGCCCCTGCTGAACACCCTCCGGGTGACGGACCGCCCCGACAAGGGCTAGCCGCACGGGTCTGACGGGGGGCGGGGCGCCGGCGGGCACCCCGCCCCCTCCCGTACGCCCCCTCGGTGCGACTCCTGCCCCCGCGGCCCGGCATTCGGGTGGCGGAGCCGGGGCTCCGGCGTGACGCGACGGGCGGGCCGGGGCCTGTTCGCTAGCGTGACCGACCATGACGCTCCTGAGCGACCAGGCCGAGGACATCCGCGCGCTCGTGGAGTCCGCCGACCCCGGAGCGGTCTGGGCCGTCGGCGGACCCGAGGGCGTCCACGCGGCGTCCACCGGCCGGGCCGGCGGACCCGCCGCCGACACCGCTGTCCCCCCGGGCGGCCGGGGCACCACGTCCGCCGCGCGCGCCCCGGGCGACGGCGACGCCGCCGGGGCGGAGCCCGGGGACCTCGACGTCGACGGGCTCGCCACCGTCCTGGCCCTGTGGCCGGCCCTCGGCAGCCTCGTCGAAGACGGCGCGCTCCACCTGCACACCCCCCTGACCGCGTACGGGGACACGACGTGCGCCCCCGGCACCACCGCACACCACCTGCTGACCCACCCCGAGGGGACCGCCGCCCTCACCCGGCTCGCCGAGACCCTCGCGGGCACCTCCCTCGCCGAGCTCGCCGCGATCCGCGTCTGGCAGCCCCTCGGCATGACCCGCACCCGCTTCGCCGACGGCACCCTCCGGGCCCCGCTCGCCGACCTCGTCCGCTTCCCGTGCCACCTCCTGGCGCCGGACGGGCCGGGCATCGCCCCCGCCTGGACCGCCGAGTCCCTGCGCATCCGCACCGGCGAACTGACCCCCGCCCGCGGCCTCCTCTGGCACCCGGCGCCCCACGGGGTCTGGGCCCACCACGCTCCGGCGGCCGACGCCCCCGCGCTCTGGGTCGCCCCGCGCCTGCGCCGCTGGGCGGTCCTCCTCCCGGCCTCCGCCCCCACCCCCCTCCGCACCGCCTTCCGCGAAGCCGTCTTCACCCCACCGCCGACCGGCTGATGACCGGGAGCGGGCCGGGATACGCTTGCGCCATCGCGCCCGGGAGGTCCCGTCCCATGAGCAAGACCCGTCAGCGGGACCAGGGGGTCCCCCACCCGGCCACCCCCTGGGACGAGATCACCCCGGGGCTCTGGATGGGCGGCCACTTCTGGACCGGCCCCTCCGGCAGACTCCGGCCCGCCGTCGTGACCGACGAGTTCGACCTCGTCGTCAGCCTCTTCACCCGTTCCGGACACGGCCCCGGCCCGCGCGCCGAACACGTGGTCGCGGAGCTGCCCGACGCGCCCCTCACAGCCGCGCAACTGCACTTCGTCCAGCACCTCGCCCGCACCGTCTCCCTCGCCCTCGACTTGGGCCTCACCACGCTCGTCCGCTGCCACTCGGGCTACAACCGGTCCGGCCTCGTCGTCGCCCAGTGCCTGGTGGAGCGTGGCCTGCCGCCCGACCGGGCGGTCGCGCTCGTCCGGAGCAGGAGGTCCCCGCACGCCCTGCACAACGAGACGTTCACCGCCTATCTGGCCGACGGCCTGGACATCGCCGCCCTGCTCGCCGGGCTGGATCCTTCGTCATAGCGCTCGGGGCGCGGCGCGGGCGTGGTCGACGTACGGTGATCCCGATGTCACCGACCGTCCCCCAACGGCCGTGGAGGTACACGCATGCGCACGGTCCAAGAGGCCGCCCTCGGTGGCCTCGGCGCCCTCGTCCGCGGCCTCGTCGGCACGCGGCCGCGCCGCGCCGACACGGTCCGCGCCTCGGCCGGCACCCTGCACGCCCTGCGCACGCGCCACGGGTACGCGCCGCTGCTGCTGCGCACCCGGGCCGGACGGGCGGTCCTCGTCCTCCTCGACCCGCGGGACCTGGGCCGCTTCTACGCCGAACCCCCGAGCGTCCTCGCCGCCGAGCCGCCCGAGAAGTGCCGGGACCCGTACGCCGCCGACTCCGCCGGGGCCGGCTGCGGGCACGGTGAACTGCGCCCGGAGCGGCGCCGGATCGACGCGGAGGCGCTGGTCCCGGGGTTCCCCGTACACCCCTCGTACGAGGGGTTCCTCACCCTCCTCGCCGAAGAGGCCCGGCAGCTGACCGCCGCCGGGACCCTCGAACTCGCCCGCGCCCGGCACGCCGTGGACCGGGTCGCGCGCCGGATCGTGCTGGGCCACGCGGCCGCCGGGGACGAGCAGCTCACCGGCTGGCTCAGGCAGCTGCGCGCCGCCGGCGGCCGTCCCGCACCCGGTGGTGAACCGGGCTCCGGCACCGGCCGGTCCCGCGGCACCCGCTCGCCGCGGGCGAAGGCCGACGACCGCATCCGGGAGTACGCCCGCCGCGCCGACCGCGACACCCTCCTCGGCCGCGCCGCCCTCCACCCCGGCGCCCTCGACCGGGCCCACCAGTGGCTCGCGGCGCTGGACGCCCTCCCGGAGACACTGCTGCGCACCCTCCTGCTGCTCGGCGCGCACCCCGCCGAGCAGCGCCGGGCCGCGACGGAGGCCACCGCCGCCGCTGCTCCGGCGGAACTGCCGTGGCTGCGGGCCTGCGTCCGGGAATCCCTGCGGCTGTACCCGGTGGTCCCGGACCTGATCCGCGTCACCCGTACCGAGACCGTCTGGCACGGCGTACGCCACCCGGCGGGCACCGCCGTGCTGCTGCCCGCCGCCTTCCACCAGCGCGACCCGGAACACGTACCGGCCGCGCACGCCTTCGTACCGGGCCGCTGGAAGGACCAGGGCGCCGACCAGGACATCCGGATGGCGCCGTTCGGCCACGGCGGCGGCCGCTGCCCCGGCGACCAGCTCGGCCTGATGGTGACGGCCGGGCTCTGCGCCGAAGTGCTCCGCAGCCACCGGATCGAGACCACCAGGCCGGTCCTGGACCCCGTCGGACCGCTGCCCGAGGTGCTCGATGCGCACGGGATCCGGCTCACCCTGGCCCGCCGCTGACGCCGTGCCGTCGGCCCGGCCCCCACCCGGCCCCGCCCCCCGTACCCCTGCCGAAACCCCAGAGGACCCCATGCCCGACGCCGCGACCACCGCGTCCACCGCCCCGGACGTCGTCCTGCTCGACACGCTGTGCCGCGAACTCGCCGAAGCCGCCGACACGGTGGGCGAGGCCGCCCGCTACGCCTCCGGGCTGGCCCTCGGCGCCCGGCTGCCCGCGGCCGCACTCGCCCGGGGCGGCCGCCGTCGGCTGGCCTGGCGCACCCTGCTGCGCACCCTCACCGATCCGCGGGGCCTCGGCTGGGCACCCCGGGGCCGGGGCGTCGCCGGCGCCGGCCGGTGCGCGGGGCTGCTGGCGCGCCGGGAGAGCCTCGCGGTCAGCGTCGCCGTCTGCGGTCTGCGGGTCCGCATCGCCGCCGCGAGCGCGGGCCGTCCCGAACTGCTCCTGGACCCGGCGGCCGCGGGCGTCCTCGCCGCAGCCGGCGCGGGCCGACAGGGCGAAGCCCTCCGCCTCTTCCGGGCGATCGTGCGCGACCGGGGGGCGGGGCCCGCCTACGCGCTGCTGGCCCCGGAGTTCGCCGACGTCCTCGCCTGGAACGCGCTGACCGACGCGAACCCCTTCAACGACCACGCGGGCTGGCAGGTGGCCACCGGCCGTGCCGTGACCGCCGACCCGCTCCTCGGACTCGGCGCCGCCTTCCTGGCGCTGTGCGACCGCGACCGCAACCGCGACCGCGAGGGGGACCGCGACCGTGCGGGCGACGACGGCCGCGGCGGGCCCGGCCGGTCCGCCGGCCGTCCCGCCGCCCGGCCGGCCCCGCCGGGCAGCCCGGACGCGGGGGAGCCGCAGCGCCCCGCCGCGCGGCCGCCGCGGGCGGCGGCCCCGTGGCCGGACCCGTACAGGCCCGGACCCGCAGCCGGACTGCGGGCCCACGGGGAGGCACTGCGGGAGCACGCCCGGCGGCTGCACGCGACGGTCACCCCGGCCGTCGCGGTCTGGCCGGGCCTGCGCTCCGAGGTCCTGCGCGCCGAGGTGACCACCTTCGCCGACCGCTGTGCCACCGCGGCCAACGGCCTCTCCCTCGCCGCCGCCCAGCTCGACGCCGACAGCGGGCCGCGCTGACGCACCTGCCGCCGGCGCACCTGCCGCCGGCGCACCGCCCCGGTCACGCGCCCGGGGCGTTCACAGCACGAGCGACAGGAGCATGACGAAGCCCAGCCCGACCACGGAGATGATGGTCTCCATCACCGACCAGGTCTTCAGCGTCTGTCCGACCGTCATCCCGAAGTACTCCTTGACCAGCCAGAAGCCCGCGTCGTTGACGTGGCTGAAGAACAGCGAACCCGAGCCGATCGCGAGGACCAGGAGCGCGGTCCCGGTGGTCGACATCCCCGCGGCGAGCGGGGCGACCAGGCCGGCCGCCGAGATGGTGGCCACCGTCGCCGACCCGGTCGCGAGGCGGATGGCCACCGCGATCAGCCAGGCCAGCAGCAGGGCGGGGATCGCCCAGCTCTTCGACAGGTCGAGGATCATCTGCCCGACGCCGGCGTCGATCAGGGTCTGCTTGAAGCCGCCGCCCGCCCCACGATCAGCAGGACGCCCGCGATCGGGGCCAGGGACTTCTCCACCGTCGTCGAGATCCTCGCCCGGGTGAAGCCGGCCGCGCGGCCCAGGGTGAACATGCCCACCAGCACCGCCGCGAGGAGGGCGATCAGCGGGGAACCCGCGACGTCGGTGACCCGCTGGACCGGGTCGGCGGGGTCGTCCACGACGATGTCGACCAGCGCTTTGACCAGCATCAGGGCCACCGGCAGCAGCACGGTGAAGACGGTGGCGCCGAACCGGGGCCGGTGCTCCAGTTCCTCCGAGGGACGCTGCGGGATCATGTGTTCCGGCGCCGGGACGTCGACCCACCGGGCCGCGTACCGGGAGAACAGCGGCCCGGCGATGATCACGGTGGGGATCGCCACGACCACGCCCAGTGCGAGGGTGACGCCCAGGTTCGCGTCGAGCGCGTCGATGGCGACGAGCGGCCCGGGGTGGGGCGGTATGAGCCCGTGCATCACGGACAGGCCCGCCAGCGCGGGGATGCCGATCCGCATGAGGGAGTAATTGCCGCGCTTGGCCACGAGCAGCACCACCGGGATCAGCAGCACGATCCCGACCTCGAAGAAGAGCGGCAGCCCGATGACCGAGGCGATCAGCACCATCGCCCACGGCATGGCCCGGCCCTTGGCCCGGGCGAGGATCGTGTCCACGATCTCGTCGGCGCCGCCGGAGTCCGCCAGCAGTTTGCCGAGGATCGCGCCCAGCGCGATCAGCACGCCGACGCCGGCGACCGTGGCGCCCAGCCCGGCGGTGAAACTCGCGATGGTCTTGGACAGGGGTGCGCCCGCGAAGACCCCCAGGGCCAGTGAGCCCAGGGTCAGCGCCAGGAAGGCGTGCATCTTGAGGCGGGTGATGAGCAGGACGATGACGGCGATGCCCGCGAGCACGGCGATCCCGAGCTGGGTGTTCCCGGCCGAGGTGATCGGTTCGCTGCCCGCCGCTGCCAGTGTCTCGACGCTGAGACCGGTCACGGTGACGGTTCCTTAGTTCTGGGGTGTGCCGGGGTTCCCGGGCGTGCCGAGCCGGCGCAGGGCGGCCAGCGCCCGCCGGGTGATGTCCTCGGGCGAGCCGGACACCTCGACGACGACGCCCGCCTCGTCCGGCTGGAGGGGCTCCAGGGTGGCGAACTGCGAGTCCAGCAGGGCCGGAGGCATGAAATGGCCCTTGCGGGCCGCCATCCGCTCCTCGATCAGCGGCCGGTCCCCGGTGAGGTGGACGAAGACCGTCCGCGGGCCCGACGCCCGCAGCCGGTCGCGGTAGGCGCGCTTGAGCGAGGAGGCGGCGACCACTCCGCCGCCGTGTCCGGCCCGGGTGCGGATCCAGTCGCCGATGGCGTCCAGCCAAGGCCACCGGTCCGCGTCCTCCAGGGGGATGCCGTCGGACATCTTGGCGACGTTGGCCGCCGGGTGGAACGCGTCGCCCTCCGCGTACGGGAGGGCGAGCGCTCCGGCGAGCAGCCGGCCCACGGTCGTCTTGCCCGTACCGGCCACGCCCATCACCACAATGACGCGCTGGGAGCTCACGTCGTACCTCGCTGTCCTCGTCGACATCGGTTCGTGTGGCACCACTGAAGCCTATTAAGTAGTACGTATTCAAGTAGTAGGCGAAAAACGTCGCATCTTTTGTTCGCCAGCGCTTCGCCGGTGCGCTCCGCACCGTCACCTACGCTTACGCCCATGACGACCGACGGCGGCCCCGGGCAGGGGCTCCACTCCCGCGTGCTGGACACGCTCGGCCTCGCCATCACGGCGGGGGAGTACCGGCCGGGCAGCGTCCTGCGGACCGACGAGATCGCCGAACGGTTCGACGCCTCCCGCACCGTCGTGCGGGAAGTCGTCCGGGTCCTGGAATCGATGCAGCTGGTCGAGTCCCGCCGCCGGGTCGGCGTCACGGTGCGCCCCACGGACGAGTGGAACGTGTACGACCCCCGCGTCATCGTCTGGCGGCTGGCCGGCACCGACCGCCCCCGTCAGCTGCGCTCCCTCACCGTGCTGCGTTCCGCGGTCGAGCCGGTCGCCGCCGGGCTCGCGGCGACCCTGGCCACCCCGGAGCAGTGCGCGGAACTCACCGAAGCGGCCCTCGGCATGGTGCGCACCTCGCGCGGGCATCAGCTCGACGGCTACCTCCGCCACGACATCGCCTTCCACCGCGTCGTCCTGAACGCCTCCGGGAACGAGATGTTCGCCCGGCTCGGCGATGTCGTCGCGGCGGTGCTGACGGGCCGGACCCGGCACGAGGTGATGTTCCACGACCCCGACCCCGCCGCCGTCACCCTGCACGTCCAGGTCGCGGAAGCCGTCCGGGAGGGCGACGCGGCCCGAGCCGAGGCCCTGACCCGGCAGATCGCGGTGGGCGCGCTGGAGGAACTGGACGTCCTCGCTCCCTAGGACGCGCACCGCCCCGTAGGCCACACGGGACCCGTACGTCGACCGGGCGGGCCGCGGCCGCGCCCCGGCCTTCCTGGCCATGACCGGCCGGTTACGAGCAGGTCCGCTCCATCGCCGCCCACCTCGCCGGCGGCCGGGACGCCGCCGAGCGCGTCGAACTCACCCTTCCCGAGACCGACGGCTGCGGCGGCGCGGGTCTCGTCCACCAGCCCGAGGTCGCCGAGGAGACCGGTGGCGGCCGCTGCGCGGCCCCGGCGACCCTCACCGTCGGCGCCCCGGCCCGCTCGGGCGGCTGCTGACCCCGGCGATCGGCCCCGGCGTTGCGAGCGGCTCTCGTGACGGACGGCTCCGGAGGCGTCGCTGGTACGCTTCCTGGAGCTGTCCGATCCGCCATCGGTGTCGAGACGTTCGTGCGGGCGCTCTCCGGGGCGTCGGGTGCGAGCAACCCGTGCAGCTGGGCCAGGTAGCCGAGCTGAAAGCGGCTCGTCGCGCCCAACTGGCGCATGATCGCGGATACATGGCGCTGGCAGGTGCGCACCGAGATGCCGAGGGCGCGGGCCGTGACGCGGTCGTCGTCACCCTGCATCAGGTGCTGGAGTATGGAGCGTTTCGCCTGATCGGCGACGTCCTGGATGAAGGCCTTCTCTCGGGGTTTGCCGATGTGCTCGCCCGTCGCCCACAGTGCGTCGAACATCTCGGCGACGAGGGCGACCAGGTCCGGGCTGCGGACGAGCAGTGCCCCGCCCGTCGTTTCGCGGAGGGGGAGGACGAGCAGGGCCCGGTCGAAGACCAGACACCCGGCCAGGCCGCCGGAAACCGTCCTGGCTTCGGCGCCGAGGGCGGCCAGCTCCGCTTCGTACCGCACGGTCGGCGGGTCGAAGCGGGCCGAGTGCTGGTAGAGCGCGCGCACGTGCACGCCGCGGGAGAGGAGGTCGCGGTCGCGGTCGCGGTGCCGCCCGGCCGCGGGCAGGGGGCCGCCCGGCTGTGCGCGGAGCAGCTCCTTCGTGCAAGCGGCGGACTGGCTCTCGAGGAGGTACCGGAGTTCGTCCGACGAGTCGATGAGCTCCAACGGCGGCCCCTCCAGGGTGCGGTGGCGCGAAGCGTGCACGATGGCCAGCTCCGCGAGCTGCCCCCGCATGCGCAGCAGGTCGAGTTGGGCTCCCTGCACGCGCTCCTCCCACTCCTTGAGTAACTGCGCTGACACGTCGCTGGGGTTGGTGGCCGCGAAGCAGTCGGGGCCGACCTGCTGGACGAGGCCGGTGGAGACGAGGGTGTCGAGGGTGCGGGCTCCGGACCCGGGTTCCGCCCGGGTGAGCACCTGGCTCGACCGGAGGGGCCCCTGTTCCGCGAACTCCCGGTAGAGGTCCATCTCTTCGGGGGTGAGCTCCCGGGGGCGGTCACGGTCCCGCGGGCGTTTCGGTGCGGCGCGCTTCATTGGGGTGCCCTCTCGTTCGCATCCGTCGCGATCGCGATGCTAGGAGACTCCGCGCAGGCCCGCCGACAGGGAAACGTGTATCAGCCATGCGTGCGGGGTGCGGAGTGGGTCGGAGGGCGGGTCGGCATTCCTGGGCCACAGCGGAATACGGTGGGTGGCTCGAACGAGCCGACTGGGCGGTATGCCCCTGTGCGGATGGCCGGAACACGTATTCTCGCGCCCAAAACGTACGGCAAGTTCTTGCTGTCGTCTTTCCGACAGTCGGTAAGACGACGGTCGCCCCCCATTGGCGGGGGCCGCCGCGCCCCCGATGCTGAAGGGGCGCGCCGATCCAGAGGCGCGCAGTCACCGGAAGGTTTTCGTTCCCATGGATCCCAGACGGCCGGCCGGCCCCTCCCTCCGGGGCGGGCGGATCGGCTCCCAGACTCAGTCGTCCGCCGGGTGGACCACCTCAACGCCCTGGTCACGGAGTACTTCGACTGCGGGGGAGTCCGCGGGGGCGTCCGTGACGACGAGGGCGATCTCCTCCATGGAGCAGATGCGGCCCAGCGCCGCACGGCCGATCTTGTCGGCGGTCGCGACGAGGATCACGCGCTGCGCCGAGGCGACCGCCGCCCGTTTCACCTGTACGTCGTCGAGGTTGTAGGCGGTGGCGCCCTGGACGGGGTCGACCCCGCAGCAGCCCAGGATGAACGTGTCGAAGCACAGGTCCTTGAAGGTCTGCACGGGTGCGTGGCCGTAGAAGGACAGCTCCTCGGGGCGCACCTGGCCTCCGGGCATCACCAGTTGGATGCCGGGATTCGCGGACAAGGTGAAGGCCGCGTGCAGGGAGAGCGGTGTGACGGTGAACTGTCGGTCCGCCATGGCCTTTGCGATGGCGACAGCCGTCGTGCCCGTATCCAGTGCGACGGTCTCGCCGTCGGTGAGCAGTTCGACCACGGCGCGCCCGAGTCGTTCCTTGGCGTGCGCTCCGGACATGGCCCGGATCGCGTAGGGGGGCTCCACGCCGCCGGGCAGGCTGTTCACGGCGCCGCCGCGCACCCGGCGCAGGGCCCCCCGGGACTCCAGCACCTCCAGGTCCCGGCGGATGGTCATCTCGGACGCCCCGGTGGTCCGGGCCAGCTCGGCCACCGTCGCGCGGTTCTGCCGCATGAGCAGTCCCACCACGAACTTGTGCCTCTCCATCACGTTCATGTGTCTGCTTTTAGCACAGATGGGGCGGTGAGGGCCTGCTGAGCGTTTCGCACATCGATACTGTTGAAACGAACATTCGTGGTGTGTACCGTGATCGCAGCAACGTGAACTTGCCGCCGATGTGAACGTCGATCGTGTTCATGCGGCCATGACCGATGAGGAGAGCGATGACCGCCACCAGCGAGGTCGATCTGCCGGAAGGGGGGAAGCCCCTTCTCACCACTGTCGCGATCGTCGCCTCGTGCCTGGCGTTCGCGGTGATCGGCGCCCTCCAGGCGCTCTACGGCCCGGCGATCCCGGCCCTGCGGGACGAGTTCGGCATCAGTCCGGCCGTGGCCGGTCTGAGCCTCAGCGCGCACTTCGTGGGAGCCCTCCTCGGAGTGCTGGTCTACCACCTCCTTCGGGGCCGCCTGAACAACCGGGTGCTGCTCGGCGGCTCGTACCTGCTCATGGCCGTCGGCGCGGTCGTCTTCGCCTTCTCCCCGAGCTGGGCCCTCGCCCTCGCCGGCACGTTCGTCATCGGCCTGGGCTTCGGCGGCATCGACTACGGTCTCAACCAGCTCTTCGCCGTCGGGTTCGGCCGCCGAAGCACCGCCATGCTCAACCTGCTGAACGGGCACTTCGGCATCGGCGCGATCGCCGGCCCCGCCCTGATCGGCTGGCTCGGGGCGGACAGCTACCCGGAGATCTTCGTGGGCACCGGAGTGATCAGCCTGCTGATCCTCTTCACCCTCGGCGGAGTGGCCGCCAGGGAGCCCGCCCCCGCCCCTGTGGAAGGCGCACCGTCAGGCGGCGCCCGGGTGCTTCCGATCATCGGGGTGTTCATCGGGATCTACGTCCTGCACGTCGCCATCGAGACCGGCGTCGGCGGCTGGGAACCCACCCACCTCGAGGCCGTCGGATACGGCGCCGCCACCGCCGCGACCGCGACCTCCGCCTACTGGGCCGCCTTGACCATCGGGCGGTTCATCGCCGCGCCGATCAGCCTGCGCTGGTCCGCGCCGTCGATCCTCATCGTCTGCTGCGCCGGCATGGCCGGCTTCCTCCTCCTGGCGACGGTCCCGGCTTTCGCCCCGTACGCGTACTTCGGCGTCGGCCTGATGATCGCGCCGATCTTCCCGACCTGCCTGCCCTGGCTGAACCGCGCCGTGCCCGGCGTGGCCGCCGCCGGTGCCTACGTGATCGCCGCCTCGATGATCGGCGGGGTGGCGTTCCCGCCCCTGCTGGGTGCCGTCATCGACACGATGGAGGTGAAGACGGTGCCGCTGCTGCTGTTCCTGCTCGCCGTCATCTGCGGCGTGCTGAGCCTGTGGCTGCGCCGCAACGCCCCCGACCCCGGTGGCGTGCCCGGCCCGAGCGACCCCGGACGCAAGGACTCCGGGCACGCGGACCCCGGGCGCACGGACTCCGTCACCACCCTCTGAACGCTGATTGCCGCTCCCCGAACTCCGAACACCCTGAACCCGTAGAACGTGAGGAACCGAAGGATGAAAGCCGTCCTCTTCGACATGTTCGGTGTCATCGCGCGTGTCCAGTCGCCCGAGTCCATGGCCGTCCTGGAACGCACGGCCGGCGGCGACCCCGACCGCTTCTGGGCGGCGTACTGGTCGCAGCGGCCTCCCTATGACCGCGGCGAGGTCACGGGGCCCGACTACTGGCACGCCGTCTGCGCGGAACTGGGCATCCCGCACGACCGGCGACTGACCGATGAGCTGACCGCCGCCGACCTCGCCAGCTGGAGCGAGATCGACCAGCGGACGGTGGACCTGCTCGGCCTCCTCGCCGACAGGGGAGTCGTGCTCGGCCTCCTCTCCAACATTCCAGAGGACCTGGCCGTCCTGTACGAGGCCACCCAGCCGTGGCTGGAGCGGTTCGCGGTCCGCGGACTGTCCTGCCGGATCGGCAGCGCCAAGCCCGAACCCGCCGCCTACGCATGGTGCGTGCGCGAGCTCGGACTGCCGCCCGAGGAGGTCCTGTTCGTCGACGACCGGGCCGAAAACGTGGACGCCGCATGCCGACTGGGCCTCCAGGGGCATGTGTTCACCTCGCCAGAAGCCTTGTGGGACGTGCTGGAGGCGGCGATGACGTGACGACTCCGGCGCAGTGGTACGCCACGCGTGCCGCTGCGCACGGCGGCTTACCGCCGCCGCGCCGCGAGACCGAGACCGGCCGGGGACGCCTCGGCGCGATGCTCCTCCGGGGCGTGCCGGCCGGCCGGAGCTGCCCGGCGACCGGGTCCGGCCGACCGGCCGGGGCCGCCACGACGCCCCGGTGCTGGACGCGTGCTCGGCGCGCATCGAGGCTTCCGCCCGAGACCGGGCGCCGCCCGACCGGGTCGAACGCCCGGGTCCCGCGGCGCTCGCCACCGCCTCGTCCACTTCCTCCTCCCGTCCCGCGCCGGCGGCCTGCGGCCCCCGGAGGCGCTGAGACGCGTGCGCTGATCGCGGCGTCCGGACCGCACGACCCGTGCCGGCCCGGCCTGTCCCGGCGCGAGGCGACCCGGAACATGCTGCGGGCCGCGGCCGCGCCGGGGCCCATCGGGCTGCCCGCGGCCCGCGCCGCGACGGCGGTGTCCCATTCGCTGAGGGGCTCCGTCGGCGCCCTCGCATTTCATTGCGAGAAGATCCGCATCGGAAAGAGATCTGCATCTCCAAAAGGCCGCTTGTCAGCGCGAGTTGGAATGTGATCTTATGAATGGGAGGGCGTCACCGTGACATCCCCATGCGAAATGGGTGAAGCATCCGGGCCGTCCCCCATCGGCAGCGAGCCGTACCCCCCTATTTTTCATGTGGGCGTGAGTCATATTTCCGCCGCCCGTGCCTTGACGTTCTCGAACGACCCCTGTGAGAGGGACCGATGGAAACCAAGGATGTTACCGAGCATATCTACTACCCCGTCAGCGACTACAAAATGGCGCGGGGCGAGGGCGTCTACCTCTACGACGAGGATGGGAAGAGCTACCTCGACTGCGCGTCGGCGACGTTCAACCTGAGCCTGGGATACTCCCACCCGGATGTCGTCGCCGCCATGAAGGACCAGCTCGACAAGGTGATCCACATCACCTCCTCCTATCAGAGCGAACCGGTCAACGGCCTGGTCCAGCGGCTGGTGGAGGTGTCTCCCGACAACCTGACGAAGGTGCACCCCAAGGTCTCGGGCGGCTCGGCCGCCAACGAGGGCGCCATCAAGATGGCCCAGATGGCCACCGGCAAGTCCGACGTCATCACGCTGTTCCGCAGTCACGTCGGACAGACGATGATGATGACGTCGATGTCGGGCAACGCGTTCCGCCGCGAGCCGTTCCCCAACCTCTTCCCCGGTAGCCTCCAGGTCCCGGACCCTTACTGCTTCCGCTGCTTCTACGGGCAGAAGGAGGGCTCCTGCGGAATGATGTGCGTGGACCGGCTCGAGGACTTCGTCGAATACGCCAGCTCCGGCCGGGTCGCCGCCGTGCTCATCGAGCCGATATCCGGCAACGGCGGCAACATCGTCCCGCCGGACGGTTACATGCAGAAACTGCGCGCCTTCTGCGACGAGCAGAACATCGCCCTCATATTCGACGAGATCCAGACGGGCATCGGCCGCACCGGCCACATGTTCGCGGCCCAGTACTTCGACGTCGAACCCGACGCCATCACCACGGCCAAGGGCCTCGGCGGATCGGGTGCACAGGTCGCCGCCATCATCACCAACGAGCGGCTCGCCGGCCTCCCCGCGAACCACCACTCGTTCACCTACGGCGCCAACCTGCTGGCCGCCGCGGCGGCCAACGCCACCCTCGACATCGTGCGGAAGCCCGAGTTCCTGGCGAACGTCACCCGCACCGGCGGCTACATCATGGAACGCCTCCACGACATGAAGCGCCGCTACCCGGAGATCGTGGACGTCCGCGGCGTCGGACTGATGATCGGCTTCGAGATGGCCGAACCCGACGGCAGGCCCGCCGTGAAGCTCACCAACCACCTGGCCACCAAGGCCATGGACCACGGCCTGATCCTGCGGACCTCGCGGTACGGCTACGGCAACGTCCTCAAGATCCGCCCGCCGCTGATCCTCACCATGGACCAGGCCGAGGAGATCTGCGACAAGCTGGAGAACCTCTTCCTCGCGGAGCTTGCCCGATGACCGAAGACACCCCGATGAAGCGGCTGCTCACCTCCCTCGGACAGCACGTCCGCGCCGAGCTCCTCGCCTACGAGGCCACCGGCCGCGAGCGCAGCGTCCACGGCGACTCGCCCGGCGGCGACGCCCAGTTCGACGTCGACGAGGTGGCCGAGAAGGCCGTACTGGACTACCTGCGCGAACACGCCCACGTCCCCGCGGCCCTCTACACCGAGGACGGCTCCTACGTCGAGCTCGCCCCCGATCCGCAGATCCTCCTCGTCGTCGACCCGATCGACGGCACCCGCCCCACCTCGGCCGGTCTCGAGATGGGCATGGTGTCCATCGCGGCCGCCCCCTACGGCGACGGCAAGCCCACCCTCGCCGACGTCGACGCCGCCTGCCTGGTCGAGATCAAGAGCGGCGCCTGGCTGTACGGCGACGAGGCCTCCGGCCTGGTCAGCGGCGGATTCACCACCCCGGTACCGCGGCTGAGCCGGAACACCGACCCGACCCGCATGTTCTGGTCGATCGAGTTCAACGGCCACCCCATGGACCTGATGACCGCGGCGTACGGCCACCTCGTGGACCAATCGGCCAACACCGGCGGCATCTTCGTCTTCAACAGCAGCACCTTCTCCATCTCCCGCATCATCACCGGCCAGCTCGACGCCTACGTCGACATCGGCAACCGCGTGCTTCGCGACCACCCGGACACCGAGGAAGCGTTCCTGCGGGTCGGCCGCGGCTCGATCCTGCACCTCTTCCCCTACGACATCGCCGCCGTCGTCTACCTCGCCAGGCAAGCCGGCGTCGTCATCACGGACGCCTACGGCGACGACCTCGGCAGCACCTCGCTGGTGGACCTCGGCCCGATGAACCAGAAGTCCTGCATCGCCGCCGCCACGCCCGAACTCCACAAACAGCTGCTCGACACCATCCGCTGGGACCTGGGCCGCGCCGCCGCGCCCGCGAGGGAGGAATCATGAAGGCCCTGACGCTGACCGCGGAGCGCACGCTCACCCTCGTCGACCACCCCAAGCCGGAGCCGCTGGCCCCGGACGACATCGTCATCCGCGTGACCCAGAGCGGCATCTGCGGTACCGACCGCAGTGTCCTCGTCGGCAAGTTCCCGGCCGAGACCGGTGTCGTCATGGGCCACGAGGCCGTCGGCTTCGTCGACTCCACCGGCCCGGGCGTCACCCGCTTCGCCGTCGGCGACCGGGTCATCGTCAACCCCACCCTGTACTGCGGCACCTGCGCCAACTGCCTCGCAGGGCACTGGAACTTCTGCGGCCGCAAGTCCGGGACCGAGGTCGGATTGGACTACGACGGCTCCTTCGCCGAGTTCATCCGCCTTCCCGAGCTCTTCTGCCACGCCGTCCCCGAGGACATGGACTTCGACCGCGCCGTCGTCGTCGAACCGCTGGCCTGCGCGCTCAACAACATCGAGGCCGGCCGCCTGGCACCGGGCGAGACCGCCGTCATCGTCGGTGGCGGCCCCATGGGCGTGGTCACCGCCATGGCCGCCCAGCTGTACGGCGCCACGGTCCTGCTCGTCGAGCCCGACCCGGTGCGCGGCCGGCTCGGCCAGGAGATCTTCGACGCCCCCGAGTTCGGCGGCCGCGTCACCGTCCACACCCCGGACGACCCCGCCCTCGCCGAGCGCGGCGACCTCGTCGTCGACTCCGTCGGCAACCTCCTGGAGCAGAGCATCGGCTACGCCGCCGTCCGCGGCCGCGTCGTCGTCATGGGCTTCAACAGCAACGCCTCCGCCACCGTCCGGCCGCTCGCCCTGCTCCAGCGCGGCCTGCAGATCATCGGCGCCGGCGACTACAACAGCATGATCTTCCCCAAGGCCGTCGAGCTGGCCCGGCAGCTGCCGCTGGAGCGCGTGGTCACCCACCGCTTCGCCCTCGCCGACCACGAAGAGGCCTTCAAGGCCCTCGCCGCCGTCCCCGGCACCGAGTACACCGCCCTGAAGGTCGTCCTCGTACCTCCGCACCGCGGGACGGACGCATGAGTCCCGCGCAGCGCACCTCATTCGCCGAGGCGCTCGTCCCCGGCACCACCCGGCCCGTCGTCATCGGCGAGTACCCGTACTACCGGGCCGACCCCGCCAACTGGGCCGCCAACCTGCGCGAACTGCGCGCCCTGGGCGTGGACGTCGTCTCCTGCTACCTCCCGTGGCGCTTCCACGAGACCGCCGCGCCGCCGGGCGGGGGAGAGGGAGACCGCTCCTTCGACTTCACCGGGAAGACCGACCCGCAGCGCGATGTCGTCGGACTGCTGGAGCTGGCCGCCGCCGCCGGGCTGGGCGTCCTCCTCAAGCCCGGCCCCTTCATCCACGCCGAGGTCCAGCTCGGCGGGCTGCCCGACCGCCTCTGCGGCCCCGGGCGCACCCCGTACGAGGGGCTGGACGGCACCGTCCTCACCTCCCAGGGCAAGCCGCTGCCCAGCCTTCTCGACCCGGCCGTCCAGGCCGAGACCGAGACCTGGCTGAAGGCCGTCGCCGGCGAGGTCGTCGCCGGGGCCACCGCCCCCGACGGCCCCGTCGTCGCCCTCCAGCTTGGGAACGAGGGCACCTGCGGGGACGCCCACCTCCCCGTGGACGCCCAGGACGCCTCGCCGCCCGCCCGCCGGGCCTTCGCCGACTGGCTCACCGGACGCGGCCTGTCCGACGAGGCCGCCCTCGCCGCCCAGGACGTCACCCGGTGGACCAGCGCCACGCGTCAGCTGTGGTCCCGGTGGTCCGGCCACGCCATCGTCGGCCTGTGGGACCGGATCTCCGCCCTCTTCCCCGAGGGCCCGGCCCGGCTGGCCAACGTCCCCCTCGCCGAGGTCACCGCACCGCGCGCCGCGCTCGACGCCTGGGCCGCCCGACAGCGCGCCATCCAGGGCTCCGGCTACTTCGTCGGGCACACCGAATGGATCGGCA
Source organism: Streptomyces sp. NPDC058701 (assembly GCF_042715295.1). Lineage (NCBI taxonomy): Bacteria > Bacillati > Actinomycetota > Actinomycetes > Kitasatosporales > Streptomycetaceae > Streptomyces > Streptomyces sp. NPDC058701. The sequence goes on along the minus strand of NZ_JBHXSY010000007.1, from coordinate 183,894 downwards.
ATCCGGCGCGGGAGACCACCGCCTTCGGATCCCACCTGGCCGGGATCCTCCTCGGTGGCACCGACGTGGCCGAGGCGAACTGGGGGTTCACCTGGACCGACGAGTCCTACGCCCGGCCGGCGACCCCCGTCTTCAACGCGCTGCTGGCCCTCCTGCTGGGTTCCACCACCGTCAGCGTCTACACCGCCTGCGCCACGGAGAACTGGGGTCCCCTGGTCGACATGGACCCCGACGGCCTGCGCGCCGAAGGGGTGGATCCCGGCCTGCACGCACCGCCGTACACCCCGGGTGCGCCGCTCGCCGAGTCCGGCTCCCACCAGGCCAACGCCGAGGGCCTGCGCCTGCTGGCCGCGTTCCTCGAACGCTTCGGCGACCTGCTGACCGGCAGCGTCCTGGACCGCGACGCGGTGGTCCTCGTCGACCGGGCCCTGCCCGAGGCCGGCGCCTGGCAGCGCACCGGCCGTACGGTCCTCGCGGAGCTGGCCGAAGCGGTGGATCGTCAACTGGGCGACTCCGGGCTGCTGTTCGGGCTCGGCTGGCTCGACGAGAAGCCGGCGCCCGCCGCCGACGGCACGCCCGTCCCCGTCGCCGTGCTGCGGGCCGGGCACCGCGACGGAGACCTCCCCCGCGAGCTGAGGCTCCCGGCCGGCCGGTCCGCCGACGGCGCGGCCGCCGCGTTCGTCGCCTCGGTCGCCGCCGGGCTCCGGGCTCCGGCCGGCCGGAGCTGGACCACGGCGCACGGCAGAGCCCGCCTCCTGAGCCGGTCCGGCCCCGACGGCGTCCGCGTCATCGGAGCCTTCAACCCCACCGAGGCCGACGACCGGGTCACCGGCACCGGCACCGGCACCGGAGGCGGCTGGACACTGGACCTGCCCGCCGGCTCCGCCGCCGTCCTCGTCACCCGCGACGGCGCACTGACGGGATGGCTCGCCACCCCCGGGGAGCCGTCCGCCACCCCCGCCGCACTCACCTGGGGCGGCGAACCGGCCGACGCGAAGCGCGTCACGGCCTCCTGAGAACCCGGGCGGCGGGGGTGCGTACCTGACAGCGCGCCCCCCGCCGCCCCGCCCCGGCCGGCGGCAGTCCTGCCGGTGGTGTGGGGACCGACGCCGCACGCGTCACGGTCTCCAGGGGTCCGGAGCGGCGGGGAGCGCACCTGACAGCGCGCCCCCGCCGCCCGGTCTGCCCGCAGCCCCCCGGCTCCGCCCGTCGCCGACCGCTGCTCCGCCCTTCCCGGCCGCGGCACCGCCGGCCGCGCGCCGGGGCCGATCTCCGCAACCGGTTCTGCCAAGAACACCGCGTCCCGCGGTCACCCGCCGCCGGGGCTCCGCCCACGAGCGAGATGGCGTCATGAACCCGAACTCCCATGCCGAGCCCGGCCCCGTGCCGCACCTGCGCCCGGCCGGCCCGCAGACTCTCGGCATCCTGGCCGACCTCATCGCGCGGGAACAGCCCGTGTTCGCCATGCCGTCCTGGTTCGTGACCACCGAATCCGCGCAGGCCGGCCACCTCCTCAGCGAGTTCGTCCGGGAACTGGGCGGCCGTCCGGCCGGCACCCGCTACCGCAGCTTCTTCGCCAACTCCCGCTACGAGGCCCTGCACGGCGCCGTCAAACTGCTGCGCCACCGCGCCGCGGCGACCGCGGCCGCCCACCGCGGCCGCGTCCTGGTCCTCGACCCCGACGGCACGCTCGCCCGCCGCACCGACCCGCTCGGCGAAGGCCCCGACCGCGCCCTCGCCCCCGGCCTCCCCACCCGCACCACCGTCGCCGGTCTGAGCGCCGCCTTGCGGAGCACCCCGGTGTGCGGGCTCGTCATACGCGCCCCCGAACTCCTCGGCGGCGGCGACCTGGCCGCCGTCGCCGACCTGGCCCGCGCCGCCCGCGCCACCGGAGCCCGCGTCGTCGTCGACCTCAGCGACATCTCCCCGGACACCCCGACCCACCCCGCCGTCACCGCGCTGCGCCCCGACCTCGTCGTCCTCGGCGAATCCCTCACCGGGCACGAGGTCCCGTTCGGCGCCTTCACCGGCACCCACGACACCTTCGCGCCGTGGAGTACCCCGCGGACCGGCTTCCTGCATTCCAACACCTACGGCGGAAACACCGTCGCCATGCGCGCCGTCGTCGCCCGGCTGCTGCCCCGCTGGGACGCCGCCGCCCCGGTACACGGCGTCCTCGCGGACGCCGCCGCCGACCGCCGGGCCACCCTCGACCTGTACGCCCGTCACGTGAACCCGATGGCGGCGCGTATGCAGCGCAAGCTGCACGGTGCGCTGAACGTCGTCCGGGCCAAGGGCTCCCGGCTCACCGTCCGCCTCGACTCCGGCCGCGAACTGGACCTGGTCGACGGGCTCTGCGGAGCCGGGCTCGGCGTGGCCGGCCACAATCCCGCCGACGCGCTGACCGACGTCGTCCGGGGCCACGACCCGGCCCGGGACCACGTCCGCGAGCTCGAAGGGGTCCTGGCTCGCGAAACCGGTCTGCCCCACGCCTTCCCCGCCGTCAGCGGCGCGTCCGCGGTGGAGAGCGCCATCACCCTGGCCCGCCTCGCCCGCCCCCGGCAGCGGCGCATCGTCGTCTTCAAGCACAACTACGGCGGCAAGACCCTCGTCTCCCTGCTCGCCACCGCCGCCGACCGCACCCGCGCTCCCTTCGGACCCCTCTACGACGACATCCGCTACATCGACCCCTTCACTCCGCACGCCGTCGAGGAATTCCGCAAGGAGGCGGCCGAGGGCGACATCGGGCTCGTCTGGATCGAACTGGTCCACGGCAGTTCCGACGCCTACGCCCCGATCCCCGGCCCCCTCCTCGACGCCGTCACCGAGGGCCGGACCGAGCACGGCTACCTCGTCGGCGTCGACGAGGTCCTGACGTCCTACTACCGCTGCGGCACCCGCTTCGCCCACCACGGCCGGCTCCCCGACATCGACCTCATGAGCCTGTCCAAGGCACTGAGCCACGGGTGCTTCCCCACCGGCGCCGCCCTCGTCTCGGAGGAGGTCCACGACGCCGCGCGCCGGGCCAACCCGCAGCTGGTCGAGGAACTGCGCACCCACCACGCCCACGGACTGGGCGCCCACTTCGCCCTCCAGTCCATCCGCCAGGTCGACGCCCTCGGCGTGCCCGAACGCGCCGGGGCCCTGTCGGACCTCGTGCGCGCCGGACTCGCCGCCATGGACGAAGTGCCGCGCGGAGTGATCGGCCGCCGCTTCGCCGAAGGCATGCTCGGCCGGTTCGAACCACGCGTACCCGGAGTGCTCGGCCGCCTCGTCGACCCCGGGGGCGAATGGATGACGTACGCCCTCATCCTCTGGTGGATCAACCGGGCCCGCGCCTTCGTCGTCTACGACGTGTTCCTGCTGCCCCTGACCGCCACCGAGCGGGAGATCTCCCAGGTCATGCACGGCGCCCGCCGGCTCTCCCGCACCGGCCCGGCCCGGCTCCTCGCCCACGCCGCCCTGTTCCGGCTGGGCCAGCGCCTGTCCCGGAGCCTGTCCCGGCGGCCGGAGCGGCGCCCGTCCCGTACCCCCGCGAACTCGAGGAGCACCGTATGAGCACAGAGAACGTCGAAGTGATCCGCACCTTCTTCCGGTTGTTCGACGAGGGCCGCCTTGCCGACATCGAGCCGCTGCTCGCCCCCGACTTCGAATGGGTCTACCACGGACCCGCCTCGCTGCCGTGGGCGGGCGTCTACCGCGGCGTCGAGGGGTTCCGCGCGTTCTTCGCCGTCGTCCGCGAGCTCATCCGGGTCCAGGAGTGCGACGCCTACGACTACCTCGACGCCGGAGACCGGGTCGTGGTGCTGGGCGTGAGCCGCACCCAGGTCCTGGCCAACGGCGCACGCTACGAGGCCCCGTGGATGAACGTCTTCACCGTCCGCGACGGACTCATCACCCGCTACCTCGACCTCTTCGACACCGCCAGCGTCGTCGAGGCGCTCGAACGCGACCCGCAGGAGGTGACCGCCGCCCCGTGAACACCACCGCAACCACCCTCGGCGCCGCCTTCACCGCCGTGGCCCGCGCCCACCCCCACCGCACCGCGCTCGTCCGCGGACACCTCCGGATCGGCTACGCGGAACTCGCCGCCAGATCCGCGGCCGCCGCGGGCCGTCTCGAAGGCCGCACCGCTCCCGGCGAGCCCGTCGGGATCTGCGCCCATCGCTCGCCCGGCACCATCGCGGCCCTGCTGGGGACGGTTCTGGCCGGGGGCGCCTACCTTCCGCTGGACCCCGACGCCCCGGACGACCGGATCCGCTCGCTCGTCCTCGACAACCGTCTGCGCACCGTCTTCGCCGCCGGGCGGGACGTTCCGCGGCTGCGTGCCCTCCTGCCCGCCGCAGTGACGGTCCTCGCCGTCGACGAGGACGCACCGGAGCCGGGCGGCGACGCCCCGCACGCCGTCCCGGAGGCCGCTGCGGGCCAAGGCCAAGGCCAAGGCGAAGGCGAAGGCGAGGGCGAGGGCCGGTTGCCGGGACCTGACTCTCCGGCCTACGTCATCCACACCTCCGGCAGCACCGGCGCCCCCAAGGGAGTCCAGGTCGCGCACCGCTCCGTCCTCGCCCTGGCACACGCCCCCGAAGCCGGACTGACCGCCGACGACGCCGTCCTCCAGCTCGCCCCGCTCCACGTGGACCCCTCCGTCTTCGAGATCTGGGGCGCCCTGCTCAACGGCGCCCGACTCGTGCTGCCGCGGTCCGACCGGCCCGGCGTCCACGACATCGGCCGGGAGTGCGCCCGCCACGGGGTGACCGTCCTGCGGCTCGCCGCCCCGCTGTTCCGGCTGGCGATGGAGCACATCACCGCGGACCTGCGCGGCCTGCGGCTGTGCGTCTCGGGCGGTGACCGGGCCGACGCGGAGGCGGTGCGGACCGCGCTGCGCGAGCTGCCCGGCTGCCGGATCGTCAACGGCTACGGGCCCACAGAGACCACGGTCTACGCCTGCTGGCAGATCTTCGACACCCCGGACGACTGGGACATCGCCTGGCGGGACGTCCCGATAGGCCGCCCCTTCGCCGGGGCCACCGCCCACGTCCTGCGCCCCGACCGCACCCTCGCCGCGCCGGGCGAGGACGGCGAGCTCTGCATCGGCGGCCCGGGCGTCGCCCGCGGCTACCGCGGCAGGCCGGAGCAGACCGCCGAGCGGTTCGTCCCCGAGCCCGGCCGGCCCGACCGCACCGCCTACCTGACGGGCGACCGGGTCCGCCGGCTCCCCGGCGGCGAACTGGCCTTCCTGGGGCGCTTCGACGACCAGGTCAAGATCCGGGGCCACCGCGTCGAACCGGCCGAGGCGGAACGGGCGCTGCTGACCTACCCGGCGGTCCGGGAGGCGGTCGTGGTCCCGTACGGCGCCCCGGACGCGCGACGGCTGGCCGCGTACGTGGTGCTGGCACCGGGTGGCGACGCGGACGCCGACGCCCGGCCCGACGCCCAGGCCGCCCTCGGCGCCCACGCCGCCCGGATCCTGCCCGAACCGGCGGTCCCGGCCGCCGTCACCGTGCTGGCGTCGCTGCCGACCACCGCCAACGGAAAGACCGACCGCCGCCGCCTCGCGTCCCTCGCCTCCCTCGCCGACCGTGCGGCCGGGGCGGCTCCCGGCCCGGCCGACGGCGCTCCGGCGGGTGGTACGGAGGCCGTGGCCCTGCGCGCCGTTTCCGCGCACTGGAAAGCGGTGCTCGGCCGCTCCGTCGGCCCGGACACCGACTTCTTCGCCGCCGGCGGGGACTCCTTGTCCGCGATGGCGATCCTGGCCCGCCTGGAACGCGACCAGGGCGCGGCCCTGACGATCGCCGACCTGTTCAGCTCCCCGACGGTCCGGGCCCTGGCGGCCCGCGTGGCCGCCACCGCGGGGGTATCACCGGAGCACGGCTCCACCGCCGGGGCAGACCCCGCGGCCGACGCCGGGACAGACCCCGGAGCCGACCCCGGCAGACTGCCGCTGTCGCCCGCCCAGGAGGGGATCTGGTTCGAACAGGAGGCCACCGCGAGCTCCGACCGGTACGTCATCGCACGCGGTTACGCCGTCGACGGCCCGCTCGACCAGGACCGGCTGCGGAACGCCCTGAACCTGCTGGGCCGGCGCCAGGCCGCCCTGCGGACCGTCGTCCGGCGCGACGCCGACGGCTGGTGGCAGAGCCTGAGCGCCGACCCGGGCGCCGCGCTGCGCCACGTCGACCTCTCCGGCGTTCCGGCCGGGGAACGCCGGGCCCTGGCCCGCGCCCTGGCCGCCGAGCACCGCGCTGCCGGCCCGGACGCCGACGGCACCCGGCTGCTGCGCACCCTCGTGCTCACCCTCGACGAGGGGCGGGCCCTGATCCACTTCGCCGTCCACCACGCCATCGCCGACGACTGGTCCCTGGACCTCTTCACCACCGAGCTGTCGGCCCTGTACGCGGACCCGGCCGCTGAACTGCCGCCCCTGAGCCCGGCCTACCCCGAGCACCTGCGCGCCGCCCACGTGCCCCGCCCCGAACGTCTCACCGCCGCGACCCGGTTCTGGCAGGGCGCCCTCGACGGGGGCGCCGCCACGCTCGACCTGGTCACCGACCGCCCCCGACCCGCGGTGCTCAGCGGATCCGGCGACCGGGTGCGGCTGCGGATCGGCTCCGCGCAGCACGCGCGCCACGCCGAGGCCGCCCGCCGGCACGGCGTCAGCCCGTACATGTTCTGCCTGGCCGGCGTGTACACGGTCCTGTCCGCGCACACCGAACGCGACACCCTCACCCTGGGCGCCCTCGCCGCGGGCCGGGACCGGGCCGGAACACAGGACCTCGTCGGCTGCTTCGTCAACCTGCTGCCCGTCCGCGTCGAGGCGAACGCGGACACCACCGCCGGGGCGCTGCTCGCCCGCGTCCGCACCGCCTGCACCGAGGCCCTGCACCACCAGGACGTCCCCTTCCAGGCCGTGGGCCGGGAACTCGCGCCGTCCACCACCGCACGGGCGGCCGTCCCCTTCCAGGCCGTCGTCAACCACCGTCAACGCAGGCCGCGTCCGCTCGAGCTGTCCGGCGCGCGGACCGAGCCCTGGGACGCCGGCGGCCGTGCCACCGCACCCTTCGAGCTGGCCTTCACCTTCCAGGAGGAGGGCGACGGCCTCGACGTCGAGGTCGAGTTCAGCACCGACCTCTACGAGCGGGCCACCGCACAGCGGCTGGCGGGCCAACTGGCCGCCGTGCTCGACCGCCTCGCGGACGGCGACCCGCCGCTGCGCGACGTCACCCTGTACGAACCGGGGGAGTACGAACGGCTGAGCCGCGCCCCGGAGCCGGGTCCACGGGCGCCGGACACCACCCTGCCCGCCCTCGTCGCCCGACAGGTCGCGGCCCGCCCGCACAAGACCGCCGTGACCGGCGACGGCACCAGCCTCACCTACGCCGAACTCGACCGGCTCGCCGACACCGTGGCCGCCCGCCTCGCCACCCGCGGGATCCGGCCCGGCGACCGGGTCGCCGTGTGCCTGGAGCGCTCCCCGCTCCTCGTCGCGACCCTCCTCGGCGTGCTCAAGGCCGGGGCCGCGTACGTGCCCCTCGACCCGGCCTACCCAACGCGGCGGCTGCGCCACTGCATCGCCGACGCCGACGCCGCCGCGCTGGTCTGTGCCAAGGACACCGCCGACACGCTGCTCGGCCCCGGTACGGAGGCCTCCGGCCCGCCCGTCCTCGACATCGAGGCCCTCGCCGCCCCCGGCGAGGAGACCGCGCCCGCGGGCCCCGGCGATCCCGCCGCCCCGGCGTACGTCATCTACACCTCCGGCAGCACCGGGCGCCCCCGCGGCGTCGCCGTCTCCCACCGCGCGGTCGCCAACACGCTCCTCGCCTGCCTGGACCGGCACCCGTTCACCGCGGACGACGTCTGGCTCCAACTGACCTCGCCCGGCTTCGACGTGGCCGCCTTCGAGCAGTTCATGCCGCTCGTCTCCGGCGCCACCCTGGTGTACGCGGACGACGCCACCCGCTCCGACGGCCCGGCCCTCACCCGCACCCTGCGCACCGCCGGGGTCACCGTGATGGTGACCGTACCCTCGTTGCTGCGCGCCCTGGACCGTCCCGACCTGGGCGACGTGCGCGTGCTGCTCGTCGCCGGTGAGCCCGCGGACGTCCACGACACGCGCCACTTCGCCCGGGACCGGGTCGTCGTCAACGGCTACGGCCCGACCGAGGCGGCGATCCTGGCGACCACCCACCGGGCAGGCCCCGCGGACGACCGCGCCCGCGTGCCCGTGGGCACCGCCCTGCCCGGCACCGCGGCCCACGTCGTGGACCGCCACGGACGGCTCGCGGCCACCGGGGTGCCGGGCGAACTGTGGCTCTCCGGCGCCGGACTCGGCGACGGCTACCTGGGCGACCCCGAGCGCACGGCCGAGCTGTTCACCACCCATCCCGCGCTCGCCGGCGCCGGACGCTGCTACCGCACCGGGGACCGCGTGCGCCGGCTGCCCGACGGAGCCGTCGACCACCTCGGCCGGCTCGACCACCAGATCAAGCTGCGCGGCTTCCGCATCGAGCTCGGCGAGATCGAGGCCGCGCTCGCGGAGCACTCCGGTGTCCGGGAGGCCGTCGCCGTCCTCCTCGGCACCGGCACCGACGCCGAACTGGCCGTCGGCTACGTCGGCACCGCCGCGCCGCAGGACGCCCGCGCCCACCTGACCCGGCTGCTCCCGGGCCACATGGTGCCCCGCCTGGCCGTACCCGTCCCCGCCATCCCGACCGGCGGCCACGGCAAGGCCGACCGGTCGGCGCTCGCCGCCAGGCTCGCCGGCCTCCGGCAGCGGCGGCTCCCCGCCGACAGCCCGGCGGGCGGCTCCGCGGACGGCCCCGCGAGCGGGCCCGAGCGGCGGCTGCTCGCCCTCTGGGAGGACGTGCTGGGCGGGCCGGCGGGCTCCCCGGACGAGGACTTCTTCGCACACGGAGGCCACTCCCTGCGGGTCATCCGGCTCCTGGGCCGCATCGAGCGGGAGTTCGGGGTCCGGATCGCCGTCGCCGACTTCCTCGCCGAACCGACCGTACGCGCGGTGGCCCGCCTGTTGCGGGGGCCCGATCCGGCGACTCTGCCGGTGGGGCCGGACGACGCGCGGCTCGACCCCGGCATCGTCTTCCCCGGCCGCCCGGGCCCCTTCGACCCGAACGGCGCCGTGCTGCTCACCGGGGCCACCGGATACGTGGGCTCCCACGTCCTGGCCGAACTGCTGGACCGCACGACGGGCCCGGTCCTGTGCCTGGTCCGGGCCGCGGACCCGGACGCCGCCCGTCGCCGCCTGGCCGCGGCCCTGCGCCGCCAGGGTCTGCGCCGCGACGCATCGGACCCGCGGATCGTGCCCGTCCCCGGGGACCTGTCCCGGCCCGGCCTGGGCCTCGACGGAACGCACCGGGAACGCGTCCTGCGGGCGACGACCGTCCTCCACCTGGGCGCCGAGGTCCACCACGTGTCCGGCTTCCACCACCTGGCGGCCGCCAACGTCGGCGGTACCGCCGAACTCCTGCGGATCTGCGCGCAGGGCCGCCCGGCCCGCCTGCACCACGTCTCCACCCTGGGCGTGTTCCGGGACGGACCCGGCGGCACCCGCCCGCGCACCATCACCGAGGCCACCCCGGCCACCGGCGAACGGCACCCGCGCGGTCGCGGCTACGCCGCCGCCAAGTGGGCCGCGGAGCACCTCGTCGGCCAGGCCCTCGAACGCGGGGCCGACGCCCGGATCTACCGCCTCGGCCGGGCCGGCGGCAGCACGACGGGCGCCGTCAGCGAGGACGACTTCCTCAGCCGGCTCCTCGTCACGTCCGCCGCCCTCGGCTGCCACCCCGACGACCCGCGACTCGCCACCGACGCCCTGCCCGTGGACACCATGGCCCGGGCCCTGGTCGCCCTGACCCTCGCCGACGCCGCCCCGGGCACCGTCCACCACCTGCACCATCCCCGGCGGACCCAGGTGGCCGAGCTGCTCGCGGTACACGACCGCCGCACGGGCCGCACCACCTCCGCGGTCCCGCTGGAGGTCTGGCTCGCCCGGCTGACCGACGCGGAGGCCCGCGGCACCGCGCTGCCCGCCCTGGCCTACCGCGAGTACTTCCGGGAGCTGTGCGACCACCCGGACGCCGGCCTCCCCGACCACCGCAACGACGCCACCCTCGCCGCCCTGCGGGCCCACGGCATCACCCCGCCCGCCCTGGACGACGCCCTCGTCGGCCGCTGGTGGCAGAAACTCGACCGGAGCACCCGCGATGACTGACCCGACGACGGACCCGGTGGCCCATGCGACGGCCACCCCGACGACCGACCCGGTTTCCGACCCGCACTACCCCATGGACCGCCAGTGCCCGTTCGCCCCGCCCCGGGAGGCCACCGCCATCCGCGACGCGGGCACCGTGCCCCGCGTGACGCTGTGGAACGGAGTCCGCCCCTGGCTGTTCACCGGCTTCGACGACGCCCGCGCCGTACTGTCCGACCCCCGGTTCAGCGCGGACAAGAGCCGCCGCGGCTACCCGCTGTCCAGCGCCGTCGCCCTTGCCGAGACCGCCGTCGAACCGACCCTGCTCGTCATGGACAACCCGCGGCACGACGCCGTACGGCGCCTGGTGCTCGGCGAGTTCACGGTGAAGCGGGCCGAGCGGTGGCGGCCCGCCGTGCGCGCCGTCGTCGACGGCTGCCTGGACCGCATGCTCAGCGGCGCCGGGGCCGACCTCGTGGCCGACCTGGCCCTGCCCGTCGCCCTCACCGTCATCTGCGAGTTCCTCGGAGTGCCCTTCGAGGACCGCGAGCTGTTCCGCGGCCTGACCCACACCATGAACGTCGTCGACGGCACCACCGAGAGCGCCGCCGCCGCCCGGCAGGCCCTCCAGGACTACCTGGAGCAGCTCGTCGCCGCCGCCGAACTCGAGCCGCAGGACGGCTTCATCGGCCGCATGGCGGCCCGGCACCTGCCCGACGGGACCATGACGCGGTCCCAACTCGCCGCGATGGCCCTCCTGCTGCTCACCGCCGGCCACGACACCACCGCCAACATGATCTCCCTCGGGATACTGACGCTGCTGCGCCACCCCGGTCACTTCGCCGCCCTCGGCACGGACGAAGACCCCGAGCTGCTCTCCGACACCGTCGAGGAGATGCTGCGCCACCTCACCGTGGTCCAGCGCGGCATCCGCCGGATCGCCGTCGAGGACGTCGAGGTCGGCGACCGCCTCGTCCGGGCCGGGGAGGGCGTCGTCGCCGCCATCAACGTCGCCAACCGGGACCCCGAACGCTTCCCCGCCGCCGAGGAGTTCGACCCCGCCTCCCGCGCGCACGGCCACCTCGCCTTCGGCTACGGGCCCCACCAGTGCATGGGCCAGTCGCTGGCCCGGGTGGAGCTCCAGGAGGTCTACGCCGCCGTGGCCCGCCGGATCCCGACGCTGCGCACGGCCGTGCCCGTCGAGGAGATCCGCTTCAAGTCCGACATGGCCGTGTACGGGGTGCACGCCCTTCCCGTGACCTGGTGATCCCGCTGCCGCCCGCCGCCCGTCCCCCGCACCCGAAGGAGCCGACCCCGTGAAGGTCACCCTCGATCCCGAGCGCTGTGTCGGCGCCGGCCACTGCGTCCTGTCCGCCGCCACGGTCTTCGACCAGGACGAGACCGACGGCATCGTCCTGCTGCTGGACCCGGAACCGGCCGAGCACCTCGCCGCCGCCGTCCACGAGGCCGCCGACCTGTGCCCCGCCCGGGCGATCCTCATCACCGGGGCCGACGGGCGGCCGGCATGAGCGCCGCCCTGCCGGCCGCCCTGCGCGCCGCCCTCGACGGCGGGGGCGCCCTTGTCACCGACCCGGACGCCACCGCCGGATACGCCCACGACATGATGCCGCTCGCCCCGCACGGCCGCCCGCTCGCGGTGGCCCTGCCCACCTCGGCCGAGCAGGTACGGGCCTGCGTGCGGGCCTGTGCGGCGGCCGGCGTCCCGATCGTCCCCAGGGGCGCCGGAACGGGCCTGACCGGCGCCGCCAACGCCGTCGACGGCTGCGTCGTCCTGGTCACCACCCGGATGAACCGGATTCTGGAACTCGACCCGGACAACCGGATCGCCGTCGTGGAACCCGGCGTGGTCAACCAGGACCTGAAGACGGCCGCCGCCGCCCACGGCCTGTACTACCCGCCCGACCCCTCCAGCCTCGACACGTGCACCCTCGGCGGGAACCTGGCCACGAACGCGGGCGGCCTGTGCTGCGGCAAGTACGGGGTCACCGGCGACTACGTCCTCGGCCTGGACGCGGTCCTCGCCGACGGCTCCCTCCTGCGCACCGGCCGCCGCACCGTCAAGGGCGTCGCGGGCTACGACCTCACCCGCCTCCTCGTCGGCAGCGAGGGCACCCTCGGGATCATCACGCGGGCCACCCTCTCCCTGCGCCCGCTGCCCTCCGCGCCCGGCACCGTCATCGCGGCCTTCGACTCGGTGGCCCGGGCGGGAGCCAGCGTCAACCGGATCGTCCGGGCCGGCCTCGTGCCCTCCCTCATGGAGATCATGGACGCGACCTCCCTGCGGGCCTCCTCCGCCTACCTCGGCACCGAACTCGCCGGCGAAGGCGACCAAGCCCTGCTGCTGTGCCAGTCCGACGCGCCGGAGGGCACCCGCGAAGCCGAACTCGACCAGATGGAGCGCGTGTTCCGGCAAGCCGGCGCGGTGTACACGCACGCCACGCAGGACGCGGCGGAGGGCGCCCTCCTGCTGCGCGCCCGCCGGGTGAGCCTCGCCGCCCTCGAAGCCCGGGGCGCCTGCATGACGGAGGACGTGGCCGTGCCCCGCACCCGCATCGCCGATCTGATCGAGGGCTGTACGCGGATCGGCGCCGACGCGGGGCTGACCGTCGCGGTCGTCGGCCACGCGGGCGACGGCAACATGCACCCCACGGTCCTCTACGACGGCGACGACGCCGGGCAGTACGCCCGCGCCCAGACGGCGTTCGACGCGATCCTGGCCCTCGCCCTGTCCCTCGGCGGCACGATCACCGGCGAGCACGGAGTCGGCAAGCTCAAGCAGGACTGGCTGGAGCGCGAACTGGGCCCGGTCGCCCTGCGCGTGCACCGCGACCTCAAGGACGCCCTCGACCCGACGGGCCTGTTCAACCCCGGCGCCGTGATCACCCGGCGGTCGGCCGGGACCCGCCGTGCCGGTTGAGACCCTGCGGACGCTGGCCGGGCTCGCCCGGCCCCTGCGGACCCTGTTCCTCACGACCCTGCTCTTCCGCACCGGCACCATGGCCTACCCCTTCCTCACCCCGTACCTGCTGGGCCGCGGAGGTCTGGACGCGGCCGAGGCGGGCCTGGCCGTCACCACCTTCGGGGTGGGCGCCCTCGCCGCGGACCTGGCCGCAGGACGGCTCCTCGCGGGGCTGCACCCGTACGCCCTGATGCGGGGCGGTTTCCTGCTGGGCGCCGCCGCGGTCGCGGTGGTGCCGCTGCTGCACGGCCTGCCCGCGCTCATCACGGTGGTGCTGGTCTGGGGGTTCGCCTACGAGATCGTCACCCCGGCGGCCTACGCGGCCACGATCGCCGGGGCACCGCCCGAGCAGCGCAAGGTCGCCTTCTCGTGCCACCGGCTCGCCATCAACCTCGGGCTGTCGGCCGGCCCGCTCCTCGGGGCCCTGCTCTACGCCCTCGACCCGTACGCCGTGTTCTGGGCCAACGCCCTGTGCGTCCTGGCGGCCGCGGCGTTCCTGCACCGCCGAGGCGCACGCCGGCCCACCGCCGACGCCGCCGGCGGGCCGGGCCGCGAGACTCTGCCGCGGGGCACGGTCCGGCAGACGAGCGCCGAACGCATCCGTTTCTGGTGCGTTTTCGGCCTCTCCCTGCCCATCCAGCTGGCCTACGCGCTGCCGTCGGTCTTCGTCGGCGCCTACGTCATCGTCGGCCTCGGCCTGCCCGGCTACTGGGCCGGCGTCGTCTTCACCGTCAACGCCGTCGGGATCGTCCTGTTCGAGGTCCCGCTCACCCTCCGCATGGCTCGCGTCGGACACCTGGCGACCCTGCTGAGCGGCTACGCGCTCGCGGGCACCGGGTTCCTGCTCATGGCCTCGGCCGACACCGGGCCGGAACTGGTGCTCGCCACCCTCGTGTGGACGGCCGGGGAGATCGTCGTCTTCCCCGGACTGCTCGACTACGTCAGCTGGCTCTCCGGCCCGGCCGCCGACCGCACCATGGGCCTGTTCTCCGGCGGCGTCAACCTGGCCTTCATCGCGGCCCCGCAACTCGCCCTGCACCTTTCGGCCCCCGGCCACCCGGGCGCCCCGTGGGCGGCCACGGGCGCGGCGGTCTGCGCCGCCTGCCTGCTGCTGCTCGCGGCCCGCACCAACCCGTACACCTGGCACAAGGAGGAACCGTGCTCAAGCGTGACCTGACCCCCTTCATCGGCGTCGAGTACAGCGGACTCACCCACGCCGAGCTCACCCGCCCGGAGGTGTTCGCCGACATCGTCGACTCCCTGAACCGGCGCGACCTCGTCGTCGTCCGCGGCCTCGACCTCACTCCCCGGCAGCAGATCGGCCTCGCCGCCCGCATCGGCCGCCCCGTCCCCTTCCTCCTCGCCGACTGGCGCCACCCCGAGTTCGCCGAGATCCTCGTCTCCTCCAACGAGCGCAAGGACGGCCTGCCCGTCGGGATCGAGCGGGTCGGCCACTTCTGGCACCAGGACTCCTCCTTCGACGCCGACCCCTCCGCCTACACCGTCCTGCACGGCGTCCACGTGCCCGAGGACCACGGCCACACCGTCTTCGCCAGCGCCGCCGACGTCTACGACCGGCTGCCCGAGGACTGGCGCGCCCTCCTGGAGGACCGCGTCGGGCTGCACACCCTCACCAAGCAGCAGCGCATCGCCCCCGAGCACGTGGGCCTGTCCATCGCCGAGGCGCAGGCCCTCATCGCCCGCCAGTACCCGGCCGTCGAACACTCCGTCGTCCGCCGCGACCCGCACACCGGCCGCCGCTTCCTGTACGCCGCCCGCGCCTACATGGACCGGGTCGTCGGCCTCGACGCCAACGAGAACGAGGCGTTCTTCGACCTCGTCGACACCCTCCTGGCCGACCCCGACCGCACCTACACCCACCGCTGGACGCCGCACGACCTGCTGCTGTGGAAGACCGCCACCACCTACCACGTCGCCACCGACCTGCCGCCCGGCGTCTCGCGGACCGTCCACCGCGTCAGCGTCGCCGCCGCATGAGCGGGCCCCGGCACCCCGCCGCGCCCGTCGGCGTGATCGTCGACGGCTACTCGGTCGGCGCTTACCTGCCCGCATCCTTCCGCAAGCTCGGCGCGGACGTCGTCCACCTGCAGAGCACCCCCGAGTTCCTGGACTGCGTACCCCCGCCGGACCTGCGCCCGTACCTAACCAACGTGGTCCAGGACGCGGCCGACCCCGCCCGCACGGCGAAGGAGCTGGCCTCCCACCACCCCTGCGGGGTCCTGCCCGGCCAGGAGACCGGTGTCCCGCCGGCCGACCGGACGGCGGAACTGCTGGGCCTGCCCGGCAACCCGTCGGCCACCTCCGCGCTGCGCCGCGACAAGTACCGCATGATCGAGGCGCTGCGCGCCGCCGGCATCCGCTGCGCCGACCAGCTGAAGTCCGACGACGTGGAAGCGGTGCTCGCCTGGGCGCGGACCACCGGATACCCGGTCGTCGTCAAACCGCTCAGCTCGGCCTCCACGGACAAGGTCTCCGTCTGCCGCGGCCCGGACGACGTCCGCGCCGCGGCCGCCGAGATCCTCGGCAGCCGGGACATCTTCGGCCGGCACAACGACGAGGTGCTCGCGCAGTCCTTCCTGGACGGCACCGAGTACATCGTGGACATCGTCAGGGGTCTCGGCGGCGCACGGCACGTGTGCGGCGTCTGGCGCTACGACAAGACCCTCGTCGGAACCCGGCCGGTCTACGACCGGGACGTCCTGATCGACCCCGGCGCGCCGCAGGTCGAACCCCTCGTCGCCTATCTGGACACCGTCCTCGACGCCCTGGACATCCGGTTCGGCGCCGCCCACGCGGAGATCATGATGACCGCCGCCGGGCCCGTGCTCGTCGAGGTGGGCGCGAGGCTCGACGGCATCATGGACCCGGGCCACCACGACTCCTGCCTCGACGGGAACCAGGCCGACCTCCTCGCACTCGCCTGCGTGCGCCCGGAGGAGTACCGGCGCGCGCACCCCGGCGACACCCTGTACCGCAAGCACCGAGAGGGCATGGTCGTCCACGTGCGGACCAGCCGCGGCGGCCTCGTCGAGGCCGTTGACGAGAACGCCCTGGCACGCATCCGGGCGCTGGAAACGGTGCACCTGGCGGTGCCCCGGCTGGCCCCGGGCGACCGGATGCGGCCCACCACCGACCTGCTGTCCAGCCCGCTGCGCGTCTTCCTGACCGGCGACAGCCCGGAGGAGCTCCTCGCCGACCAGCGGCGCATCCGGCTGCTGGCCGACGACGTGTTCCACCTCGCCCCGCACTGACCGCGCCCGCGCCCGCACGCGCATGCCGGCGTGCGCCGTCCCACTCCCGAGGATTCCCATGGGTGTTGCCATCCGAGCCGACCTGGCCTCCGTCCCCGACTACAACATTCCCGGCATGGCGCCCGGCGCCATCCTGCTCAACTCCAACGAGGGGCCGCTGCCGCCCCCGCCCGCCGTGGTCGAGGCCATCACCCGGGCCGCCTTCGAAGGCCACCGCTACCCGCAGTGGTTCTCCGACACCCTCGTCGGCCGACTGGCCGACGACCTGGCCGTCCCCGCGGAGAGGATCGCCGTCGGCTGCGGGTCGGTGGGCCTCTGCCGCGATCTCATCCAGGCGTTCTGCGGCCCGGGGGACGAAGTCCTGTTCGCCTGGCGGTCCTTCGACGCCTATCCGGTCTTCGCCAGGGTCGCCGGAGTGCGCGCCCGCACCGTCCCCCTGGACGCCGGGCACCGGCACGACCTGGAGGCGATGCTCGCCGCAGTCACCCCCGCCACCCGCGTCGTGTTCGTCTGCAACCCCAACAACCCCACCGGGACGGCGGTCCGGGGCCGCGAACTGCACGCGTTCCTCGACCGCCTCCCCGCCCGCGTCCTGGTCGTACTGGACGAGGCGTACCGGGAGTTCGTCGACGATCCCGACGTGCCGGACGGGATCGCGCTGGCCCGCCACCGCCCGAACGTGGCGGTGCTGCGCACCTTCTCGAAGGCGTACGGGCTCGCCGGCGTGCGCATCGGGTACTGCGTGGCCGCGCCGGCCGTGGTGTCGGCCGTCCACAAGGTGGCCGTCCCCTTCGCGGTCAGCAGGCTGGCCCAGGCGGCCGCCCTCGCCGCCCTCGACCGCCCCGAGGAGGTGCGCGCGCGCTCCGCGGCGATCGTGCGCGAACGGCGGCGCCTGGAGTCGCTGTTAAGCCGGGACGGCCATGAAGTGACCCCCTCCCAGGCCAACTTCGTGTGGCTGCCCCTGGGGGAGGAGGCCGCCGGCTTCGCCGACTCCTGCGCCCGCCACGGCGTGCTCGTCCGGGCCTTCCCCGGCGACGGGGTCCGCGTCACCGTCGGGCTGCCGGAGGAGAACGACGCCTTCCTCCGCGCGGCCGACCGCTACCGGGCGACCCCTGTGCGGCCCCGGGCCGTGCGCATGCCTCCCACGTCACCGTGAGGTCGTGCACGGACTTTCGGTCATCAGGTCACGCCCCCCTGAGGGCCACGTCTCCTGTACGGCGTCCTCGGCCTCGGCGAGCGAGTCGGCATCCGGTGAGCCACCGCCCCGGGACGGGAGCGGTGCCCCACTGCCGGATAATGGCGCCGTACAGCTGACGATCAAGATGCCGGGGCCCGTGGCGGACCGGCAGGAGCGGAGCCCCCTGATGGACGTGCAGCACTTCGAGCGGATCACCGCGTTCATCGAGGCGCGGCTGACCCCGCTGTTCGCGGCGGAGACGGGCAGCGAGAACGGCTTCGGCATGGACGACACCTCCCGCGCGCTGCGCGCCCTGCGCAACGCCGTACTGGAGGCCTCGGTGACGAAGGGCCTCATCGGGACGCGCGCGACGGCCGAGCCGGCTGTGCGCCGCGTCATCGACCAGACCGTGGAGCTGCACTGGGACGTCCTGCGCGGGATCGCCCGTCAGTGGGAGGACCACGCCGACTTCCGGCGGGAGTTCAAGCGCCACGCCTGGGAGCTCGACGCGGCCCCCGCCACCGTCCCCGCTGCCGCGCAGGGTTGACGCCTACGCGGCGCCGGCGCCCGCCCGGAGCCCGATCGACGCGCCGAGCAGCGTCTGTTCGGCGTCCGGGAGACGCCGCTCGGCGTGCAGCATGCGCAACGCGGCGGTGAGCCGCTCCTCGTCCTCCGGGCGGTGGAGGTTTCCCGTGTACGGGGGCAGGAGCAGGCTCAGGGCCTCCAGGTCGGCCCGCTCGCACAGCAGGGCCAGCAGCGAGGTCAGCGGCCCGGCCCCGTACCCGGGCGCCTCCGCGGCGGCGGTGGCGCGCAGGCCGCGGGCCACGCACAGCCGCAGCCAGTCGGCGTACGGCCCGGCCGGCAGGGTGCCCAGCGCGTCGGCGGCCGCCTCGAAGTGCCCCTGGGCCTCGGCCGGCCGGCCGAGGTCGAGCAGGGACCGGCCGATCGTGCCGTGCAGGGAGGGGTAGAAGCCCGCGACGCGCGCGTCACCCACCCGGTCGGCCCGTTCCAGGCAGGTCAGGTTCCACCGGAGCGCGGCTTCGGGCGTCGGCTGGTGCCGTGCGAGGTAGTGCGCGGCGACGCAGGCCTCGTAGTCGTCGCGGGCGCGGTCCCAGGCTGCCAGGAAGAGGTCCCGGGCGTCGTCGTCGCGCCCCTCGGCCTCGGCTGCCATGCCCTCGGCGCACAGGGCGACGGTCTGCTGATCCGTGTTCACGGGGTGGTCTCCTCCGGGCTCTGCGGTCGGGGTACGGCGACGGGCATCACGAGCGCGGTGAAACTGCCCTGGTCGGCGGAGCGCACCAGGACGGGCAGGCTCGGCCCCGAGACCTCCAGCAGCACGTCCGGGCCGACGCTCGCCTCCAGGACGGGCGCGAGCACCGCCGGGTCGAAGCCGAGGCGTACGGGTTCGGCCTCCGCGCGCAGGGCCGGCAGGGCGCGGCGCGCCACCAGCAACCGGTCCCGGCCCAGTTCGAGGGCGACGGCGGGGGCGTCGCCGCACTCCTCCAGGGCGGCGAGGAGCGCGGCCCGGTCCACGATCACGCGGTGCCGGGGCGCGGGCAGCGCGGCGAGCATGTCCCGGTAGGCGGGGTACTCCCCGGCCGTACCCGTCGCCTCGCGCGAACCGCCCGGGTGGCGCACGGCCAGCGAGGCCCCGGCCGGTCCGGCTGCCAGGGTCACCTCGGCCGTCCGGGCGGCCCACGCCCCCAGCCCGAGGAGGGCATCGGCGTCCACGAGCACGCGGCCGGCCGGCCCGGTCAGCGCGGCGGGCCGGAGGGTGCGCAGTGCGAGCCGGTACCGGTCGGTGGCCACGAAGCGGACCTCGTCCTCCTCGAACTCCACCAGCACGCAGCCCAGTTCCGGATGTGCGGGATCGCGCCCCGCCGCCGGAGTGACCTGCCGGGCCGCGCTGGCCAGCTCGGCCCCGCCCAGGGTGAACTCGGTGCTCCGGGGGCCCCCGGGCAGGCCGTCGAGCACCGCCGCGATGGCCGCGTCCGCGGCGCGCCCGCGCTCCCGGCCCACCGCCCGGTGCCGTTCCAGCACCTCCCGGGCCCGGTCGGGGGGCCCGTCCAGTACGGCGGTCACGTCCGCCAGCGCCAGCCCGGTGTCGCGCAGCGCGCGCAGCATCCGGGCGGGGGCCTCCTGGGCGGGGGAGTAGGAGCGGTAGCCGGTGGCGCCGTCCACGTGGGCGGGGAGGAACACGCGGCAGTCGTCGTAGAAGCGCAGGGCACTCGGCGCGAGTCCGACCCGCCGGGCGAACTCGCTGATGCTCATCAGTTCGGGTGAGGCGTCGTTCATGCCGCTGATCGTCGGCCCTCATCCCACTTGAAGGTCAACTCGAAGGCCGACCCGGAGACTCTTTCAGCCCGCGGTCGGCGGGGTGGCGGCGAGGACGGCGTCCAGCAGGCCCGGGAACCGGCGCTGGAGGTCCTCGCGGCGCAGCGACACCGCCTTGTAGCGGCCGACCTTGTGCTCCTGGGTGACCCCGGACTCGCGCAGGACCCGCCAGTGATGGGTGGCCGTGGCCTTGGTGACCTCCAGGGGGAGGCTGCCGCAGGTCCGCCCGTCGGGGGAGGAGGCGAGCTCGCGGACGATGCCGAGCCGTACGGGGTTGCCGAGGGCTGCGAGCACGTCCTCGACGAGGAGCTGTTCGCGGACGGGGTGGTACGTGGCCATGGGTCCGATGGTACGTCGCACGCGTCGCCCGCCGGCCCCGGCCGCCTGGTGTGCCCCGATCCTGCGTAAGGCTGTACGCCGACCAGGACGCGGCCCGCGGCATCCGCGTGAACAGCGTGATGCCCGGCTTCGTCGACAGCCGGGAGTTCATTCCGCCGTCATGCTCGCCCCTGCCTCCTGCCCCCCGTCACCCGCTCGCCGATGATCTGCGCCATGCCGGCAGGCCTCCGCACCGACCGTTCGGCGCCCGGTTCGCCACCCGTCGGGCCCCGCGGGCCGCCCGCGGCGAGTCCGATCCGTCGGTGCGCGCCCAGTTGGCCGGCAGCGGTTACAGGGAGGGGCCCGCGAGCACGTTCAACGCGGCCGGCAGTGGCGTCGTGCCGCCGGTCAGCTCCAGGACCAGCCCCGCCGTCGCCGGGGTGTCGATCAGGCCGACGAGGACCGCCGCCACGTCGTCGCGCGGGACCTCGCCGCGGCCGGTGCTCGCCTCCAGGCGGACCAGCCCGGTTCCCGCCGCGTCGGTGAGGGCGCCGGGGCGCAGGATCGTCCAGTCGAGGCCGGAACGGAACCGCAGGTCGTCGTCGGCCGCGCCCTTGGCCCGCAGGTAGGCGTCGAAGACCTCGTCGCCCCGGTGCTCCACGTCCGCGCCCATGGCGGAGACGGTGAGGTAGCGGCGTACGCCGGCCCGCTCGGCCGCGTTCGCGAAGAGGACCGCGGCGCCGCGGTCCACGGTGTCCTTGCGCGCGGGGCCGCTGCCCGGGCCGGCGCCCGCGGCGAAGACCACGGCGTCGGCGCCCCGCAGGACCGCCGCCACCGACCGGACCGGGGCCGACTCCAGGTCCAGTACGACCGGTTCGGCGCCGGCCGCCCGTACGTCGTCCGCCTGTTCCTCCGACCGGATGATGCCCGCGACCTCGTCCCCGCGCGCGGCGAGGAGGCGCTCCAGCCTCAGTGCGATCCGTCCGTGTCCACCTGCGATGACAATGCGCATGACGCCGACGGTACGCGGACACCGGCCGGTTCACCGCATCGGCGCCGCCCGCCACCCGGCGGGCCTCATGCTCCCGGAGTCGCCGGCACCCCGCCGGAACCGGCGGGCGCCGTCGCGAACTGGGTGCGGTACAGCTCCTCGTACCGGCCGCCCGCTGCCAGCAGCTCGCCGTGCGTCCCGCGTTCCACGATCCGGCCGTCCTCGACGACCAGGATCAGGTCCGCCGCCTGCACGGTCGACAGCCGGTGGGCGATCACCACCGCGGTCCGCCCCGACAGGGCCTCGCCGAGGGCCTCCTGCACCGCCGCCTCCGAAGTGGAGTCCAGGTGCGCCGTGGCCTCGTCGAGGATCACCACCCGCTGCCGGGCCAGCAGCAGCCGCGCGATGGTCAGCCGCTGCCGTTCCCCGCCGGACAGCCGGTACCCGCGCTCCCCGACGACGGTGTCCAGCCCGTCCGGCAGCGAGGCGACCAGCCCGTCCAGCCGGGAGCGGCGCAGGGCCTCCCACACCTCGGCCTCCGTCGCCTCGGGCCGGGCCAGCAGCAGGTTCGCCCGTACCGACTCGTGGAAGAGGTGCCCGTCCTGCGTGACCATGCCGAGCGTCTCGCGGATGGAGTCGGCCGTCAGGTCCCGTACGTCGACCCCGCCCAGGCGGACCGCTCCCGCGTCGGCGTCGTAGAGTCGCGGCAGCAGCTGCGCGATGGTCGACTTGCCGGCGCCTGACGAGCCGACCAGGGCGATCATCTGCCCGGGCTCGGCGCGGAAGGACACCTCGTGCAGCACCTCGGTGCCGCCGCGGGCGTCGAGGGCGGCGACCTCCTCCAGGGAGGCGAGGGAGACCTTGTCCGCGGCGGGGTAGCCGAAGGTGACCCGGTCGAACTCGACGGCCACCGGACCCTCCGGGACCCGGCGGGCGTCCGGCTTCTGGTCGATCAGCGGCTTCAGGTCGAGGATCTCGAAGACCCGCTCGAAGCTCACCATCGCGCTCATCACCTCGACGCGGGCCCCGGCCAGCGAGGTCAGCGGGGCGTACAGCCGGGTCAGGAGCAGGGCGAGGGCGACGACCGCGCCCGCGTCCAGGCTCCCGCGCAGGGCGTAGTACCCGCCCAGCCCGTAGACGAGCGCGAGGGCCAGGGCGGACACGAGGGTCAGGGCCGTGATGAACACCGACTGGGCCATCGCCGTACGGACGCCGATGTCCCGGACCCTCCGCGCCCGGGCCGCGAACTCGGCGGACTCGTCGGCGGGCCGTCCGAACAGCTTCACCAGCGTCGCGCCGGGGGCGGAGAACCGCTCGGTCATCTGGGTGCCCATCGCGGCGTTCAGCGCCGACGCCTCGCGCTGCATCGCGGCCATCCGCGCCCCCATCCGGCGGGCGGGCAGCACGAACACCGGCAGCAGCACCAGCGCCAGCAGGGTGATCTGCCACGAGATGCCCAGCATCACGACGAGCGTCAGCAGCAGGGTCACCGTGTTCGCGACCACCCCCGACAGGGTGTTGCTGAACGCCCGCTGGGCGCCGATCACGTCGTTGTTGAGCCGGCTGACCAGGGCGCCGGTCCTGGTCCGGGTGAAGAAGGCGACCGGCATCCGCTGCACGTGGTCGAAGACCGCGGTCCGCAGGTCCAGGATCAGGCTCTCGCCCAGGGTGGCGGAGAGCCTTCGGGTCAGCAGGCCCAGCCCCGCCTCGGCCACCGCGATCAGTGCGATGAGGAGGGCGAGCCGGGTGACCGTGCCGTTCTCCCGGCCGTCCACGATGGTGTCGACGATCCGGCTGGCGAGCACCGGGGTGGCCACCGCGAGCAGCGCGCCGACCACGCTGAGCAGCAGGAAGAAGAGGAGGCCCCGGCGGTGCGGGCGGGCGAAGGCGGCGATGCGTCGCAGGGTCGCCCGGGAGAACGGGCGCCGGTCCTGCTCGGCGTTGATCGCGCTGTGGAGCGAGGTCCAGGCGGTGACTTCCATGTCCATGGATCGAACCGTAGAACCTCGACCAAAGTCGAGGTCAAGGATTCCGTGCCCGCACGTTCTTTCGTGTCGGCAACTCCCTTCCCTTTGACGGGTGTTCGGGATTCCCCGGCCACGTTTCCCGTTCTCCGTTCGCTGTCGGTGCCCGGTGGCATCATCGGTTCATGACGCAGGGATCCGAGTCCACCGGCTCCGACCGGCAGCCATCCGAAGACAGCCACGACACCGTCCTGGACCGCTTCGAACGCTGGGCGCGGGACACCCCTGACGCCCCCGCGCTCATCGCCGGACCCGACAGCCTCACGTACGGGCAGCTCGACATCCGGGCCAACCGGCTGGCCCACCACCTGCTCGACAGCGGACTGCCGGACGGCGCCCTCGTGGCCGTGGGCACCGCCCGCCAGGCCGAGACCGTCGTCGGCGTCCTCGCCGCCCTCAAGGCCGGCGCGGCCTACACGGTCGTCGACGTCGAGGTCCCGCGCACCGGGCAGCGGCAGCTCGCCGCCGCGGAGCCGTCCGTGCTGCTGACCCACGCCCTGCACCAGGCCGCCCTCGACGACGGCAGCGGCTTGCCGGTGGTCCGCCTGGGCGCGGACGCCGCCGGCATCGCCGACCGGCCCGCGGGACGGCCGGCCCGGTCCCGCCCCGGCCCCGGCGCCGTCCTGTTCACCGGCGGGCCGCAGCCGCGCGCCGTACCGGTCGGCCACCCCCGGCTGCTCGCCGCCCACGAGGGCTGGGCGACGGTGGCCCGGCTGACCCCGGGGGACCGGCACCTGATCACCTGCGCCCCCTCCGTCACCGGCTTCGCCGCGGGCTGGACCCGGGCGCTGTGCTCCGGCGGCTCGCTCGTCCTGGCCGGGCGCGCCCCGTGGACGCCCGAGGGGGTGCGCCGCGCCGTCGGCGCCCAGGGGGTGACCCTCGTCCACACCGACCCGGAGGGCGCGGCCCGGCTGCTCCTGCACCCGGGGCCAACCGCCCCCGTACGGCCGACCGTTCCGGCCGCCCGGCGCGCGGACCCGCCCGACCTGCGCACGCTGCGGCTGGTCAGCGTCACGGGGGACCGCCTCCACCTCGACGAACAGGCCGCACTGGCCGCCCGGCTGCGGGCCGGCGTCCGCCTGCTCAACGTCTACGGGACCACCGAGTCGGCCGGCACGGGCACCTGGTTCGAACTGCCCCAGCTGTCCGGCCCGTTCGACGACCCGGAACGCCACTGCCTCGTCGGCGTCCCCTTCCCGGGCTGCCGCGCGGACCTGCGCGACGGGGAGATCCGCCTCATCCCGCCGGACGGCGGCGCCCCGATTCCCACCGGCGACCTGGGCCTGCTGCGCGAAGACGGGCTGCTGGAGTTCCGCGGCCGGATCCGGGACCGCATCACCCTGGACGGCGTCCCGGTCGACCCGTACGCCGTCGAATCGGTGATCCGGGGGCACGAGGGCGTCGGCGCGGTCATCGTCGCCGGGGTGCCCGGATTCCGGGGGGTACCCCGTCTGGTCGCGTACGTGGCCCCACCGGCCGGCGCCGGCGCCGAACCGTTCGGCACCGCGGGCGCGGACCTGCCGGACATCGACGAGCTGCGCGAGCACCTGGCGGACCGGCTGCCCTCCGCTCAGCGGCCCCGCGCGGTGGTGCGGTTGCGCGCCCTGCCGCGCAACCGGGCCGGCCAGGAGGACCGGGAGGCCCTGCCGAAGCCCGCGCAGGCCGTGCCCGGACTCCCCGCGCGGAGCGCCGGCAAGTACGGCGGCGGTGCGGGCGGCGGTGGCGAATTCCCGCTGACCTGTGTGGTGGCCTGCGCGGCGGTGGCCCTGGGCGTCGTCGCCCGGGTGTTCACCGACGTCCTCTGGCCCGGATCGACCGACCTGACCGGCGTACCGCAGCCGTGGGCGTTCCTCTTCGGCGTCCTCTACCTGATCGAGTGCCTGGCCTTCGGCGTCGGTGTGGTGTTCTTCTTCGAGGCCCGCGGCCGCATGCTCGCCCGGGGCGGCGGACGGGCCCTGGCCACGGCCGCCCACTTGGCGATCGTGTACCTGCTGGTCGCCTGGTGGCCCCAGGACAACCTCTACCGGCTGGCCGCCAAGCAGGACTGGCCGCGCCAGGCCGCCCTCGTCTACACCTTCAACGTTCCGCTGATGATCGCGGCCGTCGTCGTCGCCTGCTACGCCGCGCGCAGGCGGACCGACGCCTTCGACTTCGACGGCTGACCGCGCGCGGCCGCGGCTCCGGTCGGCCAGCCGGTCCCGGTCCCGGCGGCCGGGACCGACAGCCGGGACCGACAGCCGGCACCGGCCGCCCCGCCCGGCTGACCGCCGGTCAGGCCCGGCCGGCCTCCCGTACCCCCAGGAACTCCGCCCCGCAGGCCAGGGCCCGCCCCCGCACCAGCGCCTCCGCCGCGTCCAGCACCTCCAGGCTGTGCGCGGCGACCAGCACCCCCAGCCAGGGCGTCGGTTCGAAGGCGCCGGTCGGGATCGCCGGGACGAACACCGCGCCGAGGTCCGCGCAGTCACGGGCCAGCTCCGCGCACAGCTCGTCGAACCGGGCGTCCGGCAGCCGCGCGCCCAGCTCCACCCGGTCCGCGATCCGTACGAAGTGCCCCCCGCCCCGCAGCTCGTCGAGCCGGGCCGCGACCATGAAGGCCACCGAAGGCCCGGTCAGCCGCAGGTTCACCTCGGTCGGCGCGAGCCGTCCCGCTCCGTCGGCGACGAAGTCCACGTCGAACCAGCCCCGGTAGCCGGAGGCCGCGAGCTCCCGGCCCACCGCCTCCCCGAAGGCCGACAGCGGCCCGCGCGCCCACTGCGGCACGATCCCCGGGCCGACCGTGGCCCCCCGGTAGCCGGCTCCCTCCACGTCCATCACCGCCCCGCCCACCGCGTGCGGCCGGCCCGCCGCGTCCACGAACCCGTCGTACGTCAGGTCCCGCGGGCCGTCCCCCGGCGCCGGGCCGCCCACGTACTCCTCCACCAGCAGCGGGCCGCGCGGCAGCCGCCGCAGCACCGCGCGGGCGCCGCCCGCCTCCCGTACCCGGGCCGGGGTCACCACCGTCGTGCCCGAACCGCCGACCCCGTGCTCCGATTTCAGAACGGTGCTCTCGCCGGCGGCCGCCCGGGCCGCCAGCAGGCGCACCGCCGCCCGGCGGGTACCGGCCCGCCACTGCTCCGGCAGCACGACCGCGGGGTGGCCGCCGCCCGCGAGGATCCGGCCGAACAGCGCGTGCGCCGCGGACTTCGCCTCGTAGCGCAGCTCACCGGGCTGCCACGGCCGCCCCGCCAGCAGCCCGAACGGCCGCGTCCGCCCCCACGGCACGAGGGGCAGCCCGCCCCCGGTCAGCCGCGCGGCCAGCGCGGCGCGGGCCCGCACGGCGTCCGACAGGCCCGGGCCCCGCCGCTCCGCCAGGCCGTCGTACACCTCGACGCCGGTCCACCCGAGCTGTCGGCCGACCAGCCCGGCCCAGCCCGGGGGGACCACCCGGGGCAGTACGAGGGCCGCCGGGGAGGGACTGTAGAACGCCGCCAGGCAGCCGTAGTGGTGGGCGGGCAGCTGCTCCCGGTCCAGGGAGGCGTCGGCGAACTGGGCGTTGAACTCCGCGACGTTGCCCAGGTGCACCGCCCGCCCGCCGCCCGTCCAGGCCCGCGCCCAGCCGACGAGCGGGACGGGGGCCACCTCGAACCGGACCAGGTCGCCCGGTCCGGCGGGGCCGCCGCGTCCGCCCGGGCCGCCGCGTCCGCCCGGGCCTTCGCCGCCGTCCCGGTCCCCGGGCACCGCCACCGCCCCCATGGCCCGGTAGAACCCGGCCGCGTGCGGATCGGAATCGATCACCAGGGTGCGCACCCCGAGTCCGGCGGCCCGGCGCACCGCGTCCCGGTACAGCAGCCGGCCCACGCCCCGCCCGATGGCCGACGGTTCCACGAACAGCAGTCCGAGTGCCGCCCGGGGCGCGGTCCCCTCCAGGGACGCGAGCCCGAGCGGCAGCCCGCGCCCGTCCTCGGCCACCACGATCCGGCGGGACGCCGGGTCTCCCGGCCGGACCCGCAGTTCCCCGGCGCAGGCCGCCAGGAACTCCGCGTCGTACCCCCAGTGGGCCTTGGACCGCATCACGAGGGCGCTCAGGGCCTCCTCCTCGCCGGGCCGCGCGGCCCTGACCTTTACCACTTGCTGACCTCCCCATGGTCCGGGGCAAGGGTGTGCGATAGATTCGGCCAGCCTCCCCACGGCACATCCTTCCCAACCACCACGCGGAGACAGGCTTCCCCATGAGCGACATCATCAACGGACTAGGCCGCACCAGCGCCTTCGGCGCCCTCGGCCTGGTGCTGCTGATCCTCGGCATCGTCCTCGTCGACGTGCTGACGCCCGGGAAGCTCCCGAAGCAGATCTGGGAGGAGCGCAACCGCAACGCGGCGCTCCTGCTCAGCTCTGCCCTCCTGGGCATCGGCGGCATCGTCTTCACCTCGATCTGGACCACGTACGACGACTTCGGCAAGGGCCTGCTGTCGACCGCGGCCTTCGGCGTCCTCGGCCTGGTCCTGATGGCGGTGGCCTTCCTGGTGCTGGACCTGGTGACCCCGGGCAAGCTCGGCGCCATCGTCGTCGACCCCGAGCCCCACCCGGCGGTCTGGGTCACCGCCTGCTGCAACCTCGCCGTCGCCGCCATCGTCGCGGCCTCGATCGCCTGACGGCGGATCACCCGTACACGACGAGAGCGCCGCTCCCCCCGGGGAGCGGCGCTCTCCTCGTATGCGGGGGCCCGGGGCGGCTACGCCAGCCCCAGCGCGAACACCGCGAACCCCGCGGCCAGGACCCCCGCCGCCGCCCGGCGCAGCACCGGCGCTCGGAGCCCCTCCCGCGCCGGTGCCTCGAACCGGTGTGCGTACCGGGAGATGCCGACCAGCAGCACCGCGAACACCGGCATCCACGCCACCCGCGCCGCGATCCACCCCACGCTGTCCGGCGCCGTGGTCAGCCCCGCCACGGCGCCTGCGAACGCACCGGGCACGGCCGCGGCCAGCATCGCCGTCTGATGCCAGCACAGGATCGTCATCGCGGACAGGTTGACCACGACCACCGGCGCCCACAGCGCGGGCCGCGCCAGCAGCTTCGCGATCCGGTCCCGCAGCAGGACCGCGGCCCCCGACTGGGCCGCCGCCAGCGCGAGCACCAGCAGCGACGGCGGGTGCGAGTTGGTCCGCACCGCGCCCGGCACGCCGACCATGGACGCCGGGTAGTGGAAGACCACCAGCAGCGCGGCGAACAGCACGGCCCCGCCCGCCAGGAGCAGCCGCCCGCCGCGCCGCCCGATCCGCCCCTCGCCCCAGGAGACGCCCAGCTGGTACGCGAACAGCCAGCCCGGGAGGATGTTCACCAGCGCCAGCCAGGACGGCACCGAGTCGGCGAGCGGTCCGTACCGCAGGAAGTCCACCACCGCGACCGAGGCGAGCAGCGGCGCCGCCGCCCAGCCGCCGAGCCGGCGCGCCGCCCGCACGCAGTACGGGGTCAGCGCGGTGACCACCACGTACACGCCGACGAACCACAGCGGCTGGACCACCAGCGTGGCCCCGGTCCGCAGCGTGGCCTCCGGCACCCCCGCCGCGTACAGCACGGGCGCCGCCAGCGCCCACACCGCGGTCACCCCCAACACCGGTCGCCCCAGGCGCTCCATCCGACCCTTGAGCCACGCCCCGGTCGAGCCCGGGCGGCGCCCGTACGACAGGGCCGAGGCGTAGCCCCCGACGAGGAAGAAGACGCCGAGCATCTGGAGCACCCAGCTCGTCGGGGCGAGGCCGCCGAAGACGGTGAGCGGGCTGGCGTTGTGCAGCCCGCCGTCCGCGTCGAGCGTGAACCCGCCGAGCAGCCAGTGCCCGGTCGGCACCGCGAGCAGGGCCAGGGCGCGCAGCCCGTCGACCGCCCGGTCGCGGTGGGCGGGGGTCCGCGCGTCGATGCGGCCGGCGGCCTTCCGCAGCGTCGTGAGCGTGTGCGTCCTCATCGGACCTCTCCGTTCGCGATGGCGGCGAATGCCGCCAGGGACTGGGTGCCGGGGGCGAAGTAGCCGGTGTGGCCCCGGACGTCGGCGGCCGGTACGCGGCGGGCGCCGAAGGCTGCGGACGTGGGGTCGGCGCCGTGGCCGAGGCCGGCGAACTCGACGTTCGGGATGTCGGCGATCCAGTCGGACGGGCTCCTGGCCGCCCAGACGCGGGCCCGGGTGCGCAGCGCGGCCGAGGTGTCGGCGCGCATGCCGGGGGAGCCGAGGACCACGACGTCGGCGGCGTCCGTGCGCCGGGCGGCCAGCCCGCAGACCACCGAGCCGTAGCTGTGGCAGAACAGCACCGGATCAGGCGCGCCGACCGCGTCGAGGCCCGCGGTGAACCGGGCCAGCCGCTCCGCCCCGGCGTCCGCCAGCCGTCCGACGGCCGCGTCCAGGCCCACTCCGACCGGGGTGGTGTACCCCGTCCAGGCGATCACCGCGGTGTCCCCGCCGGCCGCCGCGCGCAGGGTCCGGGCCATCCCGGCCGGCCCGGTGTGGGGTGCGCGCCGGGCGTCGTGGGTGGAGGCGTCGTTGTCGGCGCCGGGCACGACCACCGAGACGTGCGCCGCGTGTTCCAGGTCGCCGAAGACCTCGGCGACCTGGCCCCGGCCGCGCGGGTCGAAGGCCAGGACCTGCCGGTCCGGCGCGGCGAGGGCGGCGTACCGGGGGTCGCCCGTGGCGGTGACGGCGATCCGGTTGGCCTCGTACCGAAGGGGGAGCGGCGCCCCCTCCAGATTGCCCACCACCAGCGGGTGGACCCGTACGAGGTACCGCAGCGCGGCCGCGTCCAGCCCGGCGAAGAACCGCGCCACCCCGGCCGGCGGGGCGCTCGCCGGATCGGGCGGCGTACGGCCGGCGACCGTGTCGGCCCGCCAGGCCTCGGTGCCGGGCGGCGGCCCGGTGACCGCCCGCTGACTGTCCCCGGAGGCCCAGCCGGCGGTCCCCGCGACAACGGCCACCGCCAGCGCGGCCGTGACCACTGTCCTTCCGAAGCGGCGCATGCCCCTTCTCCTCTCCTCGTGACGAGGAGGAAGGTAGGAAGGAGGTACCCGGCGGCGCGTCGGACCGTGGAGCCAAGCCGCATGTCATACCCCGGTAGGGGGTGGAGGAGACGACCGCCGAAAACGGCCGTCACGGACGCTCCGGGCGGGCCCGCCGGGCAGGGCCGCGGCAGCGGTGGGGGACGAAGCGGGTGTCGCGGCAGTGGGTACGGAGGACGAAGCGGGACCGAAGGGTGCGAAGGGCGTGGATCAGCCGGCGTCGCCGGGCCGCACCAGCCCCGCCTCGTAGGCGAAGATCACCGCCTGGGCCCGGTCGCGCAGGTCCAGTTTGGCCAGCACCCGGCCGATGTGCGTCTTGACCGTCTGTTCCGCGAGGACCAGATGCCCGGCGATCTCCTGGTTCGACAGCCCGCGCGCGATGAGTTCCAGTACCTCGGTCTCACGCGGGGTCAGACCGTTCAGCCGCAGCGCCGGATCCTTCCGCGGAGCCGGCCGATGCTGGACGAAGTCGGCGATCAGCCGCCGGGTCACCGACGGCGCCAGCAGGGCCTCGCCCGAGGCCACCACCCGGACCGCCGCGATCAGGTCCGCCGGCGGGGCGTCTTTCAGGAGGAACCCGGAGGCCCCGGCGCGCAGCGCCTCGTACACGTAGTCGTCGATGTCGAAGGTGGTCAGCATCAGCACCTTCGGCCGGTGCACCACGCCACGCGGCGGATCCAGGAGCTCCCGGGCCGCCGTCAACCCGTCCATCTCCGGCATCCGCACGTCCATCAGCACCACGTCCGGATGGGTGGAGCGAGAGACCCGCACCCCCTCCCGCCCGTCGGGAGCCTCGCCCACCACGTCGATGTCGGCCTGCGCCGACAGCAGCGCGGCGAAGCCCGCCCGCACCATGGCCTGGTCGTCGACGATGATCACGCGGATGGTCAACTGGAGTCCTCGGTGGGGTGGTGCAACGGCAGGCGGGCGGCGACCCGGAAGCCGCCGTCGGGCAGCGGACCGGTGTCCAGCGTCCCGCCCGTCAACCGTACGCGCTCCCGCATCCCGACCAGACCGTGGCCCGTGCCCGAACTCTCCAGCGCCACCACGGCGTCGCGGGACGGGCCGTTCACCACGAGCACGAGGACCTCCTGCGCGTCCACGGTCACCGACACGGTGGTCGGCGCACCCGGAGCGTGCCGCACCACGTTCGCGAGCGCCTCCTGCACGATCCGGTACGCCGACAGGTCGACGGCCGGCGGCGCCGCCTTCGCGGCCCCCGCCGCTCCCGCCGCGAGCGACAACTCCACCGGCTGGCCCGCCCGTACGGTCGCCTCCACCAGCTGCTGGAGCCGGTCGATCCCCGGCTGCGGGGCCCGTTCCCCGTCCGCGCCGCCGGCGCCGTCCCCGCGCAGCACCGTCAGCAGCCGCCGCATCTCGCCCAGCGACTCGCGTGCGCTCGCCGCGATCGCCGCGAACTCCTCCCGCACCGGATCGGGCATGCCCGGCAGCCGGTACGGCGCGGAATCCGCCTGCACCGTGATCACCGACATGTGGTGCGCAACCACGTCGTGCAACTCCCGCGCGATCCGAGCCCGTTCCTCCAGGAGCGTCCGCCGGGTCCGCTCCGCCTCGCTGATGCTCTCCTGCTCCGCGATCCGCTGCTGCGCGTCCCCGAGGCCGCGCAGCGCCCCCGTCAGCGCCAGCACCACCCCGCTCAGCACGAACAGGAGCGCGGCCGTGTCCGTGGTGCCCGAGTGCCGGAAGAAGCCGAGCAGCGCGCCCACCGCCCCGGTCACCAGCCACACCCCGACCAGGGTCCGGACGGACTCGCGCAGCCCCAGGCAGGCCATCAGCGCCAGATAGCCGACGATCACCATCGGGGTCCAGGGCCACGCACGCCCGGCCAGGTCGTCGGCGTGGATCAGCAGCACCGCGCCGAAGACGTCCGCGAGCAGCACCATCGCCCACGCGTGCACCGGCCGGGTCACGGCGAGGAGCAGCGGTACGGTCTGGGCCACGCCGAGCGCGCCCGACCAGCCGCCGCCCGCCTTGTACACGTTGGTCAGCACCGCGATCGTCACCGGCAGCAGCGTGAGCGTGAACAGGCCGACGACGACGTAGGGCAGCATCCGCTGCCACGCCCTGGGCGCCCGCGCGAGCAGGGGCTCCGCCGCCCGCGCGGGCGTGCGCAGGAACACGGCGAGCTGCGCCAGTGCGCCGGGCACACGGGCGTCGGCGACCGGGGCGGGGGTGCTTCCACCGGGGCGGCGCGGCCGGGTGCGGGTTCCGTCACTCATGATCGGCCCAGCCTATGCGCCCCGGGCGGCGAGGGTAGGCTGCGACGGTCGATCAAGGGGAGCCGGTACGCATGGGTGGGGCAGCCGCACTGGAGAAACTGGTGCCGGTGATGGCGGCCTTCGGCGCCGGAGTGCTGCTCGCCCGCCGGAAGGCCGTGCCCGCCGAGGCCTCGAAGGCCTTCTCCGACTACGCCTTCCTCTTCGCCGTCCCCTGCTACCTCTTCGGCAACATCTACCGCAGCGACCTGGCCGCCCTGTTCGACTGGCGGGCGCTCGGCGGGTACGCGGCCGCGGCCGCCCTCGCGGTGACCGCCGTCGCGCTGGCGGCGGTCGCCCACGGCACACGGGAGCCCCGCGCCGTCGCGCTGCGCGTCATGGCCGGGGTGCAGGTGAACACCGCCTACTTCGCCGTCCCCGTCTTCATCACCGTGTTCGGCACGGCCGCCCCCCTCTTCCCCGTCCTGCTCTTCCAGGTCTGCGTCCTGTCCCTGGTGGTCATCTCCCTCATGGAACTGGGCCGCCCGGGCCCCAGCGCCGGCGGCCACGGCCGCCGCCTCGCGCGCGCCGTCGGCGCCTCCCTCGCGACCCCGCTGGTCCTGGCCTGCAACGCGGGGATCCTGCTCAACCTGCTCTCCGTGCAGGTGCCCGGGGTGGCCCTGGACGCGGCCGGCTTCGTCGGGGACAGTGCCTCCCCGGTGGCGCTGTTCGCCCTCGGCCTCCACCTCGGGGGCCTCGGTCTCGACCTGCGGGGCACCACGCGCGAGGAGCTGGCCCTCATCGGCTTCAAGTGCCTGGCCTTCCCCCTGCTGGCCTGGGCCGTGTGCGGGCCGCTGCTCGGGGTCGGGGGACCGTGGCTCGCGTACCTGGTCCTGATCGCCGCGATGCCCACGCCGCAGAACCTGTTCATCTTCGCCCAGCGCTACGACGTGGGCGTCGACCTCTCCGCCTCCCTCGTCATCAAGACCTCGCTGGCCTCGCTCCTGCTCCTGCCCCTGTGGCTGCACGTCGTCACGTGACGGCCGGGCCGCAGGGACCGGAGCGGGCCGGCGCTGGCGGACGTGCTGACGCCGGCCCGATCCCGCTGGCGCCCGGGACCGTGGGAAACCCGCGGCGGACCCGCCGGGTGCGGGCCCTCACCCCGCCTTCGCCCCGGCGACCGCCTTCGCGTACAACTTCCTGACGTCCGCGCCGAAGTAGGAGCTGTAGGACGTGTCGGCCGTGTCACCGCCGGTCTTCCAGCCGCCGATCACCCCGATCACGTCACCGGTCCCGCGCTTGGCGTCCAGGCGGAGCAGGAACGGTCCGCCGCTGGTCCCGCCGGGATAGCCGGTGCAGCGGATGCGCAGGAACGATCCGGGGATCCGCGCGTCGGAGCTGGTGAACTTCGTCGTCCGGTTCACGCACAGGCGCGGTCGGGCGGCGGAGGCCGGGTACCCGATCAGCGACACCCGGCCCTGGGCGTAGGCGGCGCCGGTGACGAGGCGGTTGCCGCCGACCACGTCCTGCACCCGGCGGCCGCGGGAGTCCGGCCCCACCTGGGCGAAGGCCACGTCGAGGGTGGCGGCGCGGTTCGGCCCCCGGGAGCGGTAGCGCGGGTCGATCCAGATCTTGGGGCGCTTGCCCGCGTCCCGCAGGACGGGGAACAGGCCGTACGGCCGGGGCTTGGCGCGCGTGTACCGGGGTACGAAGGCCACCTGCCGGGAGTTCGGGCCGAGCAGGCAGTGCGCGGCGCTGAGCACCAGGTTGCGGCCGGGCGAGGCGACGACGCTGGCGGTGCAGAAGTACGCCCCGCCCGCCTTCATGACGAACATCCGGCCGACGACGGGAAGCCCGCCGAAGTCCTGCCCGACGCCCGGACCGGCCGCGGCGCGCAGTTCCGGTACGGCGGGGTTCAGGGGCGAGTTCGGCACCACGGGCGACGGCGGTTCGGACGGGGCGGGCGGTTCTGATGGTGCGGACGGGGGCGTCGTCCCCGGTACCGGGGCGGGCGGGGACGGGGTCCCGGACTCCGCGGGAGGCGCCGCCGGACCGGGGGCCGACCCGCCGGGTACCGGCGGCTCGGCGGCGACCGGCGGGCCGCCTCCGTCCACGACGGGCGGAGCCACCGGCTCTGGCTGCGGCGCCGGGCTCGCCGGCGGCTCCGCGAGGCCGGTGCCGGGAGCCGGGTCCGGCAGCGGTACCGCCGAGGCCATCCGCTCGGCGGTCCAGAAGGCCGACGCCTCGCGGGCGGACCAGAGACCGGCGGACGCCGTACCGGGGCTTCCGGCCTCGGCGGCGGGCAGCGGCCCGGCGGAGACCAACAGCGCGGCGGCCGCGGCGGCCAGGATCAACGTACGTCGCATGCGCAGCTCCAGGGGGAAGGGGATCTCGGGCGAAGAGGGCGGGCGCCGACCGGGCCGGCGGGACGGGCGAGTCGGGGCGAACGGGTGGTTGAGGGGGGAGGGGGAGGCTGAAGGGGGCGGGGGAGCGGGTGGGCGTCCGCCGGGCCGCGTCGTCCCGCCGCCCGCCGCCCGGGGTGGCCCGCGGTGTCCGCCGGTTCCCGCGGAGCGCCGGGACGGCGGGGTACCGGGCCAGCCCGGGCTGCCCCGGCCGGCGGGACGGGCGTGCGCGCCCGGGGTCCGGGTCCCCCGGGGGGCGTGCGCGTCGGGAGTGCGGGTCCCGGGGGCGGTGGGACGGCACGTCTAGACGGCCTGGGGGAAGCGGAAGAGGCGGTCGGGGTCGTACGCGCGCCGGACGGCCTCCAGCCGGGGGAGGTTCGGCCCGTAGTAGGCCTCGCGCCAGCCGGGGAGCTTCGGATCGGCGTAGTTCTGGTACGCGCGGCCGCTCGCCCAGGGGCGCAGCCGCTCCCAGATCCCGTCCAGCCAGGCCTGGTGGCGGGCGGCCTCGGCGGCCGGAGCGGACTCCGGCCAGTAGACGAGGTACTGGGCGAGGAAGGCGGCGCCGCGGTGCACGAAGGCGGTGTCGGCGGGGCCGACCCGGTTCACGGCGCCCCCGCACACCCCGTCGAACTGCACGACTCCCGTGCCGCCCCGGGGGACTTCGGAGGGGTGGCGCCGGACGGCGTCGAGAACCGCGTCGACGGCCCCGTCCGTCAGCCCGGCGCCCGCCCAGAAGTCGGAGCGGGCCGCGTACGAGTCCCGGCCGAGCCGGCCCCGCGGGTCCCTCCCGGGCAGCGTGCCCGGGAGGCGGCACTGCGCGGGCGTTCGGTCCAGGCAGCCCGACATGGCCCGTACGGTGTCGCCGTAGCCGCGGACGACGACCGAGCTGTCCCGCACGGGGCGGCCGACCACGTCGGACAGCCGGGTCAGCTGCCGCTCCAGCTCCCCGCGTCCGTCGAGGCACACCACCCGTACGGCCGGGGCAGCCGCGGGCCCCGGGCCGACCGTGAACTCCACCTGGCTCCAGAACGGGTCCGGCAGCCCGTCGAGCCAGCGCTGCCAGCCGAGCAGGAGTGCGGCCGAGTCCGCGTCGGCCCAGTGGAGTTCGGCGAAGGCGCAGTCGCCGACCGGGTGCGCGGCGAAGCGGAACTCGGTGACCACCCCGAAGTTCCCGCCCCCTCCGCCCCGCAGGGCCCAGTACAGCCCGGCGTCCCGGTCGGCGCCGACCTCGCGCACGGTGCCGTCGGGCGTGACCACCCGGGCTCCGGTCAGCCGGTCGGACGTGGTGCCGTGGGCCCGGGAGGCCAGGCCCAGACCGCCGCCGAGCGTCAGCCCGGCGATGCCGACCGAGGGGCACAGTCCGGTGGGGATGCCGAGCCCCCGTGCGGCGAGGACGGCGTTCACGTCCCCGAGCCGTGCGCCCGCGCCGACGCGTACGCCGTCCCCCTCGACAAAGACCCCGGCCATGGCCCCGGTGTCGATCACCAGCCCGGCGGCGCGGGTGGACCAGCCGGCGTAGCTGTGGCCGCCGCCGCGCGGGACCACGGGCACGGCGGAGCGGCGGGCGAAGTCCAGGCAGGCGGCCACGTCGCCGGCGTGCGCCGGGTACGCGACCGCGGCGGGTGCGACGACGTCGTAGCGGGGCTGGAAGAGCTGTCGCGCCTCGGGGTAGTCCCGGTCGCCCGGCACCACCACCCGCCCGTCCAGCCCGCGGGCCAGCGCGCCGTAGTCCGGCCCCCGGGCCGCCGCCCCGACGGACGCGAGGACGGCCGCGGCGGCGGTTCCCAGGACCCGGCGGCGATGGAGGCTCATGTCCCCTTCCTGCCACCGCGCGGACCGATCGGCGCGAAGGCGGGCCCACGCCGCCCCGGCTGCCCCCCGAACGGCGCACAGTCGATACGGTTCGGCTCGTCATGCAGCCGGAGCGGAGCGGATTGGGGCCGCGGCGGCGCCGGGGCACCCGCAGCGCGGGACCAGGCCGCAGTCCGGGACACGTGGCGGCGGGCACGCCCCGCCTTCGTACCGCCGCCGGTGCGCTCACTCGGGCGGTGGCGGGCGATGACGCGCAGGGGAGCGATCCGTCGGCGGTCTCTTCGCGTTGCGCATCCGCGCCGAGGCGAAGAACCCGTTGACCTCCGGCACCGACCACGCATCGACCCGCAGCAGCACCGGCTGCCCCGTCTGCGTACCAGGAATTCGTCCGCCGAAAGTCCGAAGCGAACGGCTTCCCACCCGCTTTCCAGCATCTGCACGCCCGCGCAGTAGACGCCCAAGCAACCGCCCAGGCCCTGCGGGAGGACAACGACCGACTTCGCGACCGCGTCGCCGTCTATGCCCAGGTCATCCACGAACTGCGCACCGAGCTGGATCGGCGCGCACCGACAACAACACCCGGCGCAGCCCCCTCCGGAGCCTCCCCACCAGCATCACCTGACGCGCGCGGCAGTCGCGGCCTGCCTGAGGACCGGAAGCGAAATGACGTCTCTGACGCCCGTAGGTGACGGCATGCCAGCTTGTGTTGACGCGGGCCCGGGCCTATGGAGGCTGGACTCCGGACCAGGCATCGACTTCGCACTGTCTGTCGGCATTGTTCCCTGCGGTCACGACTGTGCCGTTGGCACGCAAGCCGAGGGTGTGCGTTGAACCGGCCGCCACGGCGACAATGTCACGCCAACCGCCGACTTCGCACTGTCCGTGGTCGTTGCCTCCCGCTGTGAGGACCCGTCCGGACGCTGTGAGCCCGATGGTGTGGTAGCTGCCCGCGTCGAGCGCCACCACGTCTTCCCACTCATCGACCGCGCACGCCCCGGTTACCCGGTCTCCGGTTGCTACTGCCCGTCCGTCGGCCATGAGGCCGACGGTATGGAGATACCCGGCCGAAATGGCGGCCAGGTCACGCCACCCTTCAACGTCACACTGTCCTCGACGGTTGTTTCCCGCAGCCAGTGCCGAACCGTCCGACCGGACGCCGACCGAGTGCCAGTCACCACACGAAACGACGGCCATCTCGCGCCAGGACTGCACGTCACACTGTCCTTCCGAACTCCGGCCAACTGCCAGCACGCGGCCATTCGCGAGTAGCCCGAGCGTGCGGCGCCAGCCTGCAGCCACGGCCGTGACGCCGTGCCATCCGGCGACATCACATTGCCCATCGCCATTCCACCCCGTTGCCAGCACCGTGCCGTCCGACCGGAGTCCCACCGTATGAGACCTGCCCGTGTTCGTTGCGGCATGGACGTTGCCGGCCGCCACCGCGACGACGTCTTCCCATCGCTCGACACGACATTCACCGGCTGCGGTATTGCCCACCGCGAGAACGGCTCCATCCCGGCGCCGTCCGACCGAATGACGCCTTCCGGCCGCCAGCGCCGACGAGTTGGCGAGCATCTTGCGCCTCCTTGCGCTTGGCGCGAGTCCGCGACAGGGGATCCCATCTTACTTTTGCCCGGAAGCCTGGTGGACGTTGTCGCGGATCTCCCATCGGCCGAGCCGTCCACCCGCGCGGGGTGATGATCCGCGGTGGCGGCTACCGGGGCAGGACCGGGACCACCGTGCGCGAGGCGCCGCGGCCGCCGTCCCGCCGCCTTTAAGCCGTGACTTCAAGGGTGGGCCGCGGGTGGCCGACCGGCCCAGGATGTGAAGCCGCAACCGTTCATCCCATCCTGGAGATCGCATGAGGACTCATCTCGCCGCCGCCGTCGGTTCCGTCGTGCTGACCGCGGGCACCTTGCTGGGCGCTCCCGCGGCCGGCGCGCAGACCTCGACCGCCTACCCGACCAGCGACTTCACCATCAATTTCGGTGCCACGTGGACCAGGGGAACCGTCACTTGGTACAACCGGTCGGTCCGAGTGGTCGGGCAGCACAGGTCCGCCGTGGGAGACAGCCCGGTCACGTGCCGGACCACGTGGGCCTACGCCCTCCAAGGGAACCGTGCCGTGATCGGCATGGGCGGTGGCTACCCGATCGCCTGCGGCACCATCACGCCCTACGACTTCGCCGTTCCCGCGGACAAGCCCGGCGGTGCCGCATACGTCAGGGTCTGCCTCGATGACGGGAACCTCAAGGATCTCGCGTGCCAGCTCATCCCCAGGCCGCGCCAGCTCGCGAGCTGAGGCCAGCCGCGAGCGCCCGGTCCCCGCCACGTGACACCCTTGCCTCGTGGGTGCCGGCCCGGCTCGGCCGGCACCGGGGTCGGGCGAGCATGTGAACCGCGGGCACCTCGCCCCCGGCCGACAGGCCGGAGCGGGTCACGGTGCCAGAGAACCCCGCCCTGACCCATCCGACGGCGGCCCGGACACCGCTCTCAGGGTCGGTCCGTTGAACGAGCGGAGGGCGGGTGTGCGCGCGGTGCGGCCCGTGGGCTGCCGGGCGCGGGGGAGGGCTCCAGTACGGCGTTCACTTCCACGTCGACGGTGGTGACGACGAGACCGAGGACGTGTTCGGCTGTGTGCAGTACGGCTTGGCGCACCGCTTCGGCGCGTTCCCGCAGGGGCTTGTCGAGCTTGGCCGCGACCGTGACGGCGATGGCATGGACGGCCCGGTTTCCGTTCGCGGGGGTCAGGCGGCAGCTGGCGGTGCGCGCCCCGGGGACGGTGTCGGCGGCTCTGCGCAGAATGTGCGAGGCGGTGCTGTCGAGGCCACGGGGGTCGTGATCGGGGCCGGTCCGCTGTAGCAGGGTGTCCAGCCGTACCTCGGCGCGGACCGCGTCGATGACGCGGTCGGCGAGGTTGCGGCTGTCGGGTCGTCCTCGGGCGCGCAGCGCGCGCGTGGCCCGGTCCAGGGCTGTCAGATCGAGGATGGCTTCACGGCAGCTCGGGCAGCGGCTGGTGTGGGGATCCGTCGTGTCGGCGGAGGCGCGGGCCTGCTCCCAGGCGCGGCCGAGGGTTCGTCCGCACGGCAGGAACTCCGCGCCGGCGAGGACGGCGGATCGACCGCGCAGGGGGGCCGCGCCGGTGGTGGCGTACACCCCGTCGGACTGGTCTTCGCAGTCCGGTCGCGGGACTTCTAGCGCCATGGGCGCATCGCCTCCATCAGGGTACGTCGTGCGCGAGCGAGCCTGCCGCGTACCGTCTGCTCGGTGCTGCCCACCACGTGGGCGATTTCGTCGTAGTGCAGGCCGTGCAGCTCCCGCAGGACCCAGCAGGCCCGAAGGTCGGGTCGCAGTTCCCGTAGTGCTCGCACCAGGGCTTCTGTGGCCGCGTCCGCCTCTGCCACGCGGGGTGGCGAGCTGCACGCGTCCGCGGCAGCCGGTTCCACAACGGTGTCGAGCGGGAGCGGATGGGGCGTACCGCGCAAGGTGTTGAGGCAGCGGTTCGTCACGATGCGGTACATCCATGTGCCGAACGAGGCGCCGTGCCGGAAACCCGGCAGCTGCCTCCAGGCGCTGAGGAAAGCTTCCTGCACCGCGTCCTCGGCATCGGCACGGTTGCCGAGCAGATGCTGGGCGAGGGCGAGCAGGCGGCTGCTGTGGCGGCGGACCAGGACGGCGAAGGCCTCTTCGTCGCCTTCGCAAGCCCAGACCGCCAACGCGCTGTCTTCCAGGTCACCGGAAACTTCCTGGCTGGCGACAGCGCCGACCGCTGGTTCTGAGTCCGGCCGCGGCGGCGGGCCTGCGACGGGACGGGGAGGAGGGGGAGAGCTGGTCCGGTTGCGCATCCGCCACTCGCTTCCTGCCGCAGTCCCGCGGCACGCGTGGGCCCTCCTCGATCGTACGACTTCCAGGGACGTGAGGAATGTCCGCGCCGTGTGTCCAAGTGACGAGGGCGCCGTACCGGCGCGCCCGGATCGACATCATGGGGAGGTCCTCATGTCGGACATCGTCAACCCCGCCGCGGGCGGGAAGGCGCCGAGCTCTGCGCACACCGCTTCCAGGGGGAAGGCCCTCACGGGTGAGGCCGGGGCCGGGGCCCCGCCCGAGACCCGCGGCAGGACGACCATCGCCAACAGCGTGGTCGAGAAGATCGTGGGAATGGCGGCCCGCGAGGTACCGGGCATCCACAGTCTCGGCTCCGGCATGTCCCGCACGCTCGGGGCGGTCACGGACAAGGTTCCCGGCGGCCGGCCCAGTGTTTCCCGCGGCGTGAAGGTCGAGGTGGGCGAGCGGCAGGCCGCCGTCGACCTCGACCTGGTCGTCGAGTACGGCGTCGCCATCGTGGACATCGCCGCCGACGTCCGCACCAGCGTCATCACCGCGGTGGAACGCATGACCGGCCTCGAGGTCGTCGAAGTGAACGTCACCGTCGATGACGTCCACCTGCCCGACGAAGAGGACGACGAGGAAACCGGGGGCCGCGTGCAGTGACCCCCGGACCGGAACCTACCGGGCACCAAACCGATGGACGACGTGAAATACAGGTGAGTGAGATGAGCGCAGCAACCGTGGGCCTGCTCGCCGGCATGGCCCTGGGCTTCGCCGCATTCTTCGGCGGGTTCTGGGCGTTCCTGCTCGTGGCGTTCCTGGGCCTGGTTGGCCTCCTTGCCGGCCGCATGCTCCAGGGTGACCTCGACTTGTCCGACTTCACCCGGTCCCGGGACCGGAAGTGACCACGCCATCCGAGGGCGCACCGCCCACGGCATCGGCCCCCGACCAGGCATCGGCCCCCGACCGGTCATCGGCCCCCGACCGGGCAGCGGTCTTGCCGCCGGCGGAGCGTGGCGCCACGGTCATCCCGGACAAGGTGGTGGCCCGCATCGCGGCGCGCGCCGCCAAGGAGGCGCTGGCCGAGCACGCGGACACCGCGGCCGGGCGCATGAAGCTGGCTGCTCCGCAGGCCTCGGCAACCGTGGGCAGCGGTTCGGCACGGCTGGGGCTGACGGTGGACCTGCCGTACCCGACCGACCTCGCCGCCACCTCCCGCCAGGTGCAGGACTACGTCAGCGAGCGAGTGGCCCACCTGACCGGGATGCGCGTCACCGAGGTCACCCTCGCCATAGACCGCCTCGTCTCTGCCGACGGCCCGGGACACCGGCGCGTTCAGTGAACCGGACCGCATTCCCCCGGGAAGGAGAGCCGGCATGGAACGCGACCAGAACCCCACGGTGAAGACGGAGCGGCCCACCACAGCCGACGAGGTCACCTCCGGCCGGGCGGAGACGGCGAAACAGACCCCGCCACAAGGCCCGCGCACCCCCCGCCCGTGGTCCGCGCGCCGCATACCCGCCGCGCTCACGGCACTGCTCATCGGCGCTGCAGCGGGGACCCTCCTCGTCGAGGTCGTCAGGGTCCGTGCCGGCCAGGATGCCGCGGCCTGGCGTACGCGGGTGGCCGACGAGCTGGCCACCCGCCCGCTCGACGACACCTGGATACAAGCGGGTGCCGCCGTCGCGGCCGCGCTCGGTCTGTGGCTCGTCATCCTGGGGCTCACCCCCGGCTTGCGTCACAAACTGCCCCTGAAGACTCCCGACGCGCAGATACACGCCGTGCTCGACCGGGGCGCAGCGGAGCTCATGCTGCGCGACGCCGCCATGCGCGTCCCCGGCGTGAGTGCCGCCAAAGTCCGGATCCACCGGAACCGCGTCGCAGCGCGCGCGGAGGTCCGTTTCCGCACCCCGGCCGACGTCAAGGCCGACCTCGTGGTCGCTCTTCGGGCGGAACTCGACCGGCTCGCCCTGGCACGTCCTCCTCACCTCGCCGTCCGGGTACGCCCGAACCGCAAGTAGCAGGTTTCGCGCGTGCCCGTTGACGAGTCGAGAGACAGGAACGAAAGTCATGCAAAGGAAATCCGCGACCAACCGGGTCCTGCTGACCCTGACGGGACTCGTCCTGTTCGGCACCGGCCTGCTGGTTCTGGCAGGCGGCGCTGACCTGTACCGGAGCTGGCGCATGACACCGCCGGCCGGCTGGCCCCTCACCGCTCCCCGGGACGTCCTGCTCACCACCGCGGACCGCACGCGCTGGGTGGACGAGGGATGGTGGTGGCCCGCGGTCATCGCGATTCTGGCTGTCATCGTCCTGCTCGCCCTGTGGTGGCTGCTGGCCCAACTGCGCCGCACCCACCCCGGCACCCTGCCCGTCGGAGGAGAGTCCATCGTGGACGGAGCCGAGCTGCGCGAGGGCGCACTCGGCGACGCTCTGGCATCCGACACCCAAAACCTCCCGGGCGTCTACGGGGCACGTGCGCGGATGACCGGTTCGTCCCGCCACCCCGAAGCTCACCTCGACCTCACCCTCGCCCCCGAAGCCGAGCCCGGCCCTGTCCTGCTGGCGCTGTCCGACGGACCGCTGAAACGAGCCCGCCAGTCCACCGGCCTGCCCCTCCATGCCAGGGCGCGCCTCCGGGTGTCCCCGCACAAGGCCCACCGCGCCGAGTAGCGTTCCGGCCGAAGCACCGGTGCTCACACCGCGCGTGAACACGACCGGGGGATTGCAGAGGATCACCCGTCAGCGGCTGGTTCGCCCGTTCCCGCTCGCTGCGGTCGGCCTTCCACGATCCGCCGCATCGACCCCGATGCCGGACGGGTCACCGGCCAGCCCACGGACCGAATCAACACGCAGCACGGTCTGAGTCGAAGTCCCCTGGGCCAAGCTGTCCTTGGAGACACACTCCGGGCTTTCCACGGTGGCGGGCAGGGCTCATGATGGCGGCATGGCTGCCAGCGAAGACGTGCTCTGGGACGCGGACGACAAGAGCCTGCAGATGGTTACGCGGCTCCGGCGCATCGGGGTGACGGCAGGCTTCCTCGGCTTCCTCGGCCTGGTGCTGTGGACAGACTCGGACGCCACATGGGTCCTCTACGCAGGTGCCTTCTACCTACTCGGGGAGATCGCGTACTGGGCGTGGGACCGACGGCGTCTGGTCGACGCGTGCATCGTCCCGGGCGAAGCCGACGGCCCTGCCAGACTTCGCCTCCGCCGCGTCGGCGGACAGATCACCGAACACGACCCCCACCGCGTAGTCCGCGTCGTCCTCATCCATGACAACGTGCACGACGTGGCAAGACTCCGCCTGAGCGTGCACGGCAGGCAGCTCCTCTTCGGACGCCCGGCCCGCCCCCCGGGCCTCACGACATGGCGCCGTGCATGCCCGAAGGCCAAAGTCAGCGACAGAGCCGCCCGATGGGGCATGCCAGGAATCCCCGACTAGCCGTGCGATTCCCCGCCATCGCCCGCGGTGACCGCGACGTCGCTGGTCTGGTACCGCATCCAGTCGGCCGAACCGGCCGCACGCGTCCGCGAGGGCGCCGCCCCCTCGTCGTCGACTCGATCCACGAACTCCACCCGGCCATCACGGCCGCGGCCCCCCGCGGGCATCACCGGGCGGCGACGCTTCCGTTCGGCACGGTCACCCAGCTGCCGTCGTCCACGGCGTGAACCGTCACGCTGTGGTTGACCGTGTCGCCGGCTCCGTCGAACGCGACGCTGCCCGTGACACCGTCGAAGGCGGTACGGGACACGGCCTGGGGGAGTTTCGCCCGGGCATCAGGGGGAAGGGTGCCGCCGTTGGCCGTCACGAGGGCTTTCACCGCCTCGATGAGCGTCCAGGTCGCGTCATATGCGTAGGGGCCGTACCAGCCGGGCTCCTCCGGGTAGCCCGCCTTGCCGTACCGGGCCAGGAACGCGCGCCCCGCTGATGATTCCTCGGCGGGCGCCCCGATGTTGGTCGCGAGGTCCCCGTCGGCCTGCGGGTTGGCCGTGAGGTACTGCTGGTCGAAAAT
Organism: Streptomyces sp. NPDC058701; assembly: GCF_042715295.1. NCBI lineage: Bacteria > Bacillati > Actinomycetota > Actinomycetes > Kitasatosporales > Streptomycetaceae > Streptomyces > Streptomyces sp. NPDC058701. Next base: position 139,303 of record NZ_JBHXSY010000007.1, on the reverse strand, counting down.
GCCGTCGCCGCCCATGAGGGGCACCTTCACACCCGCTTGCTTGAGCTGTAGGGAGATCGGCGCCGCGGTGTCGTAGTAGCCGCCGAAGTAGACGGCTTCGGCACCCGAGGACCGCACCCTGTCGGCGAGGCCAGCGAAGGCGCGTTCTGCGGGATCGACCTGCTCGGTCCCCACGACGGTGCCGCCCAGCTTCGTGAACTCGGCCGTGAGACCGGAGGCGAGGGCGGTGCCGTGGGCGCTCGCGTCATCGACGACGTAGAGCTTGGTCTTCTTTGCCTTTTCGCGCAGGTATCGGGCTGCGGACGGCCCCTGGTGGACGTCGGTGGCAACGGTGCGGAAGTAGGTGGAGTGCGGACGGGACGTGGTGCCCGCGGCCCAGTCGGGGCCGAGCGTCAGCGCGGGATCGGTGTTGCCCGGTGACACCGTCACGAGGTTCGCCCGCTGGAGCGGTGGCACGAGGGTCTTGGCGACTCCGGAGTTGAGGGGCCCGACGACCCCCAGCACCTTCTCGTCGGACACGAACCGCGCGGCGTTGGGAGCGCCCTGGGCCGGGTCGGCCCCGTCGTCCAGGGTTTTGATCTCGAAGTTCACACCGGGTACGTACCGGGATGCGTTGGCCGTCTTGGCCGCGAGGTCGGCGGAGTTCTTGATGCCGACGCCCATCGCGGACAGCCCGCCGCTCAGTGGTGCGTCCACCCCGATCACCACCGTGACGGAGGAGGCTCCCGAGCCGCCGGCCGCCTGGCGGCCGCGAGGCGCGTCTTCGTCACCGGCGAGGGTCCAGCTCAGGGCGGATCCCGTGGCGAGCGTTGCCAGCACCGCGCCCAGGACCAGGGTGCGCCGGGTGAGGGCGGGCCGCCGGCCGTGCGCCGCCTCGGCTGCCGTCCCGGTTTCGCACGGGTCCTCGGCCGGAGGCAGGGGTACGGGCGGCCCGGTCGGGCCCTCCGGAGTGGTGTCCCGTCGGGTGCCGAGGTCCGCGCGGGGGTCCACGGCGGTGGGCGTTTGTGGTGACGGCGTCGTCGACGGACCGAACTCCAACGTGGGCGCGGCGGAAACATGCTCCGTCGCGTCCGGTGCCGGGACGGGTGCCGTCCTCGGATCGGACGTGGGGGTCGTGGCCGGCCCGTGCCTGTCCGGTCCGGGCGGGCAGGACCGCAGCACTGACGCCAGCATCTCGGCCGCTTCCGCGGCGCTCACGCGCTGAGCCGGGTCCTTGGTGAGGAGCGCGTCCAGCACGGGCGCCAGCGGGCCGGCATGCAGCGGCGGACGGTGGGGGCGGGTGAACACGGCCACGGCCAGGACGTGGAGTCCCTCGCCGTCGAACGGCGGGTGCCCCTCAACGGCGTGGTACAGGGTGGCGCCGAGCGCCCAGAGGTCGTTGGCAGGAGTCGGGCGCTTGCCCTCCAGTTGCTCCGGCGGCATGTAGTGGGGCGTGCCGATGACGGTCCCGCTGTGGCTCAGCTTGGTCGTCGCGTCCGCGAGGTGGGCTATGCCGAAGTCGGTCAGGACGACGCGGTCCTTGGTCAGCAGAACGTTGTCCGGCTTGACGTCGCGGTGGACGATCCGTGCCCCGTGTGCCTCGACCAACGCGTCGAGCACGGCGGCGCCGATCTCGGCCACCCGTCGTACCGGCAGTCGGCCCTGGCTGCGAATGGCGGCGGCCAGGGACTGGCCGCGGATCAACTCCATGACGATGACGGGGGCACCGTGATGGTCCACGACATCGTGGACGGTGATGATCCCCGGGTGGCTGAGAGTGACCGCTGCGCGGGCCTCGCTGGTGAACCGCCGGAGCAGCGCTGCACGGTCGCCGTCGTCCATGCCCGGGGGGAAGAGGATCTCCTTGACGGCGACCTCGCGTCCGAAGAGGTGCTGGTCGAGCCCGCGCCAGACCCGGCCCATACCCCCCTGGCCGATGCGTTCGACCAGCTGGTACCGGCCGGCGATGAGTTCCGGATTTTGCTCGGTCACGGGCACACTCTAATCCTGTCGAGCCGGCCGGGTGTGAGGAAGGGTGGCTCAATCACGCCTCAGTCACGAGGTCCGGCCGTGGCTGCCCGGCCACAGCGCCCGTACCGTACCCGTACCCGGCGGGGTCGGTTAGGCGTCGAGATCCCCGCGGCGTCTCGCCCGGCAGTACGGCCGGCACCCCGGCCGCGCGGCGGCATCCCGCGACGCACATTGCCGCCCCCGTCTTCGAATCCCGCTGCGGCCCCACCCCGATGTCGGCCCCGGACCGGACCGCGCGCCGCCGCCCGGTCACCGGCGAGCCGAGAAGGCCGCACACCGCGGCCTCGCCGAGACGGCCCGGGAGCCCCTGCAGCGCACCGTCCGCCAGACCGCCGTCCTCGCCCACGGCGACTTCCTCGACCGGCTCCGCGACGGGGGCACGCGCGTCCGTGAACGCCGCGACGATGACGGCGCGCTCGTGGGGTACGCGGTCGCGCTGCCGGGGGACCGTGCCGATGGCGGCACTCGACCCGTCTGCATCACCGGCTCGACGTTCGCCTACGACCCGTCGCTGCCCCGGATCCGCGAACGCTTCATCCCACTCGTCACCCCGGCCGGCGCCCGCTGACCGGGCATCGGCTGGAGAGCCTGCCGGAATTGGCTGACAGGTGCATGACGGATGGGTGGGGCGCGGGGCTACCTTCTTAGGGCTCCGGAGGGGCGGCTGCCCGAACGTGCACGCCACACGCGGGCGGTGGCGGCGTCTCCAGTGCCCCGGTTTCCGCCGAGGGGCCGGGTCCCCCCACGCGTGAAGGAAGACGACCATGTCTCTGGGCACCTGGCTGAAAGTCGGTACCTCCGCCGCCGCGATGGTTCTCGCCGCGGCGACCGCCGCGACCGCGGCACCCGCGCCCCTACCGGACGCCGCCGCAGCGGTAGTGACCCTCCGATACGACGACAGCCGGGCCGGCGGCTGGGAGGCGGCCATCACGGCCGGGGTCGCTTCCTGGAACGCGAACGTCACCAACGTTCGGCTGGTGGAGGCCGCGCCCGGGGTCCGGGCCGAGATCGTCATCGTGGCCACCACCGGCTGGCCGCAGGCCACCCTCGGCCCGGTCCGTCCCGGGCGACAGGTGCGAGTCGAACTCGGCGCACAGGCGGTGAGCCAGGGGTACGACAAGACACGCATCGCTGCGCACGAGCTGGGCCACAGCCTGGGCCTCCCGGACACCAAGCCGGGGCCGTGCTCCCAGCTGATGTCCGGGTCCAGCGCCGGGACGGCCTGCACCAACGCCGTGCCCAACGCGACCGAGCGGTCCCGCGTGCAGAACGCGTACGCGAACGGACTCGCGGCAACCGTGCCGACCGACGGCCGGGTACTCATCGACGCTCCCTGACCGCCGGGCGGACCGGCGCGGGGCCCTGGCCGGGACGGGGCCCCGGCCGGGGCGGGGCGCGATCCCTCGGCTGTGTGACACGGCAGTGAGGGACAGCGAAGGCCTGTGCCGTGACGCAGGCCGGCGTCCCCCGAACCCCTCAACCAGGCCTGCACGGCCGCCGACGGTGCCCCCGGCGTACGACGGATCGTCCGGCGTGTCTGCGCTGCGCTGCGCGGAGGTCGGGTGGCGGTGTCAGCGGCCGTGTCGGCCGCGTTGCCGGGGTTGGGTGACGGGCAGGAGTGCGATACCAGTCCGAGGGGCGCGGGAAGTGCAGGAGGAGATGCATGCGGCTCCCGTGCCCCGACGGGGCCCGGGTGCTGTCGCGGTCAGTCCCGACATCCACAGTTCCCCCCGTGACCAGCGCTTCCCCGCACGCCTATGCCGGGGGCGCCCCGCGGGCCAGCAGGAAGCCCTGGGGGGACGGTTCGCCGTCGACGGGTTCCCGGATCAGACGGGCGGTCTCGGCCAGACCCGCCCCGGCCAGCAGGGAGGCGATCAGGTCCGGCGGGGTCCGGTACACGTCGAGCTCGACCGGGTGGCCGTACGCGTGGTCCAGCCGGACCCGCTCGTCGCCCACCTCGAACGCGACCAGCACCTGGCCGCCCGGAGCCAGCACCCGGGCGAACTCCGCGAAGAGCGGGGGTAGTTCCGAGGGGGGCGTGTGCACCGTCGAGTACCAGGCCAGTACCCCGCCGAGGACGCCGTCCGCCACGTCGAGGGCGGCCATCGAGCCCACCTCGAACCGCAGCCCCGGATAGCTCCGGCGCGCCACGGCGACCATCGCGGGGGAGAGGTCGACGCCGAAGGCCCGTATGCCGAGCTCGTCCAGATGCGCCGTCATCCGCCCGGGACCGCACCCCAGGTCGGCGACCGCACGGCCGCCGTCTCCCCGCAGGGACTCGGCGAACGCGGCCAGCACGGCCCGGTCCAGCGGCCTGCGGGCGAGACCGGCGCCGACCAGGCGCGCGTAGTCCACGGCGACGGCGTCGTACGACGCCCGGACGGAGTTCAGGTACGAGGTCGCTGTCATGCCCCTGGAGACTATCCCGTCCCGTACGGATCGCGCCGGGCCCGCGTACCGGAAGGGGACGGGCCGGTCCGGGCTATCCGCGCCGTTCAGCGCGGTGCCGACGGACCGGCCGACAGCGGATTGGGCAGCTCCGCCCACTGGTCGCCCGGTACGCCCGGGCTCAGCCGCATCAGGGTGAGCGCCTTGGTGGGCAGCGGGTCCCTCAGCAGGGCGCCCGTGTCGGCGGTGGCGGGCAGGTCGGCCGCCTCCGCGAAGGCCTCGGCGAAGGCCCCGGCCGAGCCGGCCGTGGCGCCGAGCGCCCCCGTCAGCAGGGACCCGAACAGCTTGCGCCGCAGTAGGGCGACGTCGTCGGTGACCAGCCGCCCCGACAGCGGCGGCACCGCAAGGCCGTGCCGCCGCAGCCGGGCCGGGCTGATCCGGATGTCGGCGAGGTCCCGGTAGACCAGCCGGACCGGGGCGCCGCCGGGGGACAGGACGACGAGGAGGTTCTGTCCGTGGGCCTCCAGGGCCACCCCGAGGTCCAGGACGCGCAGGCACACCGACAGCGCGAGCCGGGCGAACTCCGCCCGCCAGGCGGCCGACCGGGCCGGGGGGAACGCCCCCAGGGCCGCGACCGGAAGCACCCGTTCACCGGCGGAGGCGTCCGCGTACGCCTCCGGGGGCTCGCGGAGCACGGCCGCCAGGTCCGGGCTGTGCGCGGTCGCCGCGCCCAGGGTGCGGGTGATGTGCAGCCGCCCGTCGAGGCGTTCGGAGAGGCTCTGTGCGAAGGCGGAGACGGCCGAGGCGGTCTCGATGGAGTAGCCGGAGATGTCGCGCACCGAGGAGGTCAGCCGGGTGCTCAGCGCCGTCTTGACGTGCGGGCCGCCCGCCGCGGGCGCCAGGGTGCGCAGGGCCATCAGCGGGTGCGCCGCGAACCCGGTTCCCACCCGCTCCTTGCCCAGGACGTGCGCCGCCTGCCACGGGTGCACCGGGACCAGGATCCGCCCCGCGTCGCGCAGCCGGTCCGGCCAGTCCCCGGTCACCAGGCACTCCTCTTCCCGTACGGCGATCAGCCCCAGCTCCACCACCGGCCGGTGCTCCGGCGCGTACGCCAGCTCCTCGGCCACCGAGAACCCGGGCCGGGAGCGGCAGTTCGGGTGGTACGGGTGCCCGTCGACCACCCGCTGCTCCCACTCCCGGGTGGTCGGCTCGCCCGTGTCGGGGCGGGCGGGCGGCTGTCCGGCACGGGAGAGTGCGAGGGAGGCCGTACTGCCGTCCAGCTCGGCGGCGAACCCCTCCCCGTGCGGCACCTCCAGAGCGCCGACGAGCCGGGCGGCCTGCCGGTAGGGCCTCCCGTCGAGCAGCAGCTCGTCCACGTGGGACCCGGTCGCGTAGGCGTCCGGCGCCGGTCCCTCCAGCCGGGAGCCCCCGGTGAGCAGAACGGTCAGCGAGCCCGGCCCCGGCTCCCGGGCCGCCACCCAGGGCAGCGGCTCGAAGGCCAGCGCGCGCCACAGCCGGGTCAGCACGGCCGACCGGGCTCCGCCGAGGGCGGCGGCGTACGCGGGGCCGAGCGCCGGGCGGACGGCGTCCAGCCCGAGGGCGACGGCCTCTTCGGCCGGAGAGGCGGGTACGTGCACGAGGCGGCTCCGGGGGTCGGAATGGTGCTTTGCAGGATGATCACGTCATGATCGCGGATACTGAAGATCACAGCCGCCGGTACGCCCCGCGAACCCGCGGCGCACCGGATGGACCGAATGGAACCAGTGGACCTCAACGCCGCCGCCGACGCGTACGCCACCACCCCGCTCCTGAACTGCCTGCTCAGGGAGGCCGCCGAACCCCGGGGTGCGGGCGTCCACCGGCTGCGGGGCAGCGGGCGGCTGCTGCGGGTGCGGGGCGGGCGCCGGCCCGAAGGCCCCGAACTGCGCACGGTTGACGGCTGGCGTCCGCTCAGCCACACCGACCTCGTCAAGCTCACCGCCGACGAACTGGGCCGGTACACGGGGACCGCGAACGACGAACTCCCGGTCGAGATCGCCGACAGCCGCGCCGCGGTCGCCGCACTGCTGGCGGCCCGGGAGCGGGCGGAGCCCTCCGAGGACCCGTTCGTCCGCTCCGAGCAGTCCCTGATCATGGGCCACCCCCACCACCCGGCCCCCAAGTCCCGGGGCGGGGCGCCGGTGGCGAGCTGGCTGCCGTACGCGCCGGAGGCCCACGCCCGCTTTCCGCTGGTCTTCCTCGGCGTGCGCGAGGACCAGGCGGTGGACGAGGGCGGCCCCGCCGCGGCCGGGGCGATCGACGCGCTCGCGGACGTGCTCGACGGCCCGCGCCCGCCCGCCGGCTACCGCTTGCTGCCGGCCCACCCGTGGCAGCTGGAACTGGTCGCCGCCCGGCCCGGGGTGCGCGAGGCCTTCGCCGACCGGCGGCTGCTGCGCCTGGGGGAGGGCCGCCGGCCGGTCTGGCCCACCGCCTCGATCCGCACCGTGTACGCACCCGATCCGGACGCCGACCTGTTCGTGAAGTTCAGCCTCGACGTCCGGATCACCAACGACGTGCGCCGCCTGTGGCGCCCCGACCTGCTCCAGCTGCGCGGGACCGACGCGGCGGTCGAGGCGGGCTTCGCCGCGCTGCGCCGGACCGGTTCCACGGCGGCCTGGCTGGCCGACCGCGGCTACCGGACCGCCGGGTTCGCCTTCGAGGAGCTCGCCGTCCTGGTCCGCGACGGCCTGCACGCGCACGTACGGCCCGGGGCCACCCCGCTCGCGGCGGCCGGGCTCGCCGAGGGCTGGCCCGGGAGCCCGCTCGCCGGCGCGGCGGACCCCGAGGGCTGGTGGCGGGCGTACCTGCGGCAGGTGGTGCCGCCGGTGCTGGAGCTGTTCGCCCGGCACGGGGTGGTCCTGGAGGCCCACCTGCAGAACACCGTGGTCGCGGTGGACGCGTCGGGCGTGCCGGTGCAGGCGCTCTTCCGCGACGCGGAGGGCGTCAAACTCCTCTCTGACCTCGGGAGGGAGGCCGCCTGGCAGCGGCTGGTGTACTGCCTGGTGGTCAACCACCTCATGGAGGTCGCCGGGGCGCTGGCCGAGCACCATCCGGCCATCGTGCCCCACGTGTGGCGCGCGGTGCGGCAGGAGTTCCTGCGCTACGACGCCACGCGTGGGCTTCCCGAGATCGCGGAGCTGGTGAACGGTCCCTCCCTGCCGGCCAAGACCAACCTGCTGTTGCGCTGGACGAGGGCCGACGGTGCGGACGCCCGCTACCTGCCCCTGCCGAACCCGCTGCGGGGGTAGGCCGCCTCCTTTCGGATCGTGCCGGGTCCGCGTTGTCCGGCACGATCCGGAGGAAGCGACCTGGACGAGGCCGCGATGGGCGGACGGGCGGCGTCGGAGTCTCCGGGTGTGGGCGGACGGAGCGGTGGGTACGGAATCGGCCAACGTGCACCGCGATCCCGGTCCCCTCTCACCCAGAGGTATAGACCAATGCTACGTTGGTCGGGCAGACCGCGCAGTCCTTGACCACCCGTCAGAGGAGAAGCCATGCCCTCCCCTTCGCGGGGCGGCGGCCCGGCCGCCATGCCCAAGTACCAGCAGATCGCCGCAGCCCTGCGCGGCGATCTCGACCGCGCCGCGCACACCCCCGGCGGCAAGCTGCCCTCCGAGCGGAGCCTCGCCGCCCGGTACCAGGTCAACCGGCAGACCATCAGGGCGGCGCTCCAGCAGCTGCGCGAGGACGGGCTCATCGTCACCGGGCGCCGCGGCACCCGCCCCGCGGCGGAGCCGGAGCCGTCGGCGGGCCCCGGTTCCGTGCCGGTGCGGGGGGCTGCCGCCGCCGGGCCGCCGGACGTTCGCCCGGCGGCTCGGGGGGCCGCTTCCGTGACGGCCGCGGCCTTCACGCGGAGCTGGCTCACCCTGGTCACCGTGCCGCCCTCGCTCGCGGCCCTCCTCGGCATGGGAGGCGGAGCCCGCACCCTGGTCCACCACCAGCGCGACCACGGCGCTGCGGGGGAGACCCTGCGGCACGCGGCGACCTACCTCAGCCCGGCGGTGACCGCCGCCAGTCCCGAACTCGCCCGCTACCGCGACCGGGCCGCCGATGCCCGCGACGAGGACCTCGAACCGCTGCACCGCTGGCTCGACCGGGTCCAGACGGAGGGGCGGGTCGCCGAGACCATCACCATGACCCGCACCACGCACCCGCCGAGCGCGTCCCCGGTGTGCGGCCTGACCGTCCGACGCACCCTGCACGACACCGACGGCCGGCTGGTCGCCGTCACCGACCTGTCCTTCCCGACCTGGGACCGCCTGACCTTCCACCGGGACCGCCGCGACCACGCGGCCACGGGCTTCCGGGTCACGTAGGACGTCTCCCGCGTGGCCGTGCGGCGGGTCCGCCGTGGTGACGGCCGGTCGGGCAGCGCTCAGGTCACCAGGTGCAGCGACGTCTCGGCGATGCCCAGCCGTACGCTCTGGCCCCAGGTCAGCTCCAGGGAGTCGGCTTCCATCCCGTCGCCGAAGACCACGATCCGGTCCGACTCCACGGTCAGCCGCAGTTCCTGCCCCCGCCCCAGCTCACCGGCGACCTTCGTCGTACCGGTCGCGGGGGAGGGCCAGGCCTCGCGCACGAACCACAGGAGGCGCCGCTCGCAGGGTTCGGGCAGTCCCGCCGTACTGCCGCGCTCCAGCCACAGGGAACGCAGCCAGCCGGTGGCGCCCGTACCGGTGCCCACCAGCACCCCGGAGGACGCCTGGGCCTCGCCCGGACCCTGCTCTCCGTCGGAGCCCAGGCGGTAACGGGCCGTCTGGTGACCGACCGAGCCCAGGTAGATCTCGTTCAGCGCGAGCAGGCGCTGGGTGTCGTCGGCGACCGCCTCGACCATGGTCAGCTCCTCCGCCCGGCCCCCCGCGGCGATCGCCGCGCGCAGCAGCGCGGCCGTGTCGGCGCAGCGGTGACGGACCAGGACCCCCGGGTTGCGCCCCGGATCGCTGTCGATGCCCACCACCGGCTGTCCGCGCAGGTACTTGGCGGTGTTGGCGACCAGGCCGTCCTGGCCGACCACGACCACCACGTCCTCCGGGGCGAACAGGAAGCGGTCCAGGTCCGCCCGCTCGACCCGCGAGCTGCGCCAGGTGAGCGGCACCGCCGCCGCCACCTCGCGCAGCGCCTGCCGCGTGCGGTCGTGGCGGCGGACCACCTCGTCGATCGACCGGCCCCGGCTGGACAGGAAGAACGCGGCCTGCCCGTGCGTCCCGTGCCGGGCGAGCAGTTCCTCGTACTCGGTCCTGCGGTGCACGAGCACCGCCCGCGGGGCCAGGCTCACGCGCCCGCGCCGCTTTCCGGACGTCCGAGCCTGCTCAGGAGCCCGGTGAGGACGTCGGGAGAGAGCGTGACGCTCTCGATCCGCGGCAGGTTCTCCGCCAGCCGGGTCACCGCCAGGGCGTGCAGCGTGCCCGGGCCGGCCTCGTCGTGCACGCGCAGCCAGGCTGCCTGCACCTCGGCGCGCGCCGAACCCGTCTCGCGCGCCGCCTCGGCGTCCGCGCGGGCCAGGCGGACCTTGCGGGCCGCCTCGGCCTCGGTCCTCACACCGTCCGCCGTCGCCTTCTCCTCGGCCTCGCGGCGGGCGTTGATGCCGCGCTGATCGACCAACTGCTCTTCGCGCCGCGCCAGTTCGATCTGACTGGCCAGCTCGTTCTCGGCGATGGCGCGCTCGCGCTCGACGGCGACGGCCCGCCGTTCGTAGGTGGCCCGGTCCGCCTCCTGCTGGATCTGCTCGCGGGCCGGGGTGCGCAGGGCGCGCTCCACGTCGGCCTCGGGGCGGATCGCCACGACCCGTACGGCCACCACGTCGATGCCGGTGGCCGGGAGCCTGGGCTCGTCGGCGAGACCGGCGGCGACCCGCCCCCGCACGGAGGCGACGCCGTCCACGAGGGCGGCAGCCAGCGTGGTCCGGGCCAGAACGTCCAGCGTGTGCTGCTGCGCGGTCTCGGTGAGGAGGGTGGCGATCTGCTCCAGGGGTGCGCCGCGCCAGCTCCCGGTGTCCGGGTCGACGGAGAAGTCGATCCGGTCCGCGGCCTCGGCCGGGTCACTGATGCGGTAGGTGACGGTGGCCTGCACGGCGACGTCCTGGAAGTCCGACGTACGGGCATGGAACGCCATGGCCAACTCCCGGTCGTCGACCGGCACTTCGGAAAGCGCCGCCGACAGCGACCGGTACCAGAAGCTGAGCCCCCGCCCGTCGTGGACGAGCCGGCCGCGCTTGTGGTGGCGGATGTGAACGGTGGGCGCGGAGCGCAGATGACGCCAGCCGAAGCGCCGGGTGATGTCGGCCATGGCGAACCCCCTTGATTTCGTCAACACGACGATAATGAGCCGCGTTGATATCGTCAAGAGGACGAGAAGAGGCCTTCCCTGAGGGGGTCTTCTCGGGGGAGGCTCGCCCCGACGGGCGGGGAGGCGCCGTCGGCTGCGGGACGGGGGTGCGTCCGGTGGGGTGCGGGAGTAGGTTCGGCCGTACGGGGTGCGGCCTCGGCCAATAGGGCCGCGACGGGGGTCGCACCTCGGCCGTCGGCCCTCACCGCCCGGATCGCGGCGCGCCGGGTGCGTTCGAGGGCTGTGACGTGTCGCAGGTCACGCGACCGGCGACACCCGGCCCGGGGTGGAGGGGGTCGCGGGACCGTGGTCTTCCGGGGTGTCTCCCTCGTCCGGGGTGTCCTCCTCGTCGTCCAGGTCCGCGACGAGGGCCGGGGCGTCGGGGTCGGCGGCCGCACCGGTCAGCAGGGCGAGCAGGCCGGCCACCTGGACCCCGGCCTCGGCGGGGTGGCGGAAGACGGCGCCGGTGGAGATCTCGTACCGGTTGCGCCGGCCGTCGCGGACGCGCCGCAGGTACCCGTCCGCCTCCAGGTCGGTGACGATCGTCTGGACCGTGCGCTCCGTCAGCCCGCACATGGCGGCGACATCCCTGAGCCGAACCGCCGGGTCCCGGGCGATGGCCACCAGAACGCGGGCGTGGTTCGTCAGAAATGTCCAGTTTTGTCGCTGAGACGTGCTCCCCATGTGTTCATGATGCGTTAAATGATTCAGGTGACGCAAGACGTGAAATGCATTTCCGGTATTTCTTGACGTACGAGCAGATGCGGTCCACCATCTACGGCAGTCAAGGTCCCGCGCCGCAAGCCGACCAGCCCAAGGAGCGAACCCCATGCCGGTCCCTTACCCGTCCGCCCGTACTTCCATCCCCACCACGACCTCCGTTCCCCGTCCCCGCCCCGTCGCCGAGGCGGCCCGCTCGGCGGGCCTGCCCCGCATCCCGGAGCCCCGAGAAGTGGCGCCCGGCGACGCGAGGGAACTGTCGAAGGTCTTCTTCCTGCGCCTGCGCGAGCTGACCGAGGGCACCCCGGAGTACCAGTACGTCCGCAACACGCTCATCGAGATGAACGCCTCACTCGTGCAGTACGCCGTGCGCCGCTTCCGCAACCGCGCCGACGCCGGGGACATCGAGGACATCGTCCAGGTGGGCACGATCGGCCTGATCAAAGCCATCGACCGGTTCGACCCGGCCCGGGAGAACGAGTTCTCCACGCTGGCCATGCCGTACATCACCGGTGAGATCAAGCGGCACTTTCGCGACACCTCCTGGGCCGTGCGCGTTCCGCGCCGGCTCCAGGAGCTGCGCATCGACATAGCCAAGGCGAAGGAAGAGCTGACGACCACGCTCGACCGCGCGCCCACGGTCGCGGACCTCGCCGGTCACCTCGGCCTCTCGGACGAGGAGGTCATAGAGGGCCTCGTCGCCGCCAACGGCCACACCAGCGGCTCGCTCGACGCGCCGCACGCCGAGCACGGCGACGGCCCCGCCGAGGGGCACACGCTCGCCGACGTGATGGGCGAGGAGGAGCCGGCCATGGAACTGGTCGAGGACATCCAGAGCCTGGCACCGCTGCTGGAGCAGCTCACCGACCGCGAACGCCGGATGCTGCAGATGCGTTTCGGCGAGGAGCTGACCCAGGCGCAGATCGGCGCCGCGCTCGGCATCTCCCAGATGCAGGTCTCCCGCCTGCTGACCCGGCTCCTGACCCACCTGCGCACCTCGATGCTGGAGGACCGGTACACGGACGCCCGGCCGACGGCGGGCGTGGCCCGCGCCGACCGGGTCTGATGTGCCCGCAGGCCCCTTCACCCGGCGGAGGACCGCCGGGTGAAGCGGTGCCACCAGTGCCGGCGCCGCGGATGCACGGCCCGGCCCAGGCGCCGTCCCAGGAGCAGGTATCCGAGCAGCGCGCCCGCCGTGTTGAGGATCACGTCGTCGATGTCGAAGGCCCGCCCCGTGACGAGCGCCCCCTGCACCAGCTCCACGAGGACCATCACGACCGTCGTGCTCACCGCCACCCGCGCCAGTCCGCGGGCCTGCGGCACCAGTACCGGCAGCAGCACCCCGAACGGCACGCCCAGCAGCAGGTTCCCGCCCAGCTGGCGCGCCGCCTCGCGGGCCGTGCCGTGGTCCAGGTAGGCGCGGATCGACTGGCCCGGGTGCACGTTGCTGTACGTGAGGGCCACCGAAGCCGGTGACGGCTCCAGCGTCAGCCGCGCCAGAACCACGCTGAACGCCACGGTCCCGGCCAGGGCCGCCAGCATCGCCACCGCCCGCACCGCCGGGTGGGCCGGCGCCTTGTACGCGGACGCGGCCCCGTCCTCCCGCTCGGCCGCCAGCCGTTCCTTCACCTCTCGCCGCGACTCCCGCGGCTCGTCCGGCCCCCCTGTGACCCGCGGCTGCGCCGCCTCTCGCGGTGCGGCCTGCGGGGGCTCCGCCACCCGCTTCATGCCTGTCGGCCGCGTCACATCCGGTGCGAGCGTCCCGGACCCGGCGGCCCCCGCTCCGGCGGTCCGCCCCGCGCGCAGTCGGCTTCCCCAACTGGGCTTCGTCATCGCCTTGCTGAACGGTTTCATGGCCCCCGCTTACCCGAAGACCGCCGTTCAACCCCTGCCGTGGCCGGATATCCGGGCGCGCCGGCCCCGCTCGTGAGGTGGGTCACCTCATCGTTTGCCGGTGTGCATGCCGGGCAGGGTGGCCGCCGGAGCGGAACCACGCCCTCCGGCGCAGTACGCCGGGCGCGCGGCGCACGCGGGTCGATCCCGTCCCGCTCCACGGCCCGCCGGCCTGGCCGGCGCCCGCCGTACCCCGTACGACCCGTGAGGTGTATGTGTCCACGCTCCAGGCCGAACACGTCTACAAGGTGTTCGGAAGACGACCCGCCGACGCCGTGCGCGCGCTCGAAAGCGGTTCCGGCCGCGACGAGCTCCGCGCCGACGGCACGACGGCCGCGGTCATCGACGCCTCCTTCAGCGTCGAGCCCGGTCAGATCTTCGTCGTCATGGGGCTGTCGGGGTCCGGCAAGTCCACGCTGCTGCGCATGCTGAACGGACTGCTCGAGCCCACCGCGGGGCGCATCCTCTTCGACGGCCAGGACCTCACGGCGCTCAGCCCGCGCGAGCTGCGCCGCGTGCGGTCCACGAAGATCTCCATGGTCTTCCAGCACTTCGCGCTCTTTCCGCACCGCAACGTCCTGGAGAACGCCGCATACGGGCTGGAAGTCCAGGGCGTCGACCGCGCCGAGCGCGAGCGCCGCGCGGCCGAGTCCCTGGCCCTGTGCGGGCTCGAAGGCTGGGAGACGTCCTGGCCCGACGAGCTCTCCGGCGGCATGCAGCAGCGCGTCGGCCTCGCCCGCGCCCTGGCGACCGACGCCGACCTGCTGCTGATGGACGAGTCCTTCAGCGCCCTGGACCCGCTGATCCGCCGCGACATGCAGGACCAGCTGCTGGAGCTCCAGCGACGCCTGAAGAAGACCATCGTCTTCATCACCCACGACCTCAACGAGGCCATGCGCCTCGGCGACGGCATCGCCGTCATGCGCGACGGGCGGATCGTCCAGCAGGGCACCGCGGAGGACATCCTCATCCGCCCCGCCGACGAGTACGTCGCCTCCTTCATCCAGGACGTCGACCGCTCGCGCGTGCTGACGGCCGACGCCGTCATGGACGTCGCCGACGCGGATGCCGACGCCTGTGACTGCCCCACCGTCACGGCCGACACCCCGCTCGCCGACCTGTGCGCCGTCAGCGCCCGGGTCCCGCACCCGGTCGCCGTCACCGACGGGGACGGCGCCGTCGTGGGCTCCGTGCCGCAGGACCGGCTCATCGCCTTCATCGGTGACGAACAACGGCCGCCCATGGCCTGCGCGGAGGTGGCGGCCTGATGCCCCGCCTGCACCTCGGCGCCTGGGTCGACAGCGGTGTCGACTTCCTCCAGCGCCATCTGACCTGGCTCTTCGACGCGATCAGCGCGCTCGTGACCGGCCTCTACGACGGCATCGACGCCGTGCTGTCCGCTCCGCACCCGCTGCTGTTCGCGGGCATCCTGGCCGTCGCCGCCTGGTGGCTGCGCGGACTCCTCGCGGGCCTCCTCGCGTTCGCCGGCCTCGCCCTCATCGACTCCGTCGACCTGTGGTCCGACGCCATGTCCACCCTGTCGCTGGTCCTGGTGGCCACGCTCGTCACGCTGGTGATCGCGATCCCGCTCGGCATATGGGCCTCCCGCTCCGACCGGGTGAGCGCCGTCATGCGGCCCGTCCTGGACTTCATGCAGACCATGCCGGCCATGGTCTACCTCATCCCCGGCATCATCTTCTTCGGGGTGGGCGTCGTGCCCGGCATCATCGCGACGATCATCTTCTCGCTGCCGCCGGGCGTCCGGATGACCGAGCTCGGCATCCGCCAGGTCGACTCCGACCTCGTCGAGGCCGCAGACGCCTTCGGCACCACCCCGCGAAACACCCTGGTCCGTGTCCAGCTGCCGCTGGCGCTGCCCACCATCATGGCGGGCATCAACCAGGTCATCATGCTGGGCCTGTCCATGGTCGTCATCGCCGGCATGGTCGGCGGCGGCGGACTCGGCGGGGCCGTCTACCGCGCCATCGGCAACGTCGACATCGGCCTCGGCTTCGAGGCGGGCATCTCCATCGTCATCCTCGCCATGTACCTGGACCGGATGACCGGGGCGCTCGGCCGCCACGTCTCCCCGCTCGGCCGGCGCGCCCTCGCCAAGGCCCGGTCCGCCGCAACCGGCGCCGCCAAGGTCTGGAACCACCGCCCCCAGCCCGCCCACGCCGTATCCGGAGCCGTCGTACTGGCCCTCGTCGCGGGCGGCCTGAACACCTTCGCCGCGGACGACGAGACCGGCCCGACCGGCGCCGCGAACATCGGCAAGGGCCGTACCGTCTCCGTCGGCTACATCCCCTGGGACGAGGGCATCGCCTCCACCTTCCTCTGGAAGGAGCTCCTGGAGCGGCGCGGCTTCACGGTCGACGCCCGCCAGCTGGAGGCCGGCGCCCTGTACACCGGCCTGGCCGGCGGCCAGCTCGACTTCCAGACCGACGCCTGGCTGCCCGTCACGCACGCCCAGTACTGGGAGAAGTACGGGAACAAGCTGGAGGACCTCGGTTCCTGGTACGGCCCCACCTCGCTGGAGCTGTCCGTGCCCTCGTACATGAAGGACGTGCGCTCGCTCGCCGACCTCAAGGGCAAGTCCGCACGGTTCAAGGGACGGATCATCGGCATCGAGCCGAGCGCCGGCGCCATGTCGATCCTGAAGGACAAGGTCCTGGGGGAGTACGGCCTCGAAGGCGAGTACCAGGTCGTCGACGGCTCCACCCCCGGCATGCTCGCCGAGCTCAAGCGGGCCTACGACAAGAAGGAGCCGGTCCTGGCCGTGCTCTGGTCGCCGCACTGGGCGTACTCCTCCTACGAGCTGACGAAGCTCGAGGACCCGAAGGGCGCCTGGGGCAAGGGCGACGGCATCCACACCCTCGCCCGCAAGGGCTTCGCCGCCGACGAGCCCGAGGTGGCCGAGTGGCTGCGCTCCTTCAAGCTCACCGAGGAGCAGCTCACGGGCCTGGAAGCGAAGATCCAGGAGACCGGCAAGGGCAAGGAGCAGGAGGCGGTCCGCGCCTGGCTGGGCGAGCACCCGGAGATCGACAAGCTCGCCTGAGGCGGCACCTGAGCCGACATCAGTACCGGCGCCGGCGGGCGCGGGACCGTACGGGGTCCCGCGCCCGGCGGCGCCTTCGTGCGTACGCGCGGCGCCCGCTCAACGCGTCCGAGGCGCTCCGCCGCCGCGGTCGGCCCGTCCGCGTGCCGGGGCCGCACCAGCCACCGCGATCAGCGAGATCAGCGCGGCCGCCACCGGGAACGAGCCTCCGGTCCCGGCCGTTTGAGGAGTCCTCCCCGGGGACTGACCCGGCTGATCTCGGCCTACGCACGGGCCCCGCCCGGCCGCTGCCCGCCGACCGCGGCGGTGCCGGCCGAACCGACGCCGCGCGAGCGGGAGAACCGGCACCTTCCGGCCCCGGGCCTCGACAACGCCGACATCGCCCGGGACCTGGACATCAGCGTCTCGACGGTCAAGAACCGCATCACGGGCATCTTCGGCAAGCAGGGCGTCCGCGACCGTGCCCGGGCGGTGACCGCGGTGTACGGATCCGGCCTGGTGGCAGCCCGAGGCGTGAGCAGTTGATCACCAAGTGCCCGTAAGAGGACCGGAATACTCCTGGCGACCCCACCTCTGACCAGCGAAAACACTGGATGATTCGCCCGTGCGGACAAGGGCCCGTCCATGGCACAGTGCGATCAGTCCAACCGCACGACCAGGGAGCCTCCATGCGTGACACGCACTCCACGCCGCTCGCGGCCGCACCCGAGTGCCTGCCGGAGCCGGGCCCGTTGCCCCGCTGTCCGGTGTGCGAGAGCGCGCCGGAGCGCATCTCCTGGCGCCAGCGCCCGGGCCGGCCGGTGGTGTTGGTCTTCGACCCCTGCGGCCACCGCTGGTCCTCGCCGGCCCCTCCGGTACTGGCGGTCACCCCGCCCGCCCCGGGCCCCCGGCGCGGCAGGGGCTGAGCCCGCCCCCGGGCCTCCGGCCGGTGGGATCGGGGGGTGGGGTCGGGGGGTGGGGGACGTCGGGGTCAGACGGCGAGAAACGCGGCGATGCGTGCGGCGAACGCCTCCTCGCCGAGGACCTCGATGCCCGCCTCCGTCGCCTCGGCGACCTTGCTCCCGGCCTTCTCGCCCGCCACGAGCAGCGTGGTCCGCCCGGATATGCCGCTCGACGACGTGCCGCCCGCCCGCCATCTTCCCCGTGACGACGACGGTCTGGCCCGTGAGCGGCCCCTCCTCCGCACCGTCGGCGGTCTCCACGCGCGGCTCCACCAGGCTGACCCCGGCCGCCGCCAGCTTGTCGACGACCGGGCCGAGCTCCGCCAGCCGAGCCACGATCCGGGCGGCCTTGGACTCTCCGACCAGCTCCACCGCCGTCATGGCAACCGCGTCGGCGGCCCGGACGGCCTCCATCGTGCCGAAGTGGCGGGCGATCTGCCGGGACATGCCCCGGCCGGTGCCCCGCACACCGAGCGCTCGCGCTGTCGTGGATGGTCCCGGCTCCCGGCCAGTGTCCATGAAGGCTTCGATCAGGCCCGTGTCGTCGCCTGTGCCGCTCCAAAACGGATCGGTCGAGTCGAACCGGCGGTAACTGTCGCAGTAGGAAGTCAGCGGGACGGCCAGATTGGCCGGCTCGTCGTCGGAGCACGACCAACGCTGGACGTTCACCCCCCGACCCGCCCGGGGTCCGGATCGGCGCCCGGACCTGACCCCGTCGCGCGCCCCGGGTCCGGGCCGCGGGTGCGGCAGGATACGGGGGTGGACATGACGGAACTGGCACGGCGGGCAGGAGCGCTGGCGGACCGGGCCGGTCCGGGCGGCCGGAGCATCCTCGGGATCGCCGGGCCGCCGGGTGCCGGCAAGTCGACCGTGGCCGCGGGACTCGCCGAGGCCCTGGGGCCGGACGTCGCCGTGGTGGTGCCGATGGACGGCTTCCACCTGGCCGGGGCCGAGCTGGTCCGGCTCGGCCGGGCCGACCGCAAGGGGGCCCCGGACACCTTCGACGCGGCCGGATACACCGCCCTCCTGCGGCGCCTGCGCGAACCGGGCGCGCAGCCGGTCTACGCCCCCGCCTTCGACCGGGCGCTGGAGGAGCCGATCGCCGGGAGCATCGCGGTCGCGTCCCACGTGCCGCTGGTGATCACGGAGGGCAACTACCTGCTGCACGACGCGGGGGAGTGGGCCCGGGTGCGCCCGCTGCTCGACGAGGCCTGGTACCTCGCCCCCGACGACGGACTGCGGATCGGCCGGCTCGTCGACCGGCACGTCCGCCACGGCAAGGACCCCGCGGACGCGCGTGCGTGGGTGGCCCGCTCGGACGAGGCCAACGCCCGGCTCGTCGCACCGGGCCGGGACCGGGCGGACCTGGTCCTCGACACCGGCTGACGCCGGCCCGGCCGGGAGCCGCCCCACCGCGGGCCGGGGGATCAGACCGTCTCGCCGTGCGCGGACTCGCGCAGCGCGCGCAGGAGGAGCTGGAAGTCGTCGTCGTCGACCGCGTGGACGCTCTGCCGGAGGTTCACGGCGCAGTCGCCCACGAGGGAGACCGCGAACTCCAGTACGGCGACCTCGCCGGCGGAGGCCCGGCGCGACCACCGCGGGGTGCGCAGCAGCCGGGCGAGGCCGTCCCAGTCGATCCCGCCGGTCTTGCCGATCAGCGGGCGGCCGGCCGCGTCCACGAGTTCCCGGTCCTCGGTGAAGCGGCGCAGCCAGAGGCCGTCCTGATGGGAGCCGAGAAGCCGCGTGGCGGCCCGGACGTGCTCGTCATCGACGTCCTGCAGCAGTTTCGCGGCGAGTTCCGCACCCGTCACCTTGTTCACCGACACCGGATTCTCCGTTCCCTGGAGGGGCGGGGCCGGAGCCGGCCCCGCCCCACTGTGTCCGGTCCCGCCCTCTCCTCGGCGCCCCCCACGCCCGCCGGTCCCCCGGACGACCCTCTGGCGGTGACGTCCGGGGCGTTGGGGGCGGGGTTCGCGGGGCAGGATCCGGATGTGACGGCGGGGGCGGTGCGGCGCGTGGCCGAGCTGATGACCGGGTACCCGGCAGCGAACACCACCGGGTCGAGGGGGCCGCGGCCCCGCAGACCCACCTCCGCCTCGCGCCCCGCACCGCCGGCGACCGCCTGCGGTTCTCCCGGACCCCGCAGCACACCGGAGCGACCGATGCCAGTGACCCCGCACCTCGTCTACGCCCGCGAGCCGATCCCGGCCTCCGGGCCCAGTGTCTTCCTCGCCGGCCCCACGCCGCGCGCCGACCAGCCCGTGGCGTCCTGGCGGCCCGACGCGATCGGGGAGCTCGCCGCCCAATGGGCGGGCCCGCAGCGGCTGACGGTCCTGAGCCCGGAGTCGCGGGGAGGGTTCCGCGCCGCCGACTACGACGACCAGGTCGACTGGGAGACCGACGCCCGGCGGCACGCCGACGCGATCCTCTTCTGGATCCCCCGAGACCTCACATCCCTCCCCGGCTTCACCACCAACGTCGAATTCGGCCTCGACGTCGCCACCGGCCGGGCCGTTCTCGGCTGCCCGCCCGACTGCCCCAACCCCGAACGCAACCGCTACCTCATCCACGTCGCCCGCCGCCACGGGGTCCCCGTACGCGAGACCCTCCACGACACGGTCGCTGCCGCGCTCACCCTCGTCACGGCGACGACCACCCGGTAGCCTGCCCCCCGCGAAGCAATATTGACTCAGATTGTGACTATCTTGACAGCCCTCTTTGTCAAATCTAGAGTGCGGTCAGTGCTCGGCGTGAGCTCGTGCTGAGCCGCGTTCGTCTGGGTCACCGAGAGGGGCAAGCGTGTCTTCCGAATATGGGCGTTTGATCTGGCGCAATGGCACCTTCATGCCGTGGGAAGAGGCGACGGTGCACATCAGCTCCGTCGGGCACGCCTCGGTCTCCGCCGCCTTCGAAGGCGTGCATTCCTACTGGAGCGGCACGCGCGGGACGCTGCACGGATTCCGGCTCCGTGACCACATGCAGCGGCTGCTGGACTCGCTCCGGCTGAGCTGGATGGAGCCCGCGTTCGACGCGGACGCGCTCGTCGCGGCCACCGTCGAGCTGCTCTCCTCGTGGGAGACCAGCGGCAAGGACCTCTATGTGCGTCCGTGGGGCTTCGCCGGAGGGACGCACAAGGAGCAGATGGTGCCGCGCGGCACGCCGGCCGAGATCGCCATCGAGACCTGGGAGTTCGAGAGCAAGCTCGGGCAGGGGCGCACCTGCACGCTCGCCGTCAGTTCCTGGCCCCGCTTCAACCCGGGCGCCTCCCCGGCGTCGATGAAGGTGTTCTCGAACTATCACAACGGCAGGCTGGGCAACATCGACGCCCGGGCCCGCGGCGCCGACTGGCCCGTCTTCCTGAACGGCGCGGGGAACGTCACCGAGTCCTCCGGCTCGTGCATAGCTCTGGTCAAGCGCGGCCGGCTCATCACCCCCGACCTGGCCAGCGGCGTCCTGGACAGCATCACCCGCAACACCCTGTTCCAGCTCGCCGAGGAGGAGCTCGGCCTGTCCGTCGAGGTCCGGCCCGTGGAGCGGACGGAGCTGTACCTCGCCGACGAGATCTTCCTGATGGGAACCGCGGCCGAGGTGCTGCCCGCCGTGGAGGTCGACGGGTTCCCCCTCGGCGACGGCAAGACCGCGGGGGAGGTCACGCGGGCGCTGGAGGCCTGCTACCACGACACGGTCCGCGCCGTCACCGACAAGCACGACGAGTGGCTCACGCCGGTCCCGCCGGTCCCGTCGGTCACGCCGGTCACGGCCGTCCCGGGTCCGCCGGCACGCTGAAGCGCGGCTCTGCCGTACGGATGCGAGCGGCGTAGAGCGCCGGATCGAGGCCCAGCACCCGGAAGGTGGCCAGCCGTACGAGCAGGACCGGATGCGCCCCGCGGCGGTAGAGGGCGGCGACGTCGCCCCGCAGCAGCTCGTCCCGCTCCGCCGCGGTCAGCGGGCGGCGGGCGAGCTCCCGCCGCGGGTCCGCGCGCATCCGTGCCAGGGTCTCCGGATCGTGCGCGATGTCGTAGCAGAGACGGTCGATCGCATGGATGCCCATGGGTGTGTCCTTTCGTTCTCTTCTCGCTCTTCCTGCCGTGTCACCTCGCGGCGTCTCCACGGCCCTGTTCCGCGTACCCGCACGTCCTCCCGCCCCGGCTCCGGAACGCGTCCCCCGCGTTCCGGAGCCGCGGGCTTCGCCCACCGCGTGCGGCCGTTCAGCCGTTCCGGCCGGTGCCCCACGCCGCGAAGGCGTGGCCCTCGCCCTCCCGGTGGTCCATGTGGGCGACGGACAGGTCCGCGGCCATCTCGGCGGCCGCGATCCACGGCAGGACCTCGCCGGCGACCGTTCCGGCCTCCTCGATGCGCCGCTCCGTGGTCTCGGCGACGAGCCCGTCCAGGTCGCCCCGGTACAGCCGGTCGGCGACGGTGCCGGCCCAGGACGGCCTCGGAACGCCGTACAGCCGGCCGGGCAGCATGCGGGGGCCGCCGACCTCCAGGGAGAAGCTGCCGCTCGCGACGACGGCGATGCGACGGCCCGGCAGGTCCTCCAGGGCGTTGCGCAGCACCCGGCCGAGCCGTCTGCAGCGCTCGGCCGAAGGCCTGGGCGCCACCATGCCGTTCAGGTACACGGGGACGACGGGCAGCCGGCGCGTGTTGAGGAAGTGCAGGGGCACCACGACGGAGTGGTCCACCGAGTGGCCGCGCAGGGCCACCGGGTCGAAGTCCTGGGCGACGAGGCCGCGGTGGAGCGTGGTCCCGATGTCCCCGTCCAGCGCGTACGAGGTGGGGGAGACGCCCGGGACGTCGTCGTTGGGGCCGCGGACGCCGTCCCCGGTGGCGATGGCGAACGTCGGCCACATGTCGGGGGTGAAGGTGTTGATGTGGTCGCAGGTGAGGATGACGAGGACATCGGCGTCCGCCCGCGCGACCACCTCCTCGACCGCCGCGTAGCGTCGTGCGAGTTCCGCCCCCGCGGCCGTGTCGGTGCGGGCGAGGGCGGGGAAGCCCGGGGTGTGCGGGACGCCGGCGACGGCGACGATGTCTGCCACCTCCCGTCACCCGCCCAGGGGCGCCGCCGCGGCCGCCGCCGCGGCCCCCCGCGGCCCGGGCGCCGCCGTGGACGCGCCGGGCGCCGAGCCCTCGGACCGGGCGGCGCGGTACATCTCCCGCAGCAGCCGCAGGGTGCCGAGCCCCGCCGCGCCGTCGGCCGTCATCGGGCGACCGTCGCGGACCGCTGCGGCGAAGTCGGCGATCTGCCGCCGGTGCGAGATGCCGTAGTAGCCGATGCCGGCGGGGGCCGGCGCGGCCGGCGCGCCCACCTCGCGCGCCGCCGCACGCAGCGCGACGCCCCCCTCGGCGACGTGCAGCGTCCCGGGGTGGTCGAGATCGAAGAGGACCGAGCCCTCGGTGCCGACGAGTTCGATCCGGGTGCGCCAGGTGATGCTGCTCGCCACGGTGACCTGGTACGTCACCAGCGCGCCCTGCGGGCCCCGCAGGACGGCCGCGAGGGTGTCCTCCGTCTCCATGCCG
The DNA here is from genome assembly GCF_042715295.1 of Streptomyces sp. NPDC058701. Classification (NCBI taxonomy): domain Bacteria; kingdom Bacillati; phylum Actinomycetota; class Actinomycetes; order Kitasatosporales; family Streptomycetaceae; genus Streptomyces; species Streptomyces sp. NPDC058701. The sequence continues at coordinate 116,407 of NZ_JBHXSY010000007.1, read as the reverse complement.
CCGCGGGGTGCCGTGTGCCCGGCGGCCGCACCGACCACGGTGAGGCCGCCGGTGAGCCAGCGCGTCACGTCGAGCGCGTGGTAGCCCTGGTTGACCAGGGCGGAGCCGCCCTCGCCGGCGAAGGTGCCGCGCCAGTAACTGTCGGCGTAGTAGCCGTCGTCGCGGCCGCACTGGAGGCTGACGGTGCCGGACACGAGCCGCCCCAGGAGGCCCTCGCCGATCCAGTCGCGGACTGCGGCGACCACCGGGTCGTAGCGGTGCTGCGAGACGACCGACAGCACGCGGCCGGTCCGTTCGGCGAGGGCCGTCAGGGCCTCGCCCTCCTCGGCGGTCATGGCCAGCGGCTTCTCCACCAGAACGTGCTTGCCCGCCCTGAGCGCCGCGGCGGCCAGCTCGTGGTGCTGGGCGTGGTCGACGGCGATGGAGACGCTGTCGACGAGGGGGTCGGCCAGGACGACCCGTACGTCCGAGGTCACGTGCGGCAGCCCGTACTCGCGGGCCAGGGCCTCGGCCCGAGCGCGGTCGCGGTCGCACGCCCAGCGCAGTTCGGCGTCCGGCAGCGCGGAAAATCCGTCGATGTGGTTGGGGGCCACTCGCCCGCATCCCACCACGGCATGAACAAGGGGTTTCACGGAGAACTCCTCGGGTCTCGTGGTTTCCCGCCGGGCGGCAAGAGGAAATGACAGCGGCACGGGCGGTCGTCACGCTCAAGTCAATATCCGTCGACCGCGAATGTCAACGGTAGGTGACTTGCTTGTGGGCGGGATTAGTGACTCATTTAGTGACTGTGCTTGACAAGCAATCACCAAGCGACTTGACTCTGCCTCGTCCGGCGTTGGGGACGCTGCCTCGAAGGCCGTCCCCGGAATCCGCCCGGGACCTGACGGCGGAGCGTTCCCACTCGGTGCACCCCGTCGGCCGGTACCCACCCCGACCACGAGCCCGCCGCCCCGCTGCGGCAGACCGGAGGACGTCGTGCTCCACCCCGACGAACTGGCCCGGCGTGCCCGGCGGCGAGTCGTCGAACTGGCCGCACGCAAGGCGGTTCACCTCGGCGCCGCGCTGTCCATGACCGACCTGCTGGCCGTCCTCTACACCCGGGGCCTGCGCTACCGCCCGGACCGGCCCGACTGGCCCGACCGGGACCTGCTGATCCTCAGCAAGGGCCACGGCGCCTACGGCCTGTACGCGGTCCTCGCCGAACTCGGCGTCATCACGGCCGACCTGGCCACCCTGCCCGGCCACCCGTCCGACGCCGTGCCCGGCATCGAGGCCGCGACCGGCGCCCTCGGCCACGGGCTGTCCCTCGGCTGCGGCATGGCCCTCGGCGCACGGCTGGCGGGCCGGGACCAGCGGGTCGTCGTCGTCACCGGCGACGGCGAGCTCGACGAGGGGAGCAACTGGGAGGCCGCGCAGTTCGCCGCCCACCACCGCCTCGGCAACCTCGTCGCCGTCGTGGACCGCAACCGGCTCCAACAGGAGGGCGACACCGAGGACATCAGCGCCCTCGAACCCCTCGCCGACAAGTGGCGGGCGTTCGGCTGGCGCGTCGCCGAGGCCGACGGGCACGACACCGCCGCCGTCACCGGCGCCCTCGCCGGACTCCGGTCCGGTGACGGCCCCGCCGTACTGCTCGCGCACACGGTCAAGGGCAAGGGCGTGCCCTTCGCCGAGGGCGACCCCGCCTGGCACATGGGCCGGCTGGATCCCGCCCAGTACCGGACGGCCCTCGCCGCACTCGGTGGACCCGCCGCCCCCGCCCTCGCCGCCGCGGGAGGAACACCGTCGTGATCACCGCACCGCCCACCATGCGCGCCGCGCTGGCCGCCGCCCTGACCGAGGCCGTCGACGCGGACCCCGCCCTGATCACCCTGGGCGCCGACGGACAGGCCCTGTTCCAGGGGGTCATGGCCCGCCACCCCCGCCGGTACGTCGACGTCGGCATCGCCGAGGCCAACCTCGTCGGGGTCGCCGCCGGACTCGCCCGCAGCGGCTTGCGCCCCGTCGCCGCCGCCATGGCACCCTTCCTCGTCCGCCGGGCCTACGAACAACTGCGCCTCGACGTGTGCGTGCCCGCGCTGCCCGTAGTCTTCCTCGGCGTCGGCGGAGGGCTCGGATACGGCCCCCTCGGGCCCACCCACCACGCCACCGACGACATCACCCTCATGACGGCGCTGCCCCACATGAGCGTCCACTGCCCCGCCGACGCCGCCGACGCCGTGTCCGTACTGCGGACCCTGCTGCCGGCCGACGGCCCCGCGTACGTACGGCTCTCCGCGCGCCCCGACCCGGAACTGCCCGCGACGGCCTCCGACGGCGACCCGCGGACCCCCCGGCTGCTGCGCGACGGGGCGGACGTCCTGCTGCTGGCCACCGGCCGCTGCGTGGCCGAGGCGCTCGCCGCGGCCGACGCCCTCGCCGGCGACGGAGTGGACGCCGCCGTCGCCTCCGTGACCACCCTCCGCCCTTTCCCCCGGGACGCCGTACGGGCACTGGCCCGCCACCGGGCGCTCGTCGTCACCGCCGCCGAGTCCCTGGGCCCCGGCGGCCTGGGGGACCGCACCGCACTGACCCTCGGCCAAAACGGCCCCCCGTTGGTGCGCCTGGAGACCGACCACCGCTACCCACCGGTCGCCTCCCACGAAGAACTTCTCCACTTCTACGGCGTGGACAGCCGCGGCATCCGGTCCGCCGTGCTCGGTCAGTTCACCAGGAACACGAGGAAAGCGTGACGATGAGGATCCTCTCCAGCGCCCAGGCCTGCGGATTCGGGCCCGTCTCCAAACTGGTCGCCATCACCCCCCTGCTCGCCGACAGCAGCGTCGACTTCATCGGTCAGGACGTCGCACTCGACTTCGCGCGGCGGCACAGCCACCGCTTCCACCGCATCACCGAAGGCGACACCCGCCGGAGCGAGGACCTCGCGCGGGGACTCGCCGACGCCGACCTCGTGGTCAGCGTCATGGACGCCGAACTCGTCTTCCGGGCGGTACGCGCCGAGGTCCCCGTGCTCTTCTTCGACAGCCTCCTCGGCTTCTGGCTGACCGACCGCACCTTCGAGGAACTGGCGGCGCGCGCCCACCTCGTCCGGTGGGCCGACGACGACACGGCGCGCTACGTCTTCGACACGCTCGCCCCGCACGAGCGCATCCTGCTGGCCCACCTCCTCGCCCGCCGGTCCTACGCGCAGAACTTTCCCGGCGTGCCCGCGCGGATCGCGGCCATGGCCGCGGTGGGCGCCGACCACGTCGAGCTGTGCGGTCCCATCGTCGACCGGAACGCCCTGGAGGGCGCCCTCGCCGAGCCGCCGCCGGAACGGCCGGTCGGCCTCCTCGTCAACCTCGGCGGCTTCCAGAACTTCTTCCTCGACTACGAGTCCCACAACGCCTACCTCGACGTCCTGCGCCGCTGGGTCGCCGAACTCGCCGTGGCCCGGCCCGAACTGGGCCGCATCCTGGTCTGCGGCGGGGCGTTCCGGCAGCCCGTCACCGAGACCCACGGCGAGGTCGAGGTCGAGTACGCCTTCCTGCCCCAGACCGAGTTCCTCCGCCACCTCGCCCACGCACCGCTCTACGCCGTACCGCCGAGCCTCACCTCCCTGCACGAGTCGGTCATCCTGCGCCGGCTGCCGCTGCTGCTCCCCGAGCAGCACTACGGACACATCGCCAACCTGCGCGCCCTGCGCGGCACCGTCGCCGGCGACACCGCGGCCAGCCTCACCGACCTCGGCGACCGGTTCACCGTCCCCGAGGACGACCTGGAGGGCACCAAGGCCCTCGACCGGCTCACCCGCGCACTGCTCGCGGACGAGTCCGGCTACCGCCACCTCGCCGACCACCTGGACGCGCGCCTGACCGCCTACCAGGAGCTGACGGCCGAGGAACGGCACGCCGCCGTCGACGAACTCGGCGACCTGCTCGGCGGACCCGCGCTGGCCGATCTCCTGGACCGCGTCGACGTGTCCCTCGTCACCACCGGGAGCACGTCGTGAACCGCACCCCCGTCCCGCACGGCACCGTCGCCCCCGCCGCCGACGCCCCCGCCCCGGCGGACCACGCCGACCTCACCGAACGGACCGTCGACACCGCCGAAGTGGCCCGGCTGATGCTCGCCGCCCACCTGGAGCGGACCGGCGCACCCGCACCCGGCCCCGACCGCGTCCGGTCCTCCACCTGGACTCCGGCCGGCGCCCGCAAGGTCCGCCGCCGCACCTTCGTGCAGCTCGACGTCGACGGCGTACCCGTCGCCGTCGCCAAGATCCCGCTGTCCACCACCGATCCGAAGCTCGCCCGCGAGCTGGAGATCCTGCGCGGCTTCCCCGTACCCGCCCCGCTCGGCAGTCCGGTACCGCTGGACGCGCTGTGCGGCGGGTTCACGATGACCCACCTGCCCGGCATCGACCTGCCCACCGCCGCCGCCGGCGCCACCGGACCCGACGCGCTGTGGCAGGTGCTCCGGCCGGCCGTCGAGCGGGTCGTCCAACTGCACCTGTCGGGGGAGCGGACGTCCGGCACCCCGGAGCGCGCCCTCGAAACGGCCGCCGCGTACGTCCGTGACCCCGAGTTCGGCGTTCCGTACGCCGACGAGGCGCTGCGCACGGCCCTGCTGGCGCCCACCCACGGCGACCTGGGCCCCTGGAACGTGCGCTACGACGCACGCGACGGGTCGGCCCGGGTGCTGGACTTCGAGGACTACCGCGCCACCGGCATCGCCGCCATGGACGTCGTGAACCTGCTCGTCACCACCGCCCTCCCGGTCTTCCCCGACTACCCGGAACACGGCTTCGACTGGCTGTACGACCGGGTCTTCAGCCCGGACCACTGGTTCCGGTCCGTGCTGGAGCGGGGCCTGGACCACTACGGGACGCTCACCGGACAGCACCCCGGCCGCGTCCTCGACCTCCTGCCCTTCACCTGCCAGTGGCTCATCGAACGCATCGAGGCCGAGGGCCGCGACACCAGCGGGCTCTTCTACCGGACCTTCGTCGAGCGGTACCTCGAGCGGCGGCCCGCGGCCCACGGGAGCATCCATGTCTGATCAGGACCGCACCACCCGGACCGGCACCGTCGTCATCGGCGGCGGGCCCGCCGGACTCTTCGCCGCGCTGACCCTGGTCAGGGCCGGCCGTCGCGTCGTCCTCCTCGAAGCGGGCGGCGACATGATCGAAAGCCTGTGCCCCCGACTGGTGGCGCGGATGAACGGCCGGACGGTCCGCGACGCGGAGAAGTTCCGCCTCCAGTGCCCGCGCTGCACCTGCCTGACCGGACTCGGCGGCGCGGCCTTCCACTTCGACACCAACCTCGGGTACATCTCCTCGCTGACCCGCTCCAAGATCGAGTCGGCCCCCGACGGGACGGTCCGCTCCTACAGCGGCCTGGAGCGCGCCCTCGGCTCCTTCGACCGGGCCCAGGACCTCATCTCCGAGGCGTACCGCATCCTCTACGAGCTGGGGCTCCCGCCGGCCGGCCCGCCCCGCGAGACGAGCGGTTCCCTGCTCGGCGACGGCACCGTCTTCCAGCACGTCGACACGGCGTACTCGCAGAGCGTCACGGTGGACGACTCCCTCGTCGTCATCGCCCGTCTCAAGGCCGAACTGGAGCGCGGTGGCGGCAGCGTCCTGCTCCACCACCGGGCCACCGACGTCGAGCCGCTGACCGGCGGCGGGTTCCGCGTACGCGCCGACACGCCGGACGGCCCGGCAGGGTTCCGGGCCGACGACGTCATCGTCGGCGTCGGCAAGCTGGGCCTGCCCTGGGTCCGCGACCTCGCCGGGCGCATCGGCGTGCGCCACCGGCCCAGTGGCCGCGTCGACCTGGGCGTGCGGCTGGAGGCCGGCCGGGAGGACCTGGCGCCCCTCCTGGACGGCTGTCACAACCCCAAGCTGTCGTTCCTCAACGAAGAGGGCCACTCGGTCCGGACGTTCTGCGTGTGCGAGGGCGGCCGGGTCATGCAGTACGGCTTCCTCGACGCGGTCGCGCTCGACGGGCAGCACTGCCTGAACCAGCCCACGACCAAGTCCAACCTCGGCGTCCTCACCACCGTCGACCTGCCCGACGGGACCGACGGCACCGACCACGCCGCCGCCTTCGCGAGGCGCGTCTCGGCGTACGGCGGCGGCCGGCCCGTCGTCAGCACCGTCGACCAGCTGTCCGGACGGCCCGCACCGGAGGGACCGCTCACCACCAGCCTCATCAACTACCACCACGGCGACCTGCGCGACTGCCTGCCCGCGTCCACCGTCCGCGACGTCCTCACCATGGTCGACCGGCTCAACACCCTGCATCCGGGCCTGGTCCCGGGCACCGCCACGGTCGCGGCGCCCGTCGTCGAACGACTCTTTCCCGACCTGGACCTCTCCGACGACCTGGAGTCGTCCGTGCCCGGGCTGTACTTCGTCGGCGACAGCTCCTCGAAGATCATCGGCATCACCTACGGCGCGGCCACCGGCATGGCCGCCGCACGCTCCGTACTGCACCGCAGGGTCGCCGTCAGCGCGAGCGCCGGCACGGGCCCGGCCCCGGCCACAGGCGGGGGACACTGATGCTCCTCTTCCCGCACCGCCTGCCCGAGACCGGGAAGCCGCACTTCGAGCAGTGCACGGGCCCGCTGTCCGCGTCCGCCGCCACCCTGCTCGGCGGCCCCGACGGGTATCGGGCGCTCGCCGCCCTCAGCCACCTGCTGCTCCACCGGTACGGAACCGGCTGGGAGGTCCTCGGCACCGCCGGTGACACCCCGGTGCGCTACGTCCGCGCCGAGGACCAGGAGGCAGCCACCCTGGCGGAACTCACGGCGGCGGCGCGTCCCGCCGCCGCCCGACCGCCGGCCGACGGCGAACCGTACGTGGCCGTCCTGCGGGCCCGCCCGGCCCCCCGCCCGGCCGGCCTTCCGGCATCCCTCGGGCGACCCGTGTGGACCGCCGCCGCCGAGGGCCCCGACCTGTGCCTCACGTACGACAGCACCGTCCTGGACGCCGCCACCGCGGGCCGCGTGACGGCGCACCTGGCGCTGCTCGCCCACCACGCGGCGGAGCGGCCCCTGACGCCCGCGGGCACCGTCGACCTGCTCCGGCCGGACGAGTGGGAGCTGCTGCTGCACACCTGGAACGCGCCGCACACCCCCCACTCGGACACCACCCTGCACCGCATGATCCGCGAGCAGGCCGCCCGCACACCCGACGCGATCGCCCTGCGGGACGGTGCCGCCGAGCTCACCTACGGCGAACTCGACGCCGCGTCGGACCGGTTCGCCCAACGGCTGCGCCCGCACGTGGGCGAGCCCGGCGCCCTCGTCGTACTGACCGGCGACCGCGACCTCACCCTCTTCACCGCCGTCCTCGGCATCTGGAAGGCCGGCGCCGGATTCGTCCACCTCGACCCGCACCTGCCGGACCTGCGCGCCGAGGAGATCCTCCGCCTCACCGCACCCGTCGCGACGCTCACCACCGCGTCCGGGCACCGCGCCGTCGCCGGCCGCGCCCTCGACGCGTCCGCGCTCCTCCGTCAGCCGCCGGCCGGCGATTCCGCAGGCTCACCCGGCGATCCGGCAGGCTCACCCGGCGACCGGGCCGGCGCACCCGACGACCTTGCCCGTCCCGACACCACGGCGTACGTCCTGTTCACCTCCGGCAGCACGGGCGCCCCCAAGGGCGTCGTCCGCCCGCACCGCATGCACACCTCCCGCATCCGGCTGGAGCAGGGGATGTACGCCATGGGCCCGGACGACCGGCACCTGCTCAAGTCGCCTGTCAGCTTCCGCGAGTTCGCGTGGCCGCTGGCGACCGGCGGCACCGCGGTGCTGGCCGCGCCCGGCAGGGACCGCGACGACCGCTACCTCGCGGAACTCATCCGCGACGAGCGCATCACCACCGTCAGTTTCGTCCCCTCGATGCTGCGGCTGCTGCTCACCCAGCCCGCGTTCCGGACGGCGCCCGCGCTGCGCCACGTCTTCGTGGGCGGTGAGGCACTCGGACAGGACCTCGAGGACGAACTGCGCGGCCTCGGCTTCGAGGTGCACAACACGTACACCCTCAGCGAAGCCGACTACGTGTGCCACCGCACCGGACCGCTCCCCGCCCCGCGCCCGGAAGGGGCGGCCGGCACGGTCGTCGGCGTCCCGCTCGACATGCGGATCTACCTCTGCGACGCGGCGGGCCGGCTCGTACCGCCCGGCGCCGTCGGGGAGATCCACACCGGGGGCCCCGGACTGGCCGACGGCTACCTCGGCCGCCCCGACCTGACCGCCGAGCGGTTCCGGCCCAACCGGCTGGACCCCGCCGGGCCCGAGGTCCTCTTCCGTACCGGGGACCTGGCCCGCCACCTGCCCGACGGCCAGGTCGAGTACGTCGGACGCGCCGACGACCAGGTCAAGGTGCGCGGACAGCGGGTGGAGCCCGTCGAGGTGGAGACCGCGCTGCGCGCGCACCCGGGAGTCGCCAACGCGGCCGTGGTGGGGATCCCGGACCCCGACCAGGGCGCCGTCCTCGTCGCCTACGTCGTACCCGAGGGCGACGAGGTGCCGCCAGAGCGGCTGCGGGAGCACCTCGCCGAGCGGCTGCCGGACTTCATGGTGCCCGCGCACCTGGCCTCGGTCCCCGCCCTGCCCCTCCTCGGCAGCGGCAAGGTCGACCGCAAGGCGCTTCGCGTCCCACCGCGCACCCGCCCCGCCCTCGACGTGCCGTACGCCCCGCCCGCCACCCCGGACCAGGAGCGGGCCGTCGCACTGGTGGCGCGCGTCCTCGGCCTGGACACCGTCGGCATCGACGACGACTTCTTCGACCTGGGCGGCGACTCCCTGCGCCTGATGCTGCTGCGCGGCTCACTGGAGTCCGCCCGCGGACGCGCCATCGCCCTTGCCGACGTGTTCGCCGCCCGCACCCCGCGCGGCCACGCCCGTCTCCTCGGCGAGGCGTCCGAGCACCACGGCACCGGTACGGGCACCGGCACCGGCACCGGCGTTGGTACGGGGACCCCGTCGGCCCGCCGTCCCGCCGAACGGCGGCGCCCGCCGCAGCGGGGGAGCGCCGCACCGACCGCCCGCACCCGCACCCGCCCGTCCGAAGGAGGCGAACCGAGATGAACACGCCCCTGCCCGGCCGCCCGGACCCGGCCCCGGCCCCCGCCGTGGCCCCGGACGACGAGTACGCCGTCGCCGTCGTCGGCATGGCCGTGCGCCTGCCCGGCTGCGACAGCCTCGACCGCTACTGGGAGATCCTCGCCTCGGGCGAGGACAGCATCACCCGGCGTGCGCGCACCACCGGCTCGTTCGTCCCGGCGTACGGCTCGATCCCGCAGCCCGCCCACTTCGATCCGGCGCGCTTCGGCATCGCGCCCTCCGAGGCCCTGCTCCTGGACCCGCAGCACCGGCTGCTGCTGGAGGCCGCCGACGAAGCGCTGGACGCCGCCAACGTCGACCGTGTCCGCACCCCGGCCGTCAGCGTCTACGCGGGCGTCGGCCACAACGACTACGAGCGCTGGGTGGCCGCCGCGCTCGCCGGGCGCCCCGGCGTCGACGCCCAGGCCCTGGAGGTCACCAACCGGGGCGACTACGCCGCCACCCGCGTCGCCTACCGGCTCGGCCTGCACGGCGCCGCCGTGACCGTCCAGTCCGCGTGCTCCACCGCGCTCACCGCCGTCCACCTCGCCGTGCAGGACCTGCTCGGCCACGGCAGCGACCTGGCCGTGGCCGGCGTCGCCGCCGTACGGGTCCCGGCGCCGGGCGGCTACGAGGCACCGCTCGGCGGCATCGGCGCGCCGGACGGCGTGTGCCGGCCCTTCGACCGCGCGGCGGGCGGCTCCGTCCCCGGAGACGGCGCCGGCGCCGTGGTGCTCAAGCGCCTCGCCGACGCGCTGCGCGACGGCGACGACGTCTGGGCCGTCGTCCGGGGCACGGCCATGAACAACGACGGCTCCGGCAAATCCGGCTTCGCGGGCGTCGACCCGGCCGCGCAGGCCGAGGTCATCCGGGCCGCGCTGGGCGTCGCGGGACTCGAACCCGCGGACATCGACTACGTGGAGGCGCACGGCAGCGGGACCCGCATCGGTGACGCCGCCGAGTGGACCGCGCTCGGCGAGGTCTTCGCCGGCGCGCGCCGCCCCGTCCACGTCGGCGCCGCCAAGGCCGGCCTCGGCCACCTGCGGGAGGCCGCGGGTCTCGCCGGACTCGTCAAGGCCGTGCTGTCGCTCCGGCACGGGCGGCTCGTCGCCACCCCGCACTTCGAGCGGCTGCCCACCGATCTCGCCCGTACGGACGGGCCGTTGCGGCCGCTGGGCGCGGCCCTCGACTGGCCGGCCGCCGCGGACCGCCCCCGGCGCGCCGGAGTCAGCGCCTTCGGCCTCGGCGGGACCAACTGCCACGTCGTCCTCGAAGAGGCCCCGACCCGCCCGCACTCCGCCGGGGAGGGTCCGGGGGGTACGGAGCTGGTGCTGCTCTCCAGCCACCACCCCGACGCACTGGACGCCGACCTCGCCGCCGTGCGCGATCACCTCGACCGCACCCCCTCCCGCACGGCCGACACCGCCTGGACCACGCAGACCGCACGCCACCGCCATCCGCACCGCGGTTACGCCGTCCTCACCCCCGAGGGCGGAGCCGGGGCGGCCTTCGCGGCCGACCGGCTGCGCGTGCAGCGCGGGCGGGCACCGGCGCAGCCGCCCGAGGTGGTCTTCGTCCTGCCGGGCATCGGCAGCCACTACCCCGGCATGGGCGCCGACCTGGCCCGCACCGACCCCGTCTTCGCGGCGCACCTGCGGACCGCCGTCACGATCGCCGACGAGCTCACGGACGGGGCCGTCGGCCGGTCCTTCACCGCGCCACCGGCGCGCCCCACCGGCGACGGCAGCCGCGTCGACCTGCGCGCCCTGCTGCGCCGCGACGGCGCCGGCCGACCGCCCCGGCGCGAGCTGCGTCAGGTCCACCTGTCCCTGTTCTGCCTCGAACACGCCATGGCCCGCACGCTCATCGACCTCGGCATCCGGCCCGCGGCCCTCCTCGGGCACAGCCTGGGGGAGTGGGTGGCCGCCGTGCTGGCCGGCGTCATCGGCCTCGACGACGCCATGGCGGCCGTGGCCCGCCGGGCCGACCTCGTCGTGACCGCCGGCGAGGGAGCCATGCTCGGCGTGCTCGCCTCCGCCGCCGACGTCGAGCGGTACGCCGTCGACGACACCTGGCTCGCCGCCGACAACGGACCCGGGCACTGCGTCTTCTCGGGGCGACCGGCCGCGGTCGCGGCACTCGCCGACCGGCTGCGCGGCGACGGCTTCACCGTCCTGCCGGTCGACACCGCGCATCCCTTCCACACCCCGCAGCTCACGCGGGCCGCCGAGCTGCTCGGCGAGGACCTGCGCGACGTACCGCTGAGCCCGGCGCGCATCCCGATCGCCTCCAGCGTCCTCGGCCGCTGGCTCGACGGAGAGGTGCCCCGGCCCGCCTACTGGCGCGACCACATGGTCGGCCGGGTCCGGTTCCGCACGGCCGCCGGGCTGGTCCTGGCCCGCCACCGCGTCCTGATCGAGGTCGGCCCGGGCACCACCCGCCCGTGGATCGGCCAGAGCGACCCGGACGCCGTGTGCGTACGGACCGTACGGCAGTCCTACGAGCACGTCCCCGACCGGCAGATCCTGCTGGAGGCCCTCGGGGAGCTGTGGACCCACGGCGTCGAGGCGGACTGGGAGCGCCTGCACGCGGCCCCCGGGCACCGGACGGCACTGCCGCCCAGGAACCTGGTGCGGCGCAGGTACCTGCCGGACACGGCGCCGCCCGCCGACCCCTTCGCGCACCCCCCGTCCGCTCCGGCGGGAGGCGCGGACACGGCCGCCGACGGGGGAGACGGCGTACCGGAGCACCGGCCGGAGCCGGCGGCGGACCCGGGAACGCCCTCGACCGTGGCCGGATTCCTCGCCGAATGCTTCCGCCTGCTTCTCGGCCTGCGCCAGGTCCACCCCGAGGACCACTTCTTCCACCTCGGCGGGGACTCGCTGATGGGAGTCCACCTCATCTCGGGCCTCAAGGAACTCACCGGCAGAGCCGTGCCCTCCTCGGTCGTCTTCGCCTCCGCGACGCTCGGCGGCATGACGCGCGAGGTGGAGGACTGGCTGGCCACCCCGGAGCAACAGCGACCGGAGCCCATCGAGAACGAAAGCCCGACGCCATGACCCCACCCACCATCGGAGTGCTCGGAGCCGGAGTCATCGGAGCCAGCGTCGCCCACGCCGCCGCGGCGGCCGGGTACGCGGTGACGCTCGTCGACTCCGACGCCGCCGCACTCGACACCGCCCGCGCCGCCGTCCGCCGCCACCAACGGCTCGCCACCCTCCTCGGCGGCGCGGGCGCCCCCGCACTGGACATCCGCCCCTCCACCGACCTCGCTGCCCTAGGGGACGTGGAGCTCGTCGTGGAGAACACCACCGAGTCGGAGGAGGCGAAACGAGCCCTCTACCCGGAGCTGGAGAAGGTCCTCGCCCCCGGCACGACCATCGCCGCCAACACCTCCGCCGTTCCCATCGGCCGGCTCGCCGAACAGCTCACCGACCCGGGCCGCGTCGTCGGTGTCCACTTCATGAACCCGGTCGACCGGATCGGCATGGTCGAAGTCGTCCGCGGCGGGGACAGCTCCGACGCGGCCATGCGGGACGTCGACCTGATGCTGCGGCGCCTGGGCAAGGAGGCCGTCGTCGTCCGGGACGCACCCGGCTTCGTCATCAACCGCGTCCTCATGCCGGTCGTGAACCTCGCCGCAGCCGTCGTCGCGGACGGCGTCGCCACCCCGAGCCAGGTCGACGACCTCTTCAAGGGCTGCCTCGGCCACACCTCGGGGCCGCTGCGCACCGCCGACCTCATCGGCATCGACACCGTCGTCCGCACCCTGGAAGTGCTGCACGACCACTACGGAACCGACGAGTTCGCCACCCATCCGGCGCTGCGCCGGATGGTCGACCAGGGCCTGCTCGGCACCAAGAGCGGCCGCGGCTTCTACTCCTACGACGGGAACTGAACCATGGCTTCCCCGCAGACCACCTCCCCCCGGTCCCACACTCCTGAGGAAGTGAGCTCCACCGTGCGCGAGTTCATCGCCCGCCTCAGCGGACGTCCCGGCATCGCGGACGACAGGCCGCTCATCTCCGACGGCGTCCTCGACTCCGTGGCCGCCGTCCAGATGGTCGACTTCGTCGAGCGCACCTTCTCCATCGAGATCGGCGACGAGGACCTCGAACTCGTCAACTTCGACTCCATCCGGGGTCTCGCCGGGCTCGTCAACCGCAGGCTGGCGGCCCCGTGACCGGCTCCGCGCCCGGGGCACTCCTGGAGGCACTGCGCGACGACGCCTTCGCCGCCCGGGCCACGGCCTGGGAACGCGCGGGGGCCGTGCCGCGCGAGGACATCGACGAACTGGCCGGCCTCGGACTGCTCGGCCTGACCGTGGACACCGCCCACCACGGCAGCGGGACGCCGCTCGCCGCCGTCACCGACGTGCACCGCCTGGTGGCGGCCGCCTCACCCAGCCTGCACAGCCTGCTCGTCGTCCACGCCATGGTCTGCCACGCGGTACGCCGCTGGGCCGCCCCCGCGCTGCGCGACACGCTGCTGCCCGACCTGGCGACCGGCCGGATCCTCGCCGCGTTCGCGCTCACCGAGCAACAGGCCGGCGCGGACATCGGGGCCCTGAGCACCACCATCGAAAGCGACGGCGACACCCTGCGGGTCACCGGCACCAAGCGCTGGCTGTCGTTCGGTCAGATCGCCGACACGTACCTCGTCTTCGGCGGTACGGCGGGGCGCGGAAGCTGCGCGCTGGTGGACGCCGGTGCGGGCGTACACGTCGGCGCGGAACCCGTCACCGCGGGACTGCGCGCCGCACGGCTCGCCCGCGTCACGTTCGACGGCGCGACGGCACCGGCCGCCCGCGCCGTCGGCCGCCCCGGCTTCGGCATCCCCTTCGTGGTGACGTCCTGCCTGACCCTGGGCAGGCTGTACGTCGCCGCCGGCGCCGTGGGCGTCGCGGAGGCCGCCCTCCGCCTCGCCGCGGACCACGCCGCCACCCGCGCCCAGGGCGGTGCCACCCTGGGCGACCGGCAACTCGTCCGGGGGCTGCTCGCCGACGCCGCCGTCGCCACCGACGCCGCCGCCCGCTACGTACGGCAGACCGCGTACGAGGTCGAGGACCGGGCACCGTCCGCCGCCGTGACCGTCGCCCGCGCCAAGCTGCTGGCCAGCCGTGCGGCGAGCACCACCACCGCCACCGCCTCCCGGCTCCTCGGCGCGGCCGGACAGGCCGAGGACCACCCGCTGGCCCGGCTGCACGCCGCCGCGCGCGTCCACGAGGTCATCGAGGGGCCGACCGAGGTGCTCCAGGACATCGTCGCCGCCGACCTCCTGCGCGGCCGGGGCGCCACCACGGACCGCGCCCCGGCCCGGACGGCGGCGCACCACGGAGAGGACGACACCCATGCGGAACACTGAGCCGCACACCACGGCGGCCCCGCGGGTCAAGTGCGTGGTCTGGGACCTGGACGACACCCTGTGGGACGGCACGCTCCTCGAAGGCGACGACCTCAGCGTCCCCGAAGCCAACCGGAGGCTGGTCCGGATCCTCGACGAGCACGGCATCCTCCAGTCCGTCGCCAGCCGCAACGAACCCGGCGCGGTCGCGGAACGGCTGCGCGACTTCGGCCTCGACGCGTACTTCCTCTACCCGCAGGTCGGCTGGTCGGCCAAGTCCGCCTCGCTGCGCGCCGTCACCCGGGAGCTGAACATCTCGCCCGACAGCGTGCTGTTCGTGGACGACTCGGAGTTCGAGCGGGCCGAAGTGGCCAGCGAGCTGCCCGAGGTGCGGTGCATGACCAGGCAGGAGCTGCACGCCCTGGTGGCCGCCGGCGGTGTGCTGCCCGCCCAGGTCACCGACGACGCGCGGCGCCGCCGGTCGATGTACCTGGCCGAGAGCCGGCGCCGCAGCCACGAGGTGGCGTTCGACGGGCCGGGGGAGGAGTTCCTGCGTTCGCTCGACATGACCCTGCGCGTGCGCGAGGCGACGCCCGCGGACCTCGCCCGCGCCGCCGAACTGACCCAGCGCACCCACCAGCTCAACACCACCGGCATCACCTTCGACCAGGCCGAACTCGCGGCGCTGACCCGGCACCCGGACCACCGCGTGCTCGTCGCCGAACTCGACGACCGCTTCGGCACGTACGGCACGATCGGCCTCGCCGTCATCGGTACCGGCCGGCCGGACGCGGCAGCGGCGGACCCGCGGGCCGACTCCACGCCCCCGTGGACGATCCGCCTGCTGCTGATGTCGTGCCGGGTGATGGGCCGCAACGTCGGCTCCACCCTGATCGCCGCCGTCGCCCGGCTGGCCGCCGCGCACGGTGCCGGCACCGTCGCCCTCTTCCGGCCCACCGAACGCAACCGGCAGATGCTCGTCACCTACCGGTTCGCGGGATTCACCGTCGAGTCCCGCACGGACGACCTCGTCGTCCTCTCCCTCCCCGACGGACGCCGCCCGGCCGTGCCCGGCTACGTGCGCCTCGTCGTCGACGACGACCCCGCCGCCCCGCGCGGCACGACCAAGGAGCTGACCGCATGAAGGCCTTCACCCAGAGCTGGACCGACACCTTCTCCTCCGTGTACTCCGAGGAGCCGCTCGCCAAGCTGTCCTGGTTCAACGCCTCCCCGGGTCCCGAACTCGTCAAGCGCGTCATCGACGGCACCCTCAAGCCCGGCCAGCGCCTCATCGACCTGGGCAGCGGCCCGGGCGTCGACGCCGTGTTCCTGTCGGTGCAGGGACTCGACGTGACGGGTGTCGACCTGTCGCCCGACGCGGTCGCCCGCGCCCGCAAGTGGGCCGAACTCGCCGGAGCCACGGCGAACTTCGTCCAGGGCGACGTGCTCGACGTACCGCTTCCGGACCGCTCGGCCGATGTCGTCACCGACTCGTTCGTCTTTCACAACATGCGCGACGAGGCACGCGGCCGGTACGCCGACGAGGTGCACCGCCTGCTGAAGCCGGGCGGGCTCTTCCTCCTCAACTCCTTCTCCGACCACATGGTCGAGGGCACCGGACCGCGCCGCATCACCAGCGAGGAGATCCTCGACACCTTCCGATCCGACCGCTTCACCTGCGTGGGCCTGTACGTCTACCGCAACGTCCCCACGCGCGCCAAGCCCGACCAGCTGCACTGGTTCGGCGAATTCCGGGCCCGCTGATGCGCGTCGTCGTCACCGGGGGCGGCCGAGGCATCGGACGCGCCGTCGCACTCGGTTTCGCCGAGCGCGGCGCCCAGGTCGCGCTGATGTCGCGCACCGCCGCCCAAGTGGAGTCGGTGGCCGCGGAGATCGAGGCCCTGGGAGCCCAGAGCCTCGCGCTGCCGGCCGACGTCGGCGACGAGCGGCAGGTGCAGCGGTGCGCCGAGCGGGTGACCGAGACGTTCGGCGGCGTGGACGTGCTCGTCAACGCCGCCGGGCTCTTCGACCTGGGCCCCACCACGGAGTTCTCCGTGGACGACGCCCGCGCACTGCTGGACACGAACGTCATCGGCACCTTCCTCACCTGCAAGGTCTTCGGCAGGCAGCTGCTGGAGCAGGGCCACGGAAAGATCGTCAACTTCTGCTCGCTGCTGTCGTACACCGCGTTCCCCGAACGGGCGCTGTACGCGGCGAGCAAGGGCGGCGTCCTCCAGCTGACCCGCAGCCTGGGCGTCGAATGGGCCGCACGCGGCGTCAACGTCAACGCCGTGGCCCCCGGCATGATCCGCATCGAGACCCCGCACCCGGCCGCGCTCACCGAGGACGCGATCGTCGGGCGCATCCCCGCGGGCAGGCGCGGCAGGCCGCAGGACATCGTCGGCCCCGTCCTGTTCCTGGCCTCCCCGGAGGCCGACTACATCAACGGCCAGACCCTGGTCGTCGACGGAGGCTGGCTCAGCTATGGATACCTCTGAACACCGCCTGTCCATCGGCGCCTTCCGCGGCGCGTCCCCGGAACACACGCCGCGCCACGCGGAAACGGCCCCCGCACCGGGCGGCCTCATCGCCGCCCGCGGCCACCGGCTCGTGTACGGCGCCGGCGGCATCGGCCTGAGGGGAGCGGTCGTCCCCGACGCCGCACCGGTCCGCATCGCCTCCGACCCGTACGAGGCCCTCGACGCGACCGCCCCGGTCCGCGCCGGGGCCCTGGTGGGAGCGTCCGATGCCGGAGCGTGAACGCCGTACGGGGGCGGAGCGGTGAGGAAGGCGGCCCGCAGGAAGCCGCTGCCCCTCTACCGGGGGTTCCTCGCCGGTTGGGGCGCCACCACGTTCGGCACCGGCCTCGTGCTGCCGCTCATGGTGGCCTACCTCCGGGAGACGCTCGCTCTGCCCACCTCGGGCGTCTCGCTGTACTTCGCGCTGTTCGCGCTGGCCGGTCTCGCCGTGAACCCGTTCGCGGGCAAGGTCGGCAGGATCTACGGTCCCGGCCTGTCCGCGATCGGAGCCACCGTCCTCCAGGGCGCCGGCGCGGCCTGGCTGGCGGCGGCGGACTCGATGGCCTCCACGGTGCCCGCCGCCTGCCTCTCCGGGGCGGGCACCGGCGCCTACTACGCGGTCCAGACGCCGCTGCTCACCAAGGTCTTCGGCACGTCCGAACTCAGCCGCGTCCTCTCGGGGCAGCACCGCGTCTCGGCCCTGACCGTGGCCGTCGGCGCGCTGCTCGGCGGCCAGGCCGTGGAACGCCTCGGCTCAACCGGGTACACCCTGTGCCTGGTCGCCAACGCGGTCAGCTACCTGCTGCACGGGGCCGTCCTCGTCCGTCTGCGGCGGGTGGAGCGACGGCCCGCCGAGCCGGGTGCGGACGGGGCCGGTTCCGCGGCGGTCCGCGACGACGGAGGAGGCCGGGGCACGGCGCTGCGCGACACGGTGTTCCTCCGGCTCCTCCTCCTGCAGACGGCCCTGGTCGTCTTCGGCCTCGCCCAGGTGGACGCCGTGGTTCCCGCGATCCTGCGGAACGCGGACCTGTCCGTGTCCGCCATCAGCGTGGTCATCGCCTGCAACACCGTCGGCGTCATCGCCTTCCAGGGCCTCGCCCTGCGGGTCGTCGAACGGATCGGGTACGTCGCCGCGCTGACGGCGGCCGTCCTGGTCTGGGTGGTCGCCATGGGCGCCCTGACGGCCGCCGTGCTGGTGCCCGGGGCCGGCGTGCGCCTCCTGTTCGGCGCCCTGTTCGGCCTGGTCTTCGCCGTCGGCGAATGCCTGATCGCGCCGAGCGTCCAGCCGCTCGTCACCCTGACCGCCCCGCCGGAGCGGCTGGAGAGCTACGCCGCGGCCACCTCCCTCGCCCACGGACTCGGCGCCTTCGTCGCGCCGCTGGTGCTGCTGCCCGTGGTGGACGGGGGCGGGGTGTGGAGCTACCTCGCCCTGCAACTCGGCGGCTACGGCCTCGCGCTGTACGCCCTGCTCTCGTTCCGCGGCCGCAGCGTCGACCGCCTCGCGGCCGCCCCTCCGAGCAAGGAGACGATCCCGTAGAAGAGTCCATCGCATCCCCCGCATCCCCCGCATCCCCCGCATCACTCCGGTGCGCGCCGTCGCCGCCGCTGGGACGGCCCGTACCCGGCGACCTGCCCGTGCAGGGCGGGGCCGCCGTCTGGATCGTCCCCCTGGATACCGTCCCCGACGGGCGCGCGGACCGCGTGCTCGACCGGCGGGAGAGCGCACGGGCGGCGGCCTTCCACGACGACCGCGCTCGGCGCCGGTACGTCGCCTCGCACATCGCGCTGCGGACCGTCCTCGGCGGGTGTCTCGGCATCGCGCCCCGCGCGGTGCGGCTGACCCGCGAGACCTGCGGGCTGCCGCACTGCTCGCGGCCGCACGGACGGCCCGCGCTGGCGGGCGGGGCGCCGGCCGTCGAGTTCTCCCTGTCGCGCTCGGGCGGCCTGGCCGTCGTTGCGCTCGCCGCCGTTCCCGTCGGCGTCGACGTCGAGTCCCGGGCCTTCCGCCACCCGGACAGCCCGCTCGACGGCATGATCCGCCGTCTGCACCCGGCCGAACGCGCGGCGCTCGCCGAACTGCCGCCCGCACAGCGGGAGGAGGGCTTCCTGAGCTGCTGGGTGCGCAAGGAGGCGTACCTGAAGGGCATCGGTACGGGACTGCCCGGCGGGCTGTCCGGCCCGTGCGTGGGGCTGGCCGCCGACCTGGCCGCGGACGGGCGGGGGCCGGCGCCGACCCCCCGGGGGTGGGCCTTCGCCGACCTGGACCTGCCGCCCGGCCACCGGGCGGCCGTCGCCGTCGCCGTACCGGACGGCGGGTCCTCCGGGCCGCCACCGGCCCCGACCGTCCGCACCCTGCGCCCACTTTCGTGAACGCACAGAAGGCCGCACCATCCCGAACGGTAATAGTGACAGAATTAGTGACTGAGCTTGACAAGCAGTCATAGGGATACTTGACTCTCCCTCACCCCCACCCCGTCCGAACGTCCCCGGACGCGATCGGACCGAGAGGAACGCACGTGACACACGACAGTGCGGGCAGCCGCGAAACGCTGCTCGTCGTGGGGTCGGGCTACCGCGCCGGCCACGAACGCCTGCTGGCCCAGATGGCCGCGGACGCCGACCTGCTGCTGCTCAACCCCGAACCGGTGACCTGGCAGCGGCGCCTCGTGCAGGCGGCCGGGGTCTTCGACGCCTCCGAACCCGGCGCCGCCGACGAGAACGCGCTGCGGGCCGCAAAGGTCCTGGTGGACCGGCGCCGGGTCGCGGCCGTGGTGACGTACGAGGAGACCATGGTGGTCACCGCGGCCCGCCTGGCCCGAAGCCTCGGACTGCCGGGCGTGCCGGTGGCGGCGGCCGAGCTGGCGCGCGACAAGCACCGCCAGCGCACCCTGCTCGGCGACACCGGGATCTCGCCGACCCGCTCCCTCCTCGTCCACGACCTCGACGCGGCACGGCGGGCCGCCCGCGAGATCGGCTACCCGCTGATGGTCAAACCGCGCGGCCTGTCCGGCAGCGCCGGCGTCCGCCGGGTGGACGAGGAATCCCAATTCGACGCCGCCTTCGACGCGGCCGTGCACGCGGACAAGATGGGCCTGGAAAGCGAGGGAATCCTCGTCGAGGAATTCCTGGAGGGCTTCGAATTCGACGTGGACTGCCTCGTGCACGACGGCACGGCCACCCCGGTCTCCTGGGCGCGCAAGATATGGGCGTACGACCCCTACCCGGTCGAGGCGGGCTTCATCACCGGAAACGGCACCCTGGGACGGGCCGAGATGACGGAGGGCTTCGACCTCGCCTGCCGCAGCGTCCTCGCCGCCGGCATCGACCGCACGGTGGCCCACGTCGAAGTGAAGATGACCCCGGCCGGCCCGCGCATCATCGAGCTGAACGCCCGCCCGGGCGGCGACATCGCCTCCCGCATCGTCGAACTGGCCCGCGGCGTACGGCTCGGTTCGCTGCTCGTCTCCGCCGCCCTGGGCCGCCCGCCGCGGACCGCGTCCAGCGGGGACCGCGCGGCAGGCATCCGTTTCCTCTACCCCCGGTCCCGCCAGCGCTTCGACGGCCTGGCCGACGCCGCCACCCTGCGCGGCCGCCCGTGGATCCACGAGATCGCCGAGCTGCGCCCGCGCGGGGAGACCGTGACGCCCCCGCCGGAGGACCTCTACGGACGGGTCGGCTACGTCATGGCCACCGGCCCGCACGCCGACGAGGTCGAGGACCGCCTGCTCCTCGCCCACCACGAGCTGCGCGTCCTCGGCTCCTGACCGCCCGACACCCCCCGGCCCCGCCACGCCCCGCCCACCCACCGACCTGCCACGCCCCGCCGGCCCGGCACCGGCCGCGCCGGCCCACGACAGCCACGAGAGAGGCCCGAACCATGACCGAGTGGAAGCCCGAAACGTACGGCCCCCGCTGGAAGAACGTGTACGACCACATCGACTGGCCGGAGCCCGAGGGTGCCGTCGAGTTCCTCGCCAAGCGCACGGGCGGCGGCCGAGCACTCGAACTCGCCATCGGGACCGGCCGGGTCGCCCTCCCCCTCGCGCGGCGCGGCGTACCGCTCGACGGGCTCGACGCGTCCCCGGAGATCGTCGACGTGATGCGCACCAAGCCCGGCGGCGAGTCCATCGAGGTGTCCATCGGCAACATCGCCGACTTCACCTCGGAGCGCCGCTACTCCCTCATCTTCCTGCTGCTCAACTCGCTGTACGCGCTGCAGACGCAGGAAGAGCAGATCCAGTGCTTCGAGTCGGTGGCGGCCCACCTGGAGCCCGGCGGACTGTTCGTCGTGGAGACGTTCGTCCCCGACCCGACCCGCTTCCGCTTCAACGGCCGCGCCCACGTGTACGACGTCGGGCTCGACCACGTGCGCATCGAGGCCGACACCTTCGACCGGGCCACCCAGCACATCAAGGAGAACCACGTCGAGATCCGGGAGGACGGCATCAAGCTCTACCCGGCCTTCCTGCGCTACACGTGGCCCTCGGAGCTCGACCTCATGGCCCGGCTCGCCGGACTGGAGCTCAGCGAACGCTGGGGCGACTGGGGCAACGTCCCCTACGACACCTACTCGGAGAACCACATCGGCGTCTACCGCAAGGCGAGCTGACGCCGTGCCGGACGAAGTGACGCCCGCCGTCCTGACTCCGGCGGTGGCCGACGCCCGATGCGACCCCGGGCTGCCGCCGGCCGGGCCCCGCACCGGGCGTCCCCATCCGGTGGCGGCCCTCGTGGACCGGATCGGGGACCTGTTCACACCCCTCGGCTTCGACATCGTCGACCTGCCCCTGATGGAATCGGCCGACGACAACTTCGATGTGCTCGGCTACCCGCGGGACCACCCGACCCGGACCCGGCTGAGCTTCTTCCCCGCACCGGACCTGGTCCTGCGCACCCACGCGACCTCCGGCGGCCCGCGGGCCATGCGGGCCGCCGCCCCCGGCCCGCTGCGGACGCTGCTCGTGGGCACCTGCTTCCGCAACGAACTCTCCTCCCCCTACTCCGGCTCCCAGTTCACCCAGATCGACGGACTGGTGGTCCAGCCGGCCACGGGCCTGCCGGACCTCATGGGGCTCTTCGACCGCCTGGTGTCGGGCCTGTTCGGACGCGGACACCCGTGGCGCGTGCGGCGCGGCGACTACCCCTTCGCCTCGCCGGGATTCGCCGTGGAGGTCGCCTGCCCGCGCTGCGGACCCGGCTGCGACGAGTGCGAGGGCCGCGGGCACGTCGAGATCGGCGCCGGCGGCCTGCTCCGCGACGACGTGCTCACCGCCGGGGGCTACGCCCCGGACCGGGTCGTGGGGCTGAGCTTCGGCTGCTCCGTGGAACGCCTCATGAGGCTCACCCACGGATTGACCGACATCCGGGAACTGCTGGTCAACGACCCGCGCCTGCTGGAGCAGTTCGACCACGCCTGCATACCGGTCGGGCCGCCGGAGAAAGGAACCGACCGACCGTGAGAATTCCCCTGGCCTGGCTGGAGCAGGAGTGCGGCGGCGGCGTCGACCGCGCGGCGCTGCTCGACCACCTCCACGGGAGCGGCGCCCGCGCCGCCCCGGACGCCGACCGCGCGGTGGAGGTGGAGCCGCCCGCCGCGCTCGCCCACCTCGGATCCGTACGCGGCCTGGCGGCCGAAATCCGCGCGCGCGGCGGCCTCGCGCCCCTCGCGCCGCTCGCGCTGTCGACCCTGCCGGACGGGCTCCCGCTCAGCGCCGACGGGGACGCCCCGGGCCGGGTGGCGGCGGCCGTCGTCCGACTGCCGCACGCGGTCCGGCTGCCCGACACGGCCGCGGACCGGCTGCGCGCGGCGGGCGTAGCGCTCACCGGGACGGTGGCCGACCTGGCGGCGTACGTCGGGCTCGAAACGGGTCAGCCCCTCGGCGCGGCCGACGCCCGGTCACTGGACCTCACCGGCCTGAGACTGCGGACCGCGGAGCCGGCCGAACCCGCCGCCGACGGCCTCCGCACGCCCCCCGGTACCTGGGTGCTGGCCGCGGGCGAACGGACGGTGGCCGTGCTGGGACGCGACGCTCCGCCGACGGCCGTATCCGCCGACGGCCGCGCCACGCTGGTGTGGGCCTGGTGGCTCGACCCGACGGCGCCGCACCCCGCAGCCCGGACCGGCCCGGAACCGGACGCGTACGCACCGACCGCCGTACGCGGACACGACCCGGAGTCCTGCGACCGCGCGGTGGCCCGCCTGGCCCGGCTCGTCACCGAGTGGGCGGGCGGAACCGTCACGGCGGCCGGCCGGGCCGGCGCGGCGGCGCCCACCCCGCGCGTGCTGCGCCCGGACCTCGGGGAACTGCGCCGCCTCGTCGACCCGGACCTCGACCCCGCGACCCTGGCCTCCCTGCTGGCCGCGGGCGGAGCGGCGGTCGCGCACCGCCCGGAGGGCGGCCCGCTGCACGTCACGGTGGACGCCCGGCGCCCGGACCTGGACGGTGTCCCCGCACTCGCCGGTGAGGTGGCCCGCGTCCGGGGGTACCGGACGGTGCCGCGCCGGCTGCCGCCCTCCGGCGCGGGCCCGTGGCCCGACCCGGCGCGCCTGCTGCGGCGCGGCCTCACCGACGCCGCCGTACGGAGGGGGCTGCAACAGGTCCTCTCCCCGGTGCTGCTGCGTCCCTCGGAGCCCCTCACCGCGGTCGGCGCGCCACCGGGGGCCGAGCCCGTCACCGTGCACGGACGGGCCGGGCTGCGCGACATGCGGGTGCGCGGCTCCCTGCTGCCGGGCCTCCTCGGCAGCGCGGGCCGGGCCCTGCGGCACACCGGAGCGGCCCACCTGTTCGAACTCGGCCAGGTGCCGCTGTCCGCCGCGTACGGCGACGAGTCCTGGCGGTTCGCCGTCGTCCTCAGCGGAGCCGCCGCACCCGCGTCGCTGGTCGAACCCCGGCCGCGCGCGGTGGGCTTCGCCGACCTGAGCGGCCTCCTGCGGACCCTGGCCGGCGCGGCGGGCCAGGAGGCCCCGGAGCTGTCCCCGCGGCCGTACGCGGACTTCGCGGCGGACGCCTCCTTCGCCGTCCGGGTGCGGGGCACCACGGTGGGCCGGGCGGGGCTGCTGTCCGAGGAGACCGCTGCCCTGCTCGACCCGGCGGGGGAGCGGGTGTTCTGCGCCGAACTGGATCTCGGCGCCCTGGGCGGCCTCACGCCGGTCCCGGCGACCGTGCGGCTGCCGGAACCGCTGCCCCTGCCCGCGTTCAACGTCAGCGTCGTCGTGCCCGAGCCGGTGTCGGCCGGGGAGGTCCTGCGGGTGGTCGCCGAGGCCGGCTGCACCGAGTGCCGGCTCGTCGCGGTGAAGGACCTGCTGCAGGGCGGGCGGGTGCCCGCCGGGCACCTCTCCCTCACCGTACGGGCGGAGTTCGTCCCCGCGGACGGCGGTCCGCTCCGGGCGGAGGGGCGCCGCCGCCGGGAAACG
This sequence comes from Streptomyces sp. NPDC058701, assembly GCF_042715295.1. Classification (NCBI taxonomy): domain Bacteria; kingdom Bacillati; phylum Actinomycetota; class Actinomycetes; order Kitasatosporales; family Streptomycetaceae; genus Streptomyces; species Streptomyces sp. NPDC058701. Next base: position 92,041 of record NZ_JBHXSY010000007.1, on the reverse strand, counting down.
GTGCTGCGGGCCCTCGCCGGCCGGGGCTGGAGCGGGCGATGATGCACGAGGGCGCCCCGGGCCGCGAGAGCCCCGAGAAGGTGGTCGAGCGCTTCACCACCTGGCTGCGGTCCGACGGGTTCACCTGCCTGGGAGCCCGGGCAGCACTGCACCGCGGAGAGCTGGTCACCCGGGTCTACGGCGCTCTGGGCGATCAGGAGGACCTCCACCGGCTCCGCGCGGACCTGCAACGGTTCGTCACCGGCCCCCTGTCGGAGCCCGGACGCTTCCACTCCTTCGCCGCGGTCTTCGCCGAGTCCGATCCGGCCGACGAGGAGGAGTTCGAGCGGATGCTCTGGCGGCAGCTGAGCGCACTCCACGCGATCGACCGCGCCGAGAACCCGTGGGCCCCCGACATCTCGGACGATCCGCGCAGCCCCCGTTTCGGGTTCAGCCTCGGCGGCCACCCGTTCTTCGTCGTGGGCCTGCACCGGCGCGCTTCGCGCACCTCGCGCCGCTTCGCCCTGCCGGTTCTGGTCTTCAACTGCCACCGGCAGTTCGCCGAGCTGAAGCGCACCGGTGTCTACCAGGGGATGCAGACGAAGATACGCGCCAGGGAGGTGGCGTTGCAGGGCGAGGTGAACCCCATGCTCGCCGAGCACGGCACGGTCTCCGAAGCCCGGCAGTACTCCGGGCGCGCGGTCCCGCCGGAATGGAAGTGCCCTTTCGACAGACCCGAGTGACCGGCCCGACGATTCGCGCACTGACCGGCCCGACTCACCGGCCCGGCTCACCGGCCCGACTCACCGGTCCGCCGACGGCGGGAGGCGCCCCTCACACATCCGCCGGGTCGGAAGGAAACCCCGAGCCCGTGAATTCCGTCTTATGCGGATGCCACGGACAAGCGCGATTGTTCGTGCAGCTGCGAGGGGAGACACAAGAATGGCCGCAGGGTTCCGTTTCGAGGTGCTGGGCAGGGTGCGTGCCTACCGGGATGGGGTCGAGCTGCCGGTGGGCCCACCCCAACAGCAGGCCCTCCTGTGCCTGTTGCTCCTGCGCGCCAACCGGCACGTCTCCATGACGCAGATCGTCGAGGCGCTGTGGGCGCAGACGCCGCCGACCCGGGCCGTCTCCACCATCCGCACCTACGTCTGGCGGTTGCGCAAGCTGCTCGAACCGGATGGGGACTCCCCGACCGTTCTGGAACTCGCCGGTGACGGGTACCGGCTGACCCTGTGCGACGAGGCGCTGGACCTGCGCCGGGCCGACGAGATGGCCGCCGAGGCGGCGCGGGCGTCGGCCCGCGACCGGCTGCCGCAGGCCGAACGGTTACTGGCGGGCGCGTTGAGCCAGTGGCAGGGGGAGCCGCTGAGCGGCGTGCCCGGCCCGTTCGCCGAGCGTCAGCGCGTCCGGCTGGAGGAGATGAGACTGGCCCTCCTGGAGAAGCGCTTCGACCTGGCCCTGGACATGGGCCACCACCGCGCCGCCGTACCGGACCTGGTGGAACTGACCGAGGAGCACCCCCTGCGGGAGCGCCCCTACGGGCTGCTGATGCGGGCCCTGTACGGGGCGGGCCGGCAGGCCGACGCCCTGGCGGTGTTCAACCGGGTGCGGGACCTGCTCGTCGTGGAGCAGGGCATCGAGCCGGGCCCGGAACTGTCCGAGGTACACCGGCGGATCCTGGTCGGCGATCCCGCGCTGGCCGGACCCGCCCCGGCGCACACCACCGGGCATCCGGGGCGGGGCCCCGGCATTGCCACCGATACGGACACCGACACCGACACCGGGTTCGAGGCCGGCGCCGAAGCGCCGGCCGAGCCGGAGGAGTACGCCGGGACGGAGCGGGAGCCGTCGGCGCCGGTGCGGCCCGCGCCGACGCCGGCCGCACGGCCGGTGCCCGCCCAGCTCCCGTACGACGCACCGGACTTCGTCGGGCGCAGCGAGGAGGTCGACGCCTGGTACGCCGTGCTGACCGAGCCGGTGCGCAGGACCCCGGTCGTGCTGGCCGCCGCCGGAATGGGGGGCGTCGGCAAGACCTCCGTTGCCCTGCACGTCGCGCACCGGGCTCGCGCCCACTACCCGGACGGGCAGCTGTACGTCGATCTGCGCGGCGGCGGGAGCGACCCGGCGGAACCGGGCTTCGTCCTGGCCGGTTTCCTGGCCTCGCTGGGAGTGCCCGAGGACGAGGTGCCCGACGGGGTCGAGGACCGCTGCCGCCTCTTCCGGTCGGTCGTCGACGGACGGCGACTGCTGATCATGCTCGACAACGCCAGGGACGCCGCCCAGGTGAGGGGGCTGATCCCGGGGTCGTCGAGCTGCGCCGTCATCCTCACGAGCAGGTCGCCCCTGTTCGACCTGCCGCTGACGGCGCAGCTGCTGCTGAAGCCGTTCCGCACCGATGAGGCACTGGCCCTGCTCGGTTCGATCATCGGCCGGGACCGGCTGGCCGCGGAGCATGAGGACGCACGGGAACTGGTCGAGGCCTGCGGTCACCTGCCGCTCGCGGTGCGGATCGTGGCGACCCGCCTCTCGGCGCGGCCGGGCTGGACGGTGGCGACGCTGGCCGCACGGCTGGCCGACGAGCAGCGGCGCCTCGCCGAACTGCGGGTCGGCGCACTGGCCATCGACGCCGCCTTCGAGCTCGGCTACGAGCAGCTCACGACCGAGCAGGCGCGGGCGTTCCGACTGGTGGCCCTGGCGGGCACGGCCGGCATCGGCATCCCCGCGGCGGCCGCGGTGATCGGGGTCGACGACTGCACGGCGGAAACCCTGCTGGAGTCGCTGACCGACGCGGCGATGCTGGAGTCGGCCACACCGGGACGCTACGGCTACCACGACCTCGTACGGGTCTACGCCCGCCAGCAGGCCGTCTCCCACGACCCCGAGGAAGCGGCCCGGGCCCAGGGCCGGCTGCTGGACTTCCTGCTCGCGACGGCCACCAGTGCGTACCTGCACGCGGTCCCCGGAGATCCGGTGGGCGACGTGTTCGGCCCCCTGAGGTCGCGGGGCCTCGACTTCCCGGACGTGCACGCCGGCCGTGCCTGGGTGGCGGCCGAGGTGGACGGCCTGGTCGCCGCCGCGCTCAGCGCCGTCGCCCCCGGCCTGCGGGACACGGGGCAGGAGCGTCTGCGCACCGCGGTGGACCTGCTGCTGGCGGTCAGCCCCTTCACCCACGCCGTCTGGTACGACCGGATGGCACCGGTGGCCCTGGCGCTCGCCGAGGCCGCGGAACTGACCGGCTGCCGACGCAGTGTCGGGCGGGCGCGGGTGCTGTGCGGGGGCATAGCCCTGCGCGCCGGAAGGGTCGCCGAAGCGGGACGGCACGCAGGGCTGGCCGCCGAGGCGGCCCGGGCGGCGGGGGACACCTACGCCCTGCGCCAGGCCCTCAACGACCGCGGTCTGGTGGCGCAGTTCCTGCGCCGCTTCGAGGAGGCGGCCGTCTGGTACGACGAGGCGATCGCCCTGGCCCACACCCTGGGCCACCGCTCGGGCGCGGCGGTGACGACCGTCAACGCGGCACTGGCCCGCGTGCGCAGCGGACGACCCGAGGAGGCCCTCGCCTCCTGTGAGTCGGCCCTGGTGCTGATGCGGGAATTGGATGACAACGTTGCCGCGGCATATGCCCTGTATGTGAGCGCCCTGGCCCTGCACGAACTGGGCCGGTACGAGGAGGCGGTGGCCCGCTACGGCGAGGCCCTGACCGTGTGCCGGGCGACCGGGCTGCGGGAGCGGGAGGCCCAGGCGCTCTACCGGCTGGCGGAGACCCTGCGCGTCTCCGGGCGGCATCAGGAGGCGGTGCGGCACGCGGCCTCGGCGATCGCCCGCTGCGAGGAGGCGTGCTCGGAGCGGGATCTGGCGCAGGCGCTGGTCGTCATGGGGCGGACGCTGGCCGATCTGGGGGAGGGGGGCCGGGCCAGGGAGCACCTGGAGCGGGCCCGCGGCGTCTTCACGCGCCTGGGGCTTCCCGACGCGGCGGACGTGGCGAAGCTGCTGGCCGGGCTGGAGGAGGTGCCCGCGCGGAACGGGAGCAGGCTGGTCGACGGCCGCGTGTGACGTGAGGAGGGGGCCGCCCGGGCACGGGGGGTGGGTGCCCGGGCGGCCCCGGTCCGCGGCGGCTCAGCTGGTGATGGCCGGGGGCTGGAACCGGGAACCGGTGTTGTTGACGTCTTCCGGGGTGATCTCGCCGGTGCTCGCGTCGGCAACGGTGGTGCGGGCACCGTCGGCCGTCGGCGTGGGCGGCTGGCCGGCGGCGCCCAGCGCGGTCGCGGCGAGCAGGGCCAGGCAGAGCGCGGTGCAGGTGCGGAAGAGCTTCGACATGAGGTGGTTCTCCTTGACTGTCACCACCGGTGGTCTGCCGGCGGTGTGGTGCGGGTGATGCGCGGCTGTCGACGGGGTCCGTCAGCAGCAGAGGGGGAGGTCGTCGCCGGTCGGGCCGCCGGCCACCCGGGTCAGGGCGTCGCCGAGGTGCGGTGCGGGCACGGTGGCGAGGGGGGCGGAGAGGAGAGTCAGCAGCAGTGCCATCGCCAGTGCCCGGGCGGGACGGCCACGGAGGGGGTCGGTGACCGGTCGGCCGTACGGAGCTGCACCGGCGGGGAGGCGGGGTACGTGCGGCATGCGGAGCGTCTCTCTCGTCGGGGGAGGAAAGCCGGTGTGTGGCGCCGGGGCCGGCGACCGCCGTCCCCTTGCGCTGTCTCCTCCGACGTTAGGCGCCGGTGATCAACGACCGATCTATCGATCGATCTACGGCCCCGCCTGCCCCGCCTGCCCCTCACGCACCGCCGCCCGGCAGCCCGTTCAGGCCGGGCCGTGGTCCCCGCGGTGCCGATCGGGGACCAGGGAGGATTCGCCCGCCGCCGGGAGGAGACTGCTGCGCTGGCCGAGGCACCGCAGGCTCTGCCGGTAGGCCCAGAGGGCCCGCTCGGCGCGTCCGGAGCGCTCCAGGAGTTCCCCGAGGTCGTTCCAGGCGGAAGCCGCCTGCCGGTCCGCCTCGGACGCCTCCAGCAGCAGCGCGGCGCGTTCGCTGCCCTCCTCGGCCGCCGCGGTGTCGCCGAGTTGCAGCTGGGAGCCCGCCAGCACCAGGAGGGTGCGCGCGGTTTCCAGCCGGTGCCCGGTGCCGAGGAGTTCGAGGGAGCGGCGCGCGTGCTGCTCGGCCTCGCGGGGGTTGCCCTCCAGCAGGCAGGCACGGGCCAGCGCGGTCTCGCAGTACGCCATGTCCACCGTGCTGCCGTGGCTGGCCAGGTTCTCGGCGCTGCGCGTCAGCTGTGACTTGGCCTCCGCGATGTCGGCGGTCTCCGACTGCATGAGCACCGAGGCGTAGGCGTTGCGCAGCCGCGACAGCGCACGGGCGTCGTCCCCCTCGGAGTAGATGGCCAGGGCGCGTTCCAGCAGAAGCAGGGCGTCGGCGGAGGCTCCACTGCGGTGTGCCACCGCGCCGGCGTTCCAGTAGGCGGCTCCCAGGGCCTTGCGGTCCTTGATGCCCTCGGCCTCCTCGATGGCGGTGCGGGCCAGGAACGCGGCGCGGTGCAGGTCGCCGCGTTCGCAGTACAGGCCGACGAGCGTGGCCAGCAGTTCGACGCCCAGCACGGTCGAGGTGAGCCGTAGTGTGCGGGCCTCCTCCAGGGTGGTGGTGGCCAGGTCGATCGCATGGGCCAGGTCGCCCGTCTCGCGGTAGCAGCGGCACAGGGCCACCGCCACGGTGAGCCGCGGGACCAGGGACTGCCCGTACCCGGCGTGGTCCAGGAGGGCCTGGTAGCGGTCGGTGGCCTCCTCCAGCCGGCCGGCGTGCTCCAGGGCCTGGGCCACGCCGTACTCGGCGGTCAGCCGGATGCCCTCCTGCCCCGCCCGGGCGGCCTTGTCGCGTACGGCGGTGTAGGTCGCGAGCGCGGTTTCGGGGTCGCCGTTGCGCAGGCTGATCTCCGCGTAGCGCAGGTCCGTCTGCGGGAGGTCGTGGCGTTCGGGCGCCAGGAGTTCCAGCAGGTGCTCGGGACCGCAGCCCAGGCGGGCGGCGATCTGCTCCAGCACCTCCGGGGACGGAGTCCGCTTGCCCGCCTCCAGCAAGGAGATGTAGCTCGCCGAAAGGTTGTCGCCGGCCAGGTCCATCTGTGACAGTCCCGCGTCACGGCGCAACCGACGGATCCGTGACCCCAGAGTCTGCGATTCCGTCATGGTGATTTCCCCTTGGTGAGACCGGCGGCGTTCATCGGGTGTGAATATGCGGTGAATATACTCGGTCAAAGCCGGAGCGGGCCAGGGCTTGCCCGCATTCCCGGGCGGGCGGGTCCGTCAACTCGACGGGGGGTGTCCGGCCTGTGGCTTCCGGGTTTCCCGGCCGCCAACCGGAATCGTCCTTCCTGTCCGCGGGCGCGGCGGAGGCGGATCCACCGCTCGACCGGATACGCCCGGACTTTCACTGCCCGAGTCAAGTGATTCTGTCAATAATGCCGCAAAATGGTCAGCCTCAAGGTCGGGCGCCGTCCGCCGGTGGATAGGGGAAACACCGCAGCCATGTGACCGACTTATTGACTCCATCCGGAAATCGTTTCGGATGTGCGGTGGCGGGGCGACGGCGAAACCGGAGACGGCGCGGCGTCCGGCTCGTTGCCGGGGTCCGGCGCCGGACCGGCCTGTCCACAGGTGTCGTCCGGCCGCACAATGGGGGAGTGGCAAGCGGGGCCGGCAGGAGGAACACGAGCGTTGACGAACCAACGACCCGACAGCTCGGGCGCGCCCCGTGACTGGGCCGAGCACGTGGTGTCCTGCCTCGACGGCCGGGACGACACGGACTGGACCCTCCACGAATCCGTCCGCGGCACGCACAACCTGGCCGCCGAGACCAACGAGCGGCGCGCCCGCGCCGTTCACGCCGCCGCCATGGGGCTGGGGCCCGCCGGCCGCGCGGCCGCAGCGGGGGTCTCGGAGGCCATGCTGTCCCGCTGGTGCGCGCAGAACCCCCTCTTCGACGCGGCCCTCATGTCGGCCGCCGCCATGGCCGCCGCCGAAGAGGTCGCCGAACCGGGCCGGCTGAGCGGCATGAGCCTGGGGCTCCTGCTCCAGACCGTCGTACGGGGGACCGGCGTCACGGCCGCCGCGGCGGCCGTCAACCTCAGGTACGACCAGCTCCGGCGCCTGAGGGAGCGCAACCCGGACGTGGACCGGCTGATCCGCGCGGCGGTCACGCGGGCGCGTGCCCGCCGGATGCCCAAGGCCCGCAAGCCGGCGTTCACCTACCGCGTGATCAGGGACGGCGAGCCCACGCAGGCCGCCGCGAAGGCCCCGCACCGGGCCGTGCCCCCGTCCGCCTCCACCGGCTGAGCGGCGCCCCCTGCAACGCCGCGCCGACGCGTGGCGCCCGTGGGGGCGGCCCGTCGGGAACGCTGCCCGCGGGGCCGCCCGACCCGGCGGATGCCATGCTGGGAGGCGGGGGCCCCGTCGGCCGGAGGTTCACGACGATGGCGAAGCGCGAGAAGACCGCAGTCGGTGCCGGACCCCGCCGTACGGCGGGAGAACGGGCGGCCGAAGGCAGGGCCGCCCGCCGGCACGCACCACGTTCCTCCCACGGACCGTTCGAGCCGTCGCCGCACCGGCCGGATCCGGTGGACGTGATCGAGCGGCAGTCCGCCACCCGGGTCCAGGAGCTGGTGCCGATCCGTTACGGCCGGATGGCGGAGTCACCGTTCCGCTTCTACCGGGGCGCCGCGGCGGTCATGGCCGGCGACCTGGCGGACGCACCCGACTCGGGCATCCGGGTCCAGCTCTGCGGCGACGCGCACCTGATGAACTTCCGGCTGCTCGGCTCCCCGGAGCGCAACCTGCTGTTCGACATCAACGACTTCGACGAGACGCTGCCCGGCCCGTGGGAATGGGACGTCAAACGGCTCGCGACCAGCCTCGTCATCGCGGGGCGCGAGAACGGCTTCTCCGACCGGGAACGCGCGGACATCGTACGGTCGGCGGTGCGCGCCTACCGCGAGCAGATGCGCGTCTTCGCCGGGATGGGCAACCTCGACGTCTGGTACGCCCGCGTCGACGAGGCACAGCTCCACGCGCTGGCGGAGGGCGCGCTGCACACCCGCGGGCGCAAGAACGTCTCCGAGGCGCTGCACAAGGCACGCGGCCGCGACAGCCGGCAGGCGTTCGAGAAGCTGACCGAGGTGGTCGGCGGCCGCCGCCGCTTCGCCGCGGTCCCGCAGCTGATCACGCCGATCTCCCAGCTGGTGCCGGACCAGGAGCGCGAGGAGCTCGACGGGCAGATCCTGACCCTGGTCGAGCGGTACGGGCGCAGCCTCCAGACGGACCGCAGGCACCTGCTGAGTCAGTACGCGGTCGTGGACATGGCCCGCAAGGTGGTGGGCGTCGGCAGCGTCGGCATGCGCTGCTGGGTCGTGCTGCTGCTCGGCCGCGACGGGCAGGACCCGCTGATCCTGCAGGCCAAGGAAGCGGACGAGTCCGTGCTCGCCGCGCACGCCGGTGCCAGTGCGTTCGACACGCAGGGGGAGCGGGTCGTCGCGGGCCAGCGGATGATGCAGGCCGCGAGCGACATCTTCCTGGGGTGGCAGCGGACGAGCGGGATCGACGGCCGGGAGCGGGACTTCTACGTACGGCAGCTGCGCGACTGGAAGGGGATCATGGAACCGTCCCGGATGGCACCACGGGGCATGAGGGCCTTCGCCGGCCTGTGCGGGGTCACCCTGGCCCGCGCGCACGCCCGGTCCGGTGACCGGATCGCCATCGCCGCCTACCTGGGCGGCCGGGACGTCTTCGACCAGGCACTCGTGCGGTTCGCCGAGAGCTACGCCGACCAGAACGCCCGCGACCACCAGGCCCTGACGGACGCGATCGCCTCGGGCCGGGTGAGCGCCGCCGCAGCCTGACCCGGACGGCCCCGCCCCCGGCGGCGGCCGTCGCCGCACAGCGCAACGGGCCGCCGCCCCCGCGGCCAGAGCCAGGCGCACGGCACGCGCAATCCGCGCAACCACCGCCGTCGGCCGCCCGGCGTCGCCGGGACGTACGCTGCCATCCCCGCCGCACGGCGCGCGTCGCCGGGCCGGGGTGCCCCCGTCGGGTCGGTCGTGGCGCGTGCGGCCCCGCTGCGGCCGACTGGACGCCCGCGGGCGCGCTTTCGGGTGACACCACCGCTCGGCGCCGGGCGCGCCCCCGGCGCCGTACCCGACCATCTCAGGCGGCCGGTCATGTTCCGGTCATGATCAGCCGGGGCGCCGTGCGGAGCCCCGGATCCGGGCAGCCGCTGGGAGACCCCGTGCACGTCCTGCTTGTCGCGAGCGCGTTCAACAGCCTCACCCAGCGGGTCCACGCCGAGCTGCGCGACCACGGCCACAGCGTGGCGGTCGAGCTCGCCCTGCCCCACGTCCCCCTGACCGAGGCCGTGGACCGTCACCGACCCGACCTCATCCTCGCCCCGATGCTGCGCACGGCCGTCCCCGAGGAGGTGTGGGCCACTCGTACCTGCCTGATCGTCCACCCCGGCCCGCTCGGCGACCGCGGCCCCTCCTCCCTCGACTGGGCCGTCCGGGACCGGACCGCCCGCTGGGGCGTCACCGTCCTGCAGGCCGAGGCCGAGATGGACGCCGGAGCCGTCTGGGCCACGGCCGAATGCCCCGTCCCGCCGGTCGGCAAGAGCGACCTGTACCGCGGAGAGGTCGCCGACGCCGCGCTGCGGGCCGTCCTGCTCGCCGTCGACCGCTTCGCCTCCGGCACGTACGTTCCGCAGCCGCAGACCACCGGCACCGCGCGCCCCGCCATGCGCCAGGAGGACCGCCGCATCGACTGGGCAGCCGACTCCACCGAGCGGGTGCTGCGCGCCCTGCGCTGCGCCGACTCACAGCCCGGCGTACGGGACGAACTGCTCGGCGCCGCGTGGTACCTGCACGGAGGCCACCCCGAGGACCGGCTGCGCGGCCGCCCCGGAGAACTGCTCGCCACCCGGGCCGGCGCGATCTGCCGGGCCACCGCCGACGGAGCCGTCTGGATCCCCGAACTCCGCGCGCCCCGCACCCCGGGCGGACCGGCCACCCCCAGGCTCCCCGCGACCACCGCCCTCGCCGACCGGCTGCCCCCGCTGCGCGAGGACCCGGCGCCGTTCCCCACCGACCCGCGCCGCCGGACCTGGTCCGACATCGGCTACCGCGAGGAGGGGGCGACCGGCTTCCTCTCGTTCGCGTTCCCCGGAGGCGCGATGAGCACCGCGCACTGCCGGCGGCTGCTGGACGCCTACCGGGCCGCCTGCGCCCGCCCCACCTCCGTGCTCGTCCTCGGCGGCGGCCGGGACTTCTTCTCCAACGGCATCCACCTCGGCGTCATCGAGGCGGCCGCCGACCCGGCCGCGGAGTCCTGGGCCAACATCAACGCCATCGACGACGTGGTCGAGGCCGTCCTCACCACCACCGACCGGCTCGTGGTCGCCGCACTCGGGGGCAACGCCGCCGCCGGCGGGGCCATGCTCGCCCTCGCCGCCGACGAGGTCTGGTGCCGCTCCGGCGTGGTCCTGAACCCGCACTACCGCCTCATGGGCCTGACCGGCTCCGAGTTCTGGACGTACACCCTGCCCCGCCGCGTCGGCACCGGCGTGGCCGAGCGGCTCACCACCGAGGCACTGCCGCTGAGCGCGGAGGCCGCACTCCGGCTCGGTCTGGTCGACCGTACGGTCGAGTGCGCCCCCGGCGCCTTCGCCGCGGAAACGGCGCAGCTCGCGTCCCGCCTCGCCGCGCTCCCCGCCACCCCCGCCCGGATCGCGGCGAAGAAGGCCCGCCGCGAGCGCGACGAGGCCGACCGGCCGCTCGCGGCCCACCGCGCGGCGGAGCTGGCCCCGATGCGCGCGACCTTCGACGATCCCGCCGCCCCCTACCACGCCCTGCGCCGTGCCTTCGTACGCAAGGAGACCCCGGACGCCACCCCGCCCCACCTCGCGCGGGCCGTGCCGGGACGGCACACCGCGCCGCTGCCCTCCCGGCAGCGCCCGTTCACCGCAATGGCGGTACATGACGGAGCACCCGGGGCGCCGGGCTGTTAGCAAGAAGGGTGAGGCCGAACGCGCGGCCCGCCACGCCCGCGGCCCGGAGCGCGCGCCTCCCCGTCCCCCGACCGCCCCGAAACCCTCCCTGAACCCCTCCCCGAGGAGGAATCCCATGAACGCAGCAACGCCTGCCCCGGCAGAGGACCCCCCGATCCACATCCTCTGGATCAACGCGGGGCTGAGCTGCGACGGCGACTCCGTTTCCCTGACCGCGGCGATGCAGCCCAGCATCGAGGAAATCGTGATGGGCGTCCTGCCCGGCCTGCCCAAGATCGCCGTGCACTGGCCGCTCATCGACTTCGAATGCGGCCCCATCGGCGGCGCGGACACGTTCATCGAGTGGTTCTTCAAGGGCGAGCGCGGCGAGATCGACCCCTTCGTGCTCGTCGTCGAGGGATCCATCCCCAACGAGAGCATCAAGCCCGAGGGGTACTGGTGCGGCTTCGGCGACGACCCGGAGACCGGCCAGCCCATCACCACCAGCGAATGGCTCGACCGGCTGGCGCCCAAAGCCCTCGCCGTCGTCGCCATCGGCACCTGCGCCACCTACGGCGGCATCCACGCCATGGAGGGCAACCCGACCGGCGCCATGGGCGTGCCCGACTACCTGGGCTGGGACTGGAAGTCGAAGGCCGGCATCCCGATCGTGTGCGTCCCGGGCTGTCCGATCCAGCCGGACAACTTCTCCGAGACGCTCACCTACCTGCTGTACCAGGCCGCCGGCTCGGCCCCGATGATCCCGCTCGACGACAAGCTGCGCCCCACCTGGCTCTTCGGCGCGACGGTGCACGAGGGCTGCGACCGGGCCGGCTACTACGAGCAGGGCCAGTTCGCCCACACCTACGACTCCCCGAAGTGCCTGGTCAAGCTGGGCTGCTGGGGTCCGGTCGTCAAGTGCAACGTGCCCAAGCGCGGCTGGATGAACGGCATCGGCGGCTGCCCGAACGTCGGCGGCATCTGCATCGCCTGCACGATGCCCGGCTTCCCCGACAAGTTCATGCCCTTCATGGACGAGCCCCCCGGAGGCAAGGTGTCCAGCGCCGCCAGCGGGGCGTACGGGGCCGTCATCCGCAAGCTCCGCGCGATCACGGCGCACACCGTCGACCAGGAACCCAAGTGGCGTCGCACCGGCGAGAAGCTGACCACGGGCTACCGCCCGCCCTGGTGACCGCCCGCCCACCGCAACCGGGGGGCGCCCCGCCGGCCCTCCGGCCCGCGGCGCCCCCCGGCACCCCCTCCCGCACTGAACGAAGGGTCACGGCAGACACGATGGCACCGAAGACGAAGACGGCCGGAGACGGCAGCGGCCTGGTGGAGATGGCCTGGGATCCGATCACCCGGATCGTGGGCAGCCTCGGCATCCACACGAAGATCGACTTCAAGCAGAAGCGGGTCGCGGAGTGCTACAGCACCTCCTCGGTCTTCCGCGGCTACAGCGTCTTCATGCGCGGCAAGGACCCCCGCGACGCGCACTTCATCACCAGCCGCATCTGCGGCATCTGCGGTGACAACCACGCCACGTGTTCCGTCTACGCGCAGAACATGGCCTACGGGGTGAAGCCGCCCCACCTCGCCGAGTGGATCATCAACCTGGGCGAGTCAGCGGAGTACATGTTCGACCACAACATCTTCCAGGAGAACCTGGTCGGGGTCGACTACTGCGAGAAGATGGTCCGCGAGACCAACCCCGGCGTCCTGGAGCTGGCCGAGCGCACCCCGGCCCCGCACGCCGGCGAGCACGGCTTCAAGACCATCGCCGACATCATGCGCTCCCTCAACCCCCTCGAGGGCGAGTTCTACCGCGAGGCGCTCCAGGTCAGCCGCTACACCCGCGAGATGTTCTGCCTGATGGAGGGGCGCCACGTGCACCCCTCCACCCTCTACCCCGGCGGCGTCGGCACCATCGCCTCCGTCCAGCTCTTCACCGACTACATGAGCCGCCTCATGCGGTACTGCGAGTTCATGAAGCGCGTCGTCCCGCTCCACGACGACCTGTTCGACTTCTTCTACGAGGCCCTGCCCGGGTACGAGGAGGTCGGCCGGCGGCGCGTGCTGCTCGGCTGCTGGGGCGCGCTCAACGACCCCGAGCACTGCGACTTCACGTACGCCAACATGACCGACTGGGGACGGAAGATGTTCGTCACCCCGGGCGTGGTCGTGGACGGGAAGCTGGTCACCAACGACCTGACCGAGATCAACCTCGGCATCCGCATCCTGCTGGGCAGCTCGTACTACGACGACTGGCAGGGCCAGGAGCAGTTCGTCACCCACGACCCGCTCGGCAATCCGGTCGACCCCCGGCACCCGTGGAACCAGCACACCATCCCCGCCCCGCAGAAGCGGAACTTCGACGACAAGTACAGCTGGGTGATGTCCCCGCGGTGGTTCGACGGCAAGGACCACCTCGCCCTCGACACCGGCGGCGGCCCCCTCGCCCGCCTGTGGTCCACCGCCCTGTCCGGGCTCGTCCACACCGACTACGTGCAGGCCACCGGCCACAGCGTCGTCATCACCCTGCCGCGGACCATGACGAAGCCCGAGACCCGCTTCGAGTGGAAGATCCCGCAGTGGAGCAACGCGCTGGAGCGCAACCGCGCCCGCACGTACTTCCAGGCGTACGCCGCCGCCATCGCCCTGCACTGCGCCGAGAAGGGCCTCGCCGAGGTCCGCGCCGGACGCACCCAGACCTGGGAGAAGTTCGAAGTCCCGGACGAAGGACTGGGCGTCGGCTTCACCGAGGCCGTGCGCGGCGTGCTCTCGCACCACATGGTGATCCGCGACGGCAAGATCGCCAACTACCACCCCTACCCGCCGACCCCGTGGAACGCCTCCACCCGCGACACCTTCGGCACACCCGGCCCCTACGAGGACGCCGTCCAGAACACCCCGATCTTCGAGGAGAACACCCCGGAGAACTTCAAGGGCATCGACATCATGCGCGCCGTGCGCAGCTTCGACCCCTGTCTGCCCTGCGGCGTCCACATGTACGTCGGTCCCGGCAAGACCGTCAAGCAGATGCACGTCCCCACCGGCCTGAGCGGACTGGGCGGATGAGCGCGGCCGTCGACGCCCGGCAGGCCGGGCAGCGGGTCGAGGAGGTCCTGGAGCGCCTCGCCGCCACCGGGGACCGCGAGGCCTGCGCCGCCGCCGAGGAACTGGTGCGCGTCCTCATGGACTTCTACGGCGCGGGCCTCGCCCGCGTCGTCGAGCGGATCGGCGACGGCCCGCTCGCCCGGCTGCTCGACGACGAACTCGTCGCGAGCCTGCTCGCCCTGCACCACCTCAACCCCGAGGACGTCCACACGCGCATCGCCCGCGCCCTGGACGCCGCGGCCGACCCGCCCGAACTGCTCGGGTTCGACGAGGAGAGCGGCGTCCTGCGCTTGCGGCCGCGGACCGCCGGGAGCGGCTGCGGCTGCCCCAGTACGGGCGCGGCCGCCCAGCAGGGAGTCGAGGACGCCCTGGCCTGTTTCGCCCCGGAGGTCACGCGGGTGGAACTGGAACCGGCCGGAGCACCGCAGCCCGCCCTGCTCCAGATCTCCACCCGCCCGCCCGCCCCGGCGCAGGTGCCGTGAACGGCCACCCCGCGCCGGCACGCACGGGCGCCCCCCGCGGGCTGGGCCGCTTCACCGGCCCGCGCCCGCCGCGGCCCGAACGCTGCGAACTGTGCGGTGTGACCGTCCCCGAGGACGGCCACCGGCACCTGGTCGAGACCGAGAAGCGGGCGCTCGTATGCGCCTGCACGGCCTGCTCCCTGCTCTTCGACCGGCCCGGCGCCACCACCGGGCGCTACCGCGCCGTCCCGAACCGCTACCTCACCGACCCCGACCGCCCGCTCGACGACGGGGCCTGGGAACTCCTCCAGATCCCCGTCGGCGTCGCCTTCTTCTTCCGCAACGCCGCCCTCGACCGGCTCGTCGCGCTCTACCCGAGCCCGGCCGGCGCCACCGAGAGCGAGCTGGACCCGGAGACCTGGCAGAGCGTCCTCGGCACCAGCCGCCTCGCGGCCCTCCTCGAACCTGACGTGGAGGCCCTGCTGCTGCACCGCGTGGAGGGCCGCACCACCTGCCACCTGGTGCCGATCGACGTCTGCTACGAGCTGGTGGGCCGGATGCGCCTGCTGTGGCAGGGCTTCGACGGCGGCGCCGAGGCCCGGGCCGCGCTGCGGGCCTTCTTCGAACAGGTCGAGCGCCGGGCCAAGGTCCCGGCGGAGACCGCCGAGGGGGTCCGGCTGCCATGACGGAGTTCACCTTCACCTGCACCGGCGTGCGGGCCGACGCCTACGCGGCCGGCCCCACCCTCGTCTTCCGGCTGCGGATCACCACCGCCGACCCGCAGGCCCGGGTGCACGCCCTCGCCCTGCGCTGCCAGATCCGCATCGAACCGGCCCGGCGCGGCTACGGCCCCGCCGAGGCCGAGGGCCTCGCCGACCTGTTCGGCGAACGCTCCCGCTGGGGCACCACCCTCCAACCGGTCCAGTTCGCCCACGTCACCGCCATGGTGCCCAGCTTCACCGGCGCGACCGAGACCGACCTCGTCGTGCCCTGCACGTACGACATGGACATCGCCGCCAGCCGCTACCTCAGCGCACTGGAGGACGGCGAGGCACCCCTGCTGCTGCTGTTCTCGGGCACCGCCTTCACCGGCGCCGGAGGGTTCCGCGTCGAGCCGGTGCCCTGGGACCGCGAAGCCGCGTACCGGATGCCCGTGGCCGTGTGGCGCGAGATGGTGGAGCAGCACTTCCCCGGGTGCGGCTGGCTGCGGCTGCCCCGGGACACCATGGCCGACCTGCTGGCCTACCGCTCGCGGCACGCGCTCGCCTCCTGGGAGGCGACCGTACGGGCCCTGCTCGACGCCGCGGTCCTCGCCCAGCCGCCGCAGCCGGACCCGGCCCGGCTGGGCGGCGCCGCACCGCGCGTCACCGAGAGGACGGCGCCATGACCACCACGACCGTGCCGGAGTCCCGCTTCGACACCGCGCGCCAGGTCGCCGACGCCGTCCTCTTCGAGGGCTACGTCCTCTACCCGTACCGTGCCTCGGCCGCCAAGAACCGGCTGCGCTGGCAGTTCGGCGTACTGGTCCCGCCGGCCTGGGGGCCCGCGCACCGGGAGCACGCCCTCCAGCAGACCGAGATCCTGATGGAGCCCAAGGGCGAGGCCGTCCTCGCCGTGGAGCTCCGCTTCCTGCACGCCCAGCGCCGCACCGTCCAACAGGTCCTGGACGGCGGGGACTTCGCGGACGTCGCCGAACTGCACCTCGACGACCGGGTGCTCGTGCCCTGGGACGAGGGCGTCGAGGAACGGGTCGAACTGTCGGTACCCGTGGGCGAACTGGCGGACGGGGAGACGGTCCTCCCGTTCCGCCGTCCCGCGCGCGAGGAGACCGAGCCCGTCCTCGGCCCCGACGGCCGGTGCCTGGGCCGCCTGGTACGGCGCACCGAGGAGGTCGAGGGCGCCGTACGGCTGCGCACCACCGAACTCGACGGCCCGTACCGGGTGGTGAGGCTCACCGCCGTCGTCGAGAACACCAGCCCGTGGACCCCCGAGGCCGCGGGACCGGCCGACCGCGACGCGGCCCTGCCCCGGTCGCTGGTCGCCGCCCACCTCCTGCTGGGCCTGGACACGGGCGCCTTCCTGTCCATGACCGACCCGCCGGAGTGGGCGAAGGGGGCCGTCGCCTCCTGCGTCAACCGCCACACCTGGCCGGTCCTGGC
Organism: Streptomyces sp. NPDC058701; assembly: GCF_042715295.1. NCBI lineage: Bacteria > Bacillati > Actinomycetota > Actinomycetes > Kitasatosporales > Streptomycetaceae > Streptomyces > Streptomyces sp. NPDC058701. The sequence goes on along the minus strand of NZ_JBHXSY010000007.1, from coordinate 75,320 downwards.
CGGTGCGCCGGGCCGCGCCGACGTGGTCCTGTCCTCCCCGATCATCCTGGAGGACCATCCTGCGATCGCCCCCGAGAGCGCCGGTGCCATGTACGACTCCACCGAGATCGACGAGATCCTGGCCCTGCGCACCGCCGCCCTCACCGACCAGGAGAAGCGCGAGGCCCGCGGTACGGACGCCCGCGCCGCGGCAGTGATCGAACTGGCCGACTCCATGCCGCCCGAGGTACTGGAACGCCTGCACGGAGCCGTCCGCGCGCTCCGCGAGATCACCGGGCCCGACCCGGCCGTCGACCTCGTGGACCTCCCCCCGTTCGGTGAGCCCGGAGCCCCCGGCGCACCGGCCGCACCCGCTGCACTGCGCGACCCGGACGCGGTGTTCCGGCCCGACACCCCGTGGTGGGACCCCGCGGGCGCGGACACGGCCGACCCCGTGCCCGACCACGCGCTGGTCGACGGCACCCCGGTGGGCGTCGGCAGCCGCGTCCTGCTCCGCCCGGGCCCGCGGCGTACCGACGCCCAGGACCTGTTCCTCCACGGCCGCGCCGCCCGCGTCGAGGCCGTACTGCACGACGTCGACGGCGGGGTGCACCTGGCCGTCACGGTCGAGGGCGACCCCGGCGCGGACATCCGCCGCGAACAGGGCCGGTTCCTCTATTTCCAGCCCGACGAGGTCACCCCCCTGGAGGACGCGTGAGCGGCCCGACCCTGGTCGCCGGCATCGGCAACGTCTTCCTCGGAGACGACGGCTTCGGCGTGGAGACGGTGCGGGCCCTGTCCGCGCACCCGCTGCCCGACGGCGTCGAAGTGGTCGACTTCGGCGTCCGCGGCGTCCACCTCGCCTACCAGCTCCTCGACGGCTACGACACGCTCGTCCTCGTCGACGCCGCCGCCCGCGGCGGCGCCCCCGGCACCCTGTACCTCATCGAGCCCGACGGGGCGGCCCCGGTCGCCCCGGGCGCCGCCGTCCTCGACGGCCACCACATGTCACCCGACGCGGTCCTCGCGCTGCTCGGCACACTGTGCGCCGGCACCGGCTCCACCCCGCCCCGGCGCACGCTCGTCGTCGGGTGCGAACCGGCCTCCACCGAGGAGGGCATGGGCCTGAGCGGGCCGGTGGCCGCCGCGGTGCCGCAGGCCGTACGCATGCTCCTGGACCTGCTCCAGACGCAGCCACCCGCGAACCAGGACGACCGGCTCCGCCGCGAACTGAGGAGTACCCCATGACGAAGTCCCAGGCCCTCATCGGCGGCGCGACGGCCGCCGCCCTCGTCGCCGTGTTGGCGCAGATCCTCCCCGACGTCCGGCGCTACCTGCGCATGCGCAGGATGTGACGCGGCGCGCCCCGGCGTCCGAATGGCGTACGGGGCACGGGGCGCGTCGGCGTGCCCGCCCGTGACGCCACCGTCCTGCCGGTGTAATGAGTGCCGGCAGGACGGAGTCCGATGCACGAGATGTCGATCGCCATGGCCGTCGTGGGCCAGGTGGAAGAAGCGGCGCGGGCCGCCGGGGCGGTCGCCGTCACCGCGGTCCGCCTCCAGGTCGGAGAACTGGCGGGCGTGGTCCCCGACGCACTCGCCTTCTGCTTCGAACTGGCCTGTGCCGGAACCGTACTCGAAGGCGCCCGGCTCACCGCCGAGACGGTGGCCGCCCGCGCCCGCTGCGGCTCCTGCGACGTGGAGTGGCACGTCGGCGTGCCGCCCGCACTGTGCTGCCCCGCCTGCGGCGGCGCGTCGGACGTCGAGCTGCTGTCGGGCCGCGAGCTGCAGATCGCCGACGTGCACTGGGAAGACGGTCCGGCCCGCGTGCCCGTCCGCGAACCGATCCCCGAGGAGGCCTGAACCATGTGCCGAGTGGTCGATCTACGGCAGGCGGTGCTCGCCAAGAACGACGAGGCGGCGCACACCCTGCGCACCGAACTCGCCGCCCGCGGCACCGTGGTCGTCAACCTGCTGTCCAGCCCGGGCAGCGGCAAGACCGCGCTGCTGGAGCGCGAACTCCTGCTCGCCCGTGAGCGCGGGGTGCCGGTCGCCGCGCTGACGGCCGACCTCGCCACCGAGAACGACGCGGTGCGGCTGGCGCGTTCGGGCGTACCGGTCAAGCAGGTCCTCACCGACGGGCTGTGTCACCTGGAGGCCGGGATGCTCGGCCGCCACCTGGACGGCTGGCTGCCCGGGGACACCCGGCTGCTGTTCGTGGAGAACGTCGGGAACCTCGTGTGCCCGGCCTCCTACGACCTGGGAGAGGCCCTGCGCGTGGTGCTCGCCTCGGTCACGGAGGGCGAGGACAAGCCGTTGAAGTACCCGACCGCCTTCGGCCTCGCCCACCTCGTCGTGGTGACCAAGACCGACATCGCGGAAGCCGTCGAGTTCGACGAGGCGGCCTTCCTGGCCAACGTCCAGCAGGTCAACCCGGGCGTGGAAGTGGTGTTCACCTCGGCCCGCCGCGGCGCGGGCGCGGGCGCGCTGCTCGACCGGGCCCTGGCGGTCGCCGGGGGAGCGGCCCCGCACGCGCCGGTGATGGCACAGCGGCAGCGGGCCGAGGCGCACGACCACGGGGACGGGCACGACCACGACCACCGCGGGCCGGACCACGACCACGGCGACGGGCACGACCACGGTGACGGCCGTGACCACGGCCGTCACGACGAGGACGGGCACGGTCACCCGCACACCCCCGCCCACGAAGCGGGCCACGGCCCGGCGCCGTCCGAGCCCGCCGCGCTCCGGCCCGCGGCCCCGTCCACCGCGGTGCCGACCCGCTGATGGAGGCGGTGCAGCGGCGCCGGGTCACCGTCACGGGGGTGGTGCAGGGCGTCGGGTTCCGGCCGTACGTGTACACCCGCGCGACCGGCCTCGGCCTCGCCGGCCACGTCACCAACACCCCCGAGGGTGTGGTCGCGGAGGTCGAGGGCGCCGCCGCGGCCGTGAGGCGGTTCTGTGACCGGCTCGCCGCGGAGGCGCCCCCGCTGGCCGTGGTGGACCGCGTCGACCACTGCGAGGTCCCCGCCTCCGGCGGCGCGGGGTTCACCATCGTCGCCTCCCGGACCGGCGGCCCCGCCCGTACGCTCGTCTCCCCGGACGTGGCCACCTGCGCCGACTGCCTCGCCGAACTGGCGGACCCGGCCGACCGCCGCCACCGCCACCCCTTCATCACCTGCACGCACTGCGGGCCCCGCTTCACCATCGTCACCGGGCTGCCGTACGACCGCGCCCACACCACCATGGCCCGTTTCCTGATGTGCCCCGACTGCGCCCGCGAGTACGCCGACCCGGCCGACCGCCGGTTCCACGCCCAGCCCGTCGCCTGCCCGGCCTGCGGGCCGCGGCTGCGGCTCCTCGCCGGGCACCCGCCCCGCGAGGTGCCCGCCGCCGACCCGGTCACCGAGGCCCGCCGCCTCCTGGCCGCCGGGGCGGTCCTCGCCGTCAAGGGGCTCGGCGGCTACCACCTCGCCTGCGACGCCGCGCACGCCGGAGCCGTGGCCGAGCTGCGCCGCCGCAAGGCCCGGGGCGACAAGCCGTTCGCCCTGATGGCCCGCGACCCCGCCGACGTCGAAGAGCTCGTCCACCTCGGTCCGGTGGAGCGCGAACTGCTCACCGGGTCGGTACGGCCCATCGTGCTGTTGCGCCGCCGGGCCCGCTCCGCCGGAGCCCTGCCAGAGGAGGTCGCGCCGCGCTGCCCCGACCTCGGCGTGATGCTCCCGTACACCCCGCTGCACCACCTGCTCCTCGGCCTGCCCGGCGATCCGCCCGGCCCCCGCCTGTTGGTCATGACCAGCGGGAACCTCTCCGGCGAGCCCATCGTCACCGACGACGGCGAGGCCCTGGACCGGCTCGCCGGCCTCGCCGACGCCTGGCTCACCCACGACCGGCCGATCCACGTGCCCTGTGACGACTCCGTGGTGCGCGTCTGCGACGGCGAGCCGCTGACCCTGCGGCGTTCGCGCGGGTACGCCCCGCTGCCGGTCGCGCTTCCGGTCCCGGTGCCCGCGGCCCTCGCCGCCGGGGGAGACCTGAAGAACACCTTCTGCCTCGGTGAAGGCCGCCGGGCATGGCTGTCCGCCCACATCGGCGACATGGGCGACCTCGCGACCCAGTACGCCTTCGAACGCGCCGGGCACCGCCTGGAGTCCATCACCGGCGTCACCCCCGGGCTCCTCGCCGCCGACCGCCACCCCGGCTACCGCTCCGGCCGGTGGGCCGAGGGCGCCGCGGCGGGCCGGCCGCTGGTCCGCGTCCAGCACCACCACGCCCACGTCGCCTCCGCGATGGCCGAACACGGTCTGGACGGCACCCGGCGCGTCATCGGCGTCGCCTTCGACGGCACCGGCTACGGCGACGACGGCGCCGTCTGGGGCGGCGAGTTCCTCCTTGCCGACTACGCCGGGTACACCCGCTTCGCCCACCTCGCGTACGTGCCCCTGCCGGGCGGAGACGCCGCGGTGCACCGGCCGTACCGGATGGCCCTGTCCCACCTGCGGGCCGCAGGCCTCGCCTGGAGCGCCGACCTGCCGTGTACGGCAGCCTGTCCGCCCGACGAACTGCGCGTCCTGGAAGTCCAGTTGGCCCGCAACCTGAACTGTGTTCCCACCTCCAGCATGGGTCGCCTCTTCGACGCCGTCTCGGCCCTGGCGGGCGTCTGCCAGGTCGCCGGGTACGAGGCCCAGGCCGCGATCGAGCTGGAGTCCGCCGCCCTCGGCGCACCCGCCCCCGGAGTACCCGCTCCGGACTCCGGCCCGGCGCTCGGTGCGGGGTCCGGTCCCGCCACCGGGTACGCCTTCGCCCTCCGCCCGCCCGTGGGCGGAGCCGCCGGACCGCTCACCGCGGACCCGGCACCCGTCCTGGCCGCCGTGGTGGCCGACGTCCGCGCGGGCCTTGCCCGTTCCGTGATCGCGGCCCGCTTCCACGCCGGCGTCGCCGCCCTCGTCGTCACCCTCTGCGGCCTCGCCCGCGCGGCCCACGGCCCGGACACCGTGGCTCTGACCGGAGGGGTCTTCGCCAACACCCTGCTCTCCTCCGCCTGCGCCCGCGCCCTGCGCGCCGACGGCTTCACCGTCCTGCGCCACAACCGGATCCCCCCGGGCGACGGGGGGCTGTCCCTCGGCCAGCTCATGGTGGCGGCCCACGCCACGGATCACCACCCACAGCAAGGAGAACCCCATGTGCCTGGCGGTACCCGGCAGAGTGCTTGACATCGGGGAGAAGGACGGGACCCGGATGGCCACCGTCGACTTCGGCGGCGTCCAGAAGGAAGTGTGCCTGGAGTACCTGCCCGACCTCCAGGTCGGCGAGTACGCCATCGTCCACGTCGGGTTCGCCCTGCAGCGCCTCGACGAGGAGTCGGCCAAGCAGACGCTCGAACTCTTCGCCCAGCTCGGCATGTTGCAGGAGGAGTTCGGCGACCCGTGGGAGCAGGCCGCGCAAGCCGGCGGCGGTGACTGGCCCTTCGGCGACACCCCGGCCGGCCGGCCCGCCGGAGGCACCCCGCAGGAGGAGGTCCGCAAGTGAAGTACATCGACGAGTTCCAGGACCCCGAGCTCGCCCGCCGGCTGCTCGACGACATCCACGCCACGGTGACCCGGCCCTGGGCCCTGATGGAGGTCTGCGGCGGCCAGACCCACACCATCATCCGGCACGGGATCGACCAACTCCTGCCCGAACAGGTCGAGTTGATTCACGGGCCCGGCTGCCCGGTGTGCGTCACCCCGCTGGAGGTCATCGACAAGGCGCTGGAGATCGCCTCCCGCCCGAACGTGATCTTCTGCTCCTTCGGCGACATGCTGCGCGTCCCCGGCACCGGCCGCGACCTCTTCCAGGTGCGCAGCGAAGGCGGCGACGTACGCGTCGTGTACTCCCCGCTCGACGCCCTGAAGATCGCCCAGCAGAACCCGCAGCGCGAGGTGGTCTTCTTCGGCATCGGCTTCGAGACCACGGCCCCGCCGAACGCCATGACCGTCCACCAGGCGAAGAAGCTGGGCATCCGCAACTTCAGCCTGCTGGTCTCGCACGTCAGGGTGCCGCCCGCGATCGAGGCGATCATGCGGTCGCCGAGCTGCCGGGTCCAGGGCTTCCTGGCCGCCGGGCACGTGTGCAGCGTGATGGGAACGGGGGAGTACCCCGCCCTGGCGGAGCGCCACCGGGTCCCGATCGTGGTGACGGGCTTCGAACCGCTGGACATCCTGGAAGGCGTACGGCGGGCCGTGCACCAGCTGGAGCGCGGCGAGCACACCGTCGACAACGCCTACGCGCGGGCCGTCCGCCCCGAGGGGAACCCGGCCGCCCTCGCCATGCTGGAGGACGTCTTCGAGGTCACCGACCGTGCCTGGCGCGGCATCGGTGTCATCCCCGACAGCGGGTGGCGGCTCTCCGAGCGCTACCGGGAGTACGACGCCGAGCAGCGCTTCTCGGTGACGGGCATCAAGACCCTGGAGCCGGCCGAGTGCCGCAGCGGCGAAGTCCTCCAGGGGCTGCTCAAGCCGCACGAGTGCGAGGCCTTCGGGACCCTGTGCACCCCGCGCAACCCGCTCGGCGCCACCATGGTCTCCAGCGAGGGCGCGTGCGCCGCGTACTACCTGTACCGCCGCCTGGACCTGACCCCGGCCCCGCAGGCCGCGACCGCCGCACCGCTGGAGGCGAGCCCCGTTGCCTGACACCGCACTCGACATCACCGGCTGGACCTGTCCGGCACCCCTGCGGGACCGCCCGCGCGTCGTCATGGGCCACGGCGGCGGCGGCGCGCTCTCCGCGGAGCTCGTCGAACACCTCTTCGCCCCTGCCTTCGGCGGCGAGGTGCTGTCCCGGCTGGGCGACTCCGCGGCCGTCACCCTCGGCGGCGCCCGCCTGGCCTTCTCCACCGACTCCTACGTGGTGCGGCCGCTGTTCTTCCCCGGCGGCAGCATCGGTGACCTCGCGGTCAACGGGACGGTCAACGACCTCGCCATGAGCGGCGCCCGGGCCGCCTACCTGTCCTGCGGGTTCATCCTGGAGGAGGGCGTCGAGATCTCCGTCGTGGCACGGGTGGCCGAGGCACTGGGCGCCGCGGCCCGCGCCGCGGGCGTGGAGGTGGCGACCGGTGACACCAAGGTGGTGGAGGCGGGCCACGGCGACGGCATCTACGTCAACACCTCGGGGATCGGGCTCATCCCCGAGGGGGTGGACCTGCGCCCGCAGCGGGTGGTGCCGGGCGACGTCGTCATCGTCAGCGGCGAGATCGGCCTGCACGGCGTGGCCATCATGAGCGTGCGCGAGGGGCTGGAGTTCGGCGTCGACGTCGAGAGCGACTGCGCCGCGCTCGGCGGCCTGGTGCAGGCCATGCTCGCCGTGACCCCGGACCTGCACGTGCTGCGCGACCCCACCCGGGGCGGGCTCGCGGCCTCCCTCAACGAGATCGCGGCCGCGTCCGGCGCGGGCGTCGTCATCCAGGAGGGACGGATCCCGGTGCCGCCCGCCGTGGCGAACGCCTGCGCCATCCTCGGTCTCGACCCGCTGTACGTGGCCAACGAGGGCAAGCTCGTCGCCTTCGTCCCGCGCGAGCACGCCGACGCCGTGCTCGACGCCATGCAGGCCCATCCGCTGGGCCGCCACGCACGGGTCATCGGCGAGGCGGTCGAGGCCCACCCCGGCCTCGTCGTCGCCCGCACGGGCCTCGGCGGGACCCGCGTGGTCGATCTCCCGATCGGCGAGCAGCTGCCGCGCATCTGCTGACGTACGGGAGCGCCCCCCGTGCCGTGTCCCGGGTTCCGGGCAGGCGCGAGGGGCGCGGACGGTCCTACGCTGGTCTTCTGGAGGAGGTGCACCATGGTGGAGCACGACGGCGGTCCCTCGGCACGGAACCTGGAGGAGGGCCGGCTCCTGAAGGAGCTGGAGGCCATCCACCGCACGCGCCACGAGACCCTGCTGCACGGGTCCGAGGACGCGCTGGTCACCCATACGCAGCGGATGAACGAGCTGGAGCACGAATACGTGCGCCGCCATCCGCAGCGCGCCCAGACCGCGGGCCGCACCCGCTCGGGCGCCAGGGCCCGCCACTCCGGCGAGTAGCCCGGCCGGCCGTACCGGACCGGTTCAGTCCTCGGTGGTGTAGCGCACCCGCGCCCACAGGGGCAGGACGAACCAGCACAGCAGGTACCAGGCCAGGACCCCGGAGACGATCCAGGGCACGATCGCGTTGTGCGTGGCCACGCGCAGGATCAGCAGCAGGGCGAACGTCAGCGTCGCCAGCAGCAGCACGATCCCGACGAAGGTCAGCCGGGACGCCCAGGCGACGGCCTCGGGCTTGATCCGGCGCCCCGAGACGATGCGGTGGAAGGCGACCGGTCCTATGAGGGCGCCCGTGGCCATCGATCCGAGGATCACCGTGATGATGTAGAGCGTCTTGTCCGTCTGGTCGAGCCCCTGGAAGTGCGGGGTGAAGACGACGGTCAGCAGGAAGCCGAACAGGATCTGCACGCCCGTCTGGGCGACGCGTATCTCCTGGACCAGCTCCTGCCACTGGCGGTCCGCGCGTTCCACCGCCGTCTCGTTCCGGCCGTCGCCCGGAACCTCGTCGACCGTGTCCGCATCCGCGTCCACGCCGGCGTCTCTGTGCTGGTGCCTCATGTGTGCTTCCTCCCCGAGTGTGCTTCGGCGTCTACCCGGACACCGTCCCGGCATGCGGGGCGCGGACCAGGAGGTTCCGCCGATCCGTCACCGGCCCGTGTGCGGGAGCAGGGCGTCGAAGGCGGCGGGCAGGCGGCTCCAGGCGTCGCGCCCGGCGGCGTACTCGGCCCCGGTCAACAGGCAGGATTCGAGGAGCCGGGTCAGGCCGTCGCGGTCGAGGCCCGGGGAGGTGAAGACCAGGTGCTGGCAGCGGTCGCCGTGCTCGGGTTCCCAGGACAGGGCGGCCGCGGCCCTGCGGACCGGGGGCACCAGCTCCCACGCGGCGTCGGGGAGCGCGGCCAGCCACGGCCCGGTCTCCTCGACGCAGAGCGCACCGCCCGCGCAGTCCCAGGCCAGCAGGGTGTCGGGGCGGTCGGCGAGCCAGAAGCGGCCGCGGCTGCGGGTGGCCGCGCGGGCGAGGTCCTCCAGCGCCGCACGGAGCCGCCCGGGGTGGAAGGGACGCCGCCGCCGCCACACGAGGGTCGCGACCCCGGCCGTGTCCGCCTCCTGGGGCAGGAGCGCGGAGGCCGGGTGCTGGGCGGCGGCCGCGGCCGCGGTGTCGAAGCCCGCGAACGCCAGCCGCGCCAGCGCGCCCGACCCGAGTTCTGCCCGGCGGGCGGTCGGGTGGAGCTGTTCCAGCAGGGCCCGGTCCTCCTCCCCGGCCGGCGTGTCGCCCGCCACCGCGAGGACGGGGGCGTACTCCAGCTGCCGGGCCCAGGTGTCCGCGACGGTGCGCCGGTCGGTGGCCGCCGCGGCGAGGCCCGCGTCCGCCAGGTCGTCGCCGTTGGCGAGGTACGCCAGCACCAGCCCCGGGTCGACGGCGGTGACCACGTTGGAGAGTTCCAGCTCCGCGCATCCGTGGGCGGAGATGACCTCGGCCATCGCCCGGGGCTCGACGGAGTCCCACAGCTCCACCACGGCGAGCCGGTGGCCGCCGCCGGCGGCGAGGCGCCGCAGCGCGGGGAGGAGGTCCTCGCGCAGCGCACAGCACGCGCAGTCGTCGACCAGGCCGGTCTCGCCGCAGTCCAGCGGCCCGGAGCCGTCGCGCACCATGCGCCGTACGGTGCCGCGGGCCGCCGAGGACAGGTCGTGGTGGAGGGCGACGCTGCCGGGCACGTCGGCGAGGAGCTCCTGGACGGCGGCCCGGCGGACGTCGGCGTGCAGCCCGCCCACGATGACGACGGGGAGGGTCACGGCCTGCCCCCGTACCGGCGCTGGAAGCGGTCGACCCGTCCGGCGGTGTCCAGGACGCGGGCGGTGCCGGTGTAGAAGGGGTGGCTCCGCGAGGAGATCTCCACGTCGACGACGGGGTAGGTGGCGCCGTCCTCCCACTCGACGGTCCGGCCGTCGCCGGTGGCGGTGGAACGGGTGAGGAAGGCGAAACCGGCGGCCTTGTCGCGGAAGACGACGGGGCCGTAGGGGGGGTGGATGCCGGGCTTCACGGCGGGGGTCCTTTCGTTCGTTCCGGGAGCGGGGGAGGAGTCAGCGTTCTTCGCGGAAGTCGACGTGCCGGCGGACCACCGGGTCGTACTTGCGCAGGACGACGCGGTCGGGGTCGTTCCGGCGGTTCTTGCGGGTGACGTAGGTGTAGCCGGTGCCGGCCGTGGAGCGGAGCTTGACGAGCGGGCGTACTTCGTTGCGTGCCATGCCGGCAGTATATGGAAACGACTGTCATTTTCAATAGCCGTTCGCCGTGGGGCGGGTTGCTGTGGACGGGTACTGCATCGGACTTGCCTCATGTGAGACATATTTGTATCGTTCGAGGCGAAGGAGGCTCATCATGGTGCAGGAAGAGGAACTGCTGGACGGCGCCGCGCGCGTCCTGGCCGGCGACCACAGTGCGTCGATGGTCCAGATCGCCGCGGGCATCGGAACCAGCCGCGCCACGCTCAGCCGCCGCTACGCGACCCGCGAGGCCCTGCTGAAGGCCGTCGCCGACCGGGCGATCCGCGTGGTCGACGGCTGCCTCGGCCCGGTCGACCTGCCGGACACCGCCGACGGCGCCGCCTTCGACACCGCCCTGGAGGAACTGGTCGTCGCGCTGCTCCCGGCCGCCCACCTCTACGGCTTCACCACGCGCGACGCCACCGTCCTCGCCGATCCCGAGTTCCGGGCCGGCGTGGACCGGCAGGACCGGCGGGCCCTCGCCTTCCTCGCCCTCGGCCAGCGGCTGGGCCGGCTGCGCGGCGACCTGCCGCCCTACTGGATCTGGTACTCGCTGTGGGGACTGCTCGACGCGGCCGCCGAGGGCGTGCGCGACGGGCACCTCGCCCCCCGCGAGATCGGCCGCCTGGTCCTGACGTCCTTCCTCGGCGGGACACGGCCCGCGGCGCCGCCCCCGGCCCCCTGAACCGCCCCGCCCCACCCCCCGTGCACGACCCAGAACGGAATCCCATGCACACCCCTTCGCAGGACCCCCGCCGGTGGATCGTCCTGGCGATCCTCTCCGGCAGTCTCCTGCTCATCTCCATGGACACCACGATCCTCAACGTGGCCTTCCCCTCCCTCGTCGGAGACCTCCAGCCGGGCGCCGTCCAGCAGCTGTGGATCATCGACGTCTACGCGCTCGCCCTGTCCGGCCTGCTCGTCACCGCCGGCGCGCTCGGTGACCGCTGGGGACGCAAGCGGCTCCTCATGGCGGGCTTCGGCATCTTCGCCGTCGCCTCCCTGATCGCCGTGTTCTCCACCGAGGCCTGGCACGTGATCGCCGCCCGCGCCCTCCTCGGCGTCGGCGGAGCCGCGATCATGCCGTCCACCCTGTCGATCCTGCGCAGCGTGTTCACCGACGCCAAGGAGCGCGCCTTCGCCCTCGCCGTCTGGGCGGCCGTCTTCGGCGGCGGCATGGCCTTCGGCCCGGTCGTCGGCGGCCTGCTCGTCCAGGACCACGGCTGGCACTCCGCGTTCCTGCTCAACCTCCCCGTCACCGCGGTCATCGTCGCGGCCGGCCTGCGCTACCTCCCCGAGTCCCGCTCCCCGCGCGCCACCGGCGCGTGGGACTGGTGGGGCGTCGGACAGTCCGTCGTCGGCATGCTCGCCCTCGCCGGCGGCATCAAGCAGCTCGGCAAGAGCGGCGTCGCCGACCCGCTGCCCTGGGCGTTGCTGGTCCTGGCCACCGTGGCCCTGACCGTCTTCGTGCGCCGCCAGCTGCGCCTGGACAACCCCCTGCTGCAGGTGCGGCTGTTCGCCAAGCCCGCGTTCAGCGTCGCCGCCACCGCCATCTTCCTGCCCATGGTCGGCATGGGCGCGATCCTCTTCCTGGTCACCCAGTGGTTCCAGTACGGCCAGGGATACACCCCGCTGGAGGCGGGGCTCCGCCTCCTGCCGGCGCCGCTCGCCCTCATCTGCGCCTCCATGGTGGCGCCGGGCCTGATGCAGCGCTTCGCGATCCGCCACGTGCTCGGCGCGGGCCTCGTCGTCCTCGCGGCCGGAATGGCGCTGCCCTGGACCTTCCAGCAGTTCACCGACCTCGGCTACCCGGCCTTCGCCGCCGCCCTCACGATCATGGGTCTGGGCGCGGGCCTCGCCACCACGGTGGCCTCGGTCACGCTGATCTCGGCCGCCCCCGCGGACGAGGTCTCCAGCGCCGCCGCCATCGAGGAGACCTGCTACGAACTCGGTTCGGCGATGGGCGTCGCCATCCTGGGCTCCACGGCCGCCGCTCTGTACCGCGGCAACCTCCCCGCCCTGGACCTGGACGCTCCCAGCACCGCCGCCGTGCGCGACTCCGTCGGCGAGGCAGCCCACACCGCCGAACGGCTCGGTGGCGCCGTCGGCCAGGCGCTGCTGGACACCGCCTCGCACGCCTACACCCTGGCGATCACCCCGGCGTTCCTGATGGCGGGAGTCCTCGCGGTCGCCGCGGCGGCCACCACCTGGTCCCTCATTCCCCGGGACCTCCGGCCCACCGAGAACCACTGACGGGAGCGGGGCCGAACGCGGGCGCGGCGGGCGCCGGGCCGAGCGTGGTGGTACCGGGCGCCGACCGGTGCCCGAGCCCGGTGCGGTAGACGTCCAGCGCCGCCTCGACCCGGCCGGCCCGCCGCAGCAGGTCGCCCAGCAGCCGGCACAGGTCGGCGAGGTCCCCGCTGGCGCCGCTGCGCTCCAGCAGCGCCAGCGCCCGTACGTAGTGCTCCTCGGCGGCCTCGGCCTCCCCGCGCTCCTCGGCCATCAGGCCGAGGAGCCGGTGCGCTCCGCCCGCGTGGACGGCGCCGTGGCTGTCGCCCAGGTCCAGCAGGGCCGAGAGCAGTCCGGCGGCCTCCCCGTGCCGGCCCAGCCGGCGCAGCACGTCCGCCAGCTCCACCTCCACCTGCGCCGTGTACAGCGCGGCGCGACGGGCGGACAGCATGTCCCTGGCGGTGCGCAACTCCCGCTCGGCCGAGGCGAGGTCCCCGTTCTGCGCCTGTACGTAGCCGCGCATCCAGTGGCAGTGCGCCAGGTCCGTCCGCAGCCGCAGCTGCCCGTAGATCTCCTGCGCCTTGGCCAGCGACGCGTCCGCGTCGGCCACCCGCCCCTCGGCGAGGAACGTGCGCGCCACCTGCCGGTGCATCCCCGCAACCAGGGCCGGATCCTCCACGCGCGGGGCCAGCGCGAGGGCCAGCTCGGCGGCGTGTGCGGCGCGGGCGTGGGCGCCCATGTCGATGTACGGCCCGATGACCGCGGCGTACAGCAGGACCAGCGCCTCGGGGTCGCCCAGCCCGCTGGTGCCCAGCTCGTCGATCGCGGACTCCAGCAGGTAGCACGCGTAGCGCAGCTCCCCGGCCAGCAGGTGCGCGACGGCGCGGCCGCGGACCGCACGGGCCCGGCGGGGGAGCGGCTCCCCGGCGAGCAGCCGCTCCGCCGCCTCGAAGCGGGCCGCCGCGGCGGGCAGTTCGCCCGCCTCCAGGGCGCAGTCCCCGAGCCCGAGCTGGGCCTCCGCCTGCTCGGGCAGCAGCCCCAGCCGCTCCGCCTCGGCGAGCAGGCCGCGGTAGCGGTCGGCGGCGGCGCCGGCCTCGCCGTCGGCGAGGGTCTGCTGCGCGTCGGTCAGGGCGAGCCGCAGTTCGGTGGCCAGGTGGGCGGGCCGGCCGGTGGTGAGCTCCTCGTACGAGGTGCCGAGGCGCCCGGCGAGGAAGCGCAGGGCGGTCTCGGAGGGGCGGACCCTGCCCGACTCCAAGGTGGAGATGTAGGCGGGTGTGTACGCGGGGTCCGCCAACTGCTTCTGGGTCAAGCCCTGTTCGGTGCGCATACGTTGAACCCTGCGTCCGATGCGGTCCGGTTCGTCCACGAAGTCCCCCTGGTTGCTCGAACTCCCCAGTATTCAGCGGGAGCGGGCCATTGCGCACCCTCCGCGCGCCACCTAGTTTAAGCAACTGGTTCAGCAGACTTAACTCGTTACTTAACTCCCCTTCCCCGGTGAGGACTTCATGGATCCAGTGAGACGTTCCGTCACGGCCGTCGCGGCGGCCTGCGCAGCCGCCGTGCTCCTCGCCACCGGGCCGGCCGGGCCCGCCGGCGCGGCCGGCCCACCGGACCGGACCCGGGTGGAGGTACCGGGGCCGGAACGGGGCGGCGACGCCGGGTCGGGCCTCGTCGACGTGCCGGCGGGCGGCCGGGCGAAGGCCGCGGGCGGGCTCTCCGCCGCCGAGCGGGCCGCCGACGGCGATGTCGCCAAGATGATCGACAACGGGTCCACGGCCGACCGGCTCGACGTCGTCGTCGTCGGCGACGGCTACACCGCGTCCGAACTGGCGAAGTTCCACACGGACGCGCGGGAGAAGTGGGCCGAGGTGACGGCCGTCGAGCCGTACACCACCTACCGCAACCTCTTCAACGTGTGGACGGTCGACGCGGTCTCCCGGGAGTCGGGCGTCTCGGGGGACCCGGATCCGGCCACCGTCCGCGACACCGCCCTCGGCTCGTACTTCTGGTGCGAGGAGATCGAGCGCCTGCTCTGCATCGACCAGCCCAAGGTCGACGCGTACGTGGCGAAGGCACCGGCCGCGGACCTCGTGATCGTCCTCGCCAACAGCGCCAAGTACGGCGGGGCGGGCTACAACGAGCCCAGCGAGACCCTGGGCTACGAGGGCATATCCACCGCCTCGGCGGACCACGCCAAGTCCGGCCAGGTCGCCATCCACGAGACCGGCCACTCATTGGGCAAACTCGCCGACGAATACTTCTACCCGGGGGTCCCGGACTACGAGAAGTACACCGGTCCCGAGCCGGCCGACTCCAACTCCACCACCCTGCCCGCCGACCGGCTGGCCGCGCAGCGCGCCAAGTGGTACCGCTGGCTCGGCGAGGAGTCACCCGACGGCGGCACGGTCGGGGCGTACGAGGGCGGCGGCTACTTCGCCACCGGGCTCTACCGGCCCACCGACAACTCCCTCATGCGGGTCCTCGGCAAGCCGTTCAACCTGCCCGGGGTCGAAGCGATGATCGGCGGCTTCTACCAGCACGCGCGGATCGTCACTCCGCTCACCCCCACCGACCGCACCCTGCGCGTCCGCCACACCGCGAAGGCGGCCGTGCCCCGGCTGGCCGGCGCGGACGGCCGGCAGCTCGACGTGCGCTGGTACCTCGACGGCAGGGAACTGACCCGCTTCGCGGGCCGCACCGAGGTCCGCGTGGCGGAGCTGCGGCTGCTCGACCCGCGCACGCACCGGCTGTCGGTCACGGCACAGGACCGGACCCCCTCGGTCCGGGACCCGAAGGTCGCCCGCACCCTGAAGTCCACCGTGCAGTGGAACGTCCGGCTCTGAGGTGGCCCCGAACCCCACGCGAAGGCCGCTGCTGCCGGGGCCCCGAACGGTCCCGGCAGCGGCCTTCGCACGCGGTCGTCAGACGCGGCGCCAGCGCGCCATCGCCCAGGAGAACACGCCGAACAGCACGAGCCCCAGGGCGACCACCACGAGCAGCCACGGGCCCGCAGGCGTCTGGGTCAGGGAACGCAGGGTGTCGTCGATGCCCTTCGCCTCCGCGGGGTCGAAGCGCACCGCCGCGTACACGACGAATCCGCCGGCCGCCGCGAAGACGACGCCGCGGGCGATCCCGCCGGCGACGCCGAGGACCTCGACCGCCTTGCGGCCCCCCGGAGACACCCCGTCCATCGCGAGGTGCTTGCGGAAGGTGCGCCGCGCCGCCTGGACGGCGATCACGACGCCGGCGACGCCGATCGCCAGACCGACCGCGCCCACCCACCAGGGACCACCCGGCAGCTCCATCGCCTTCGACGTCATGTCCCGCGACTGCTGGTCGCCGGACGCGCCGCCGGCGCCGGCCGCGAACGACAGCACCGAGAACGCGACGACACCGTAGAACACGGCCCGCGCGGCCGACGTCAGCCGCTTCGACGCCTTGCCCCCGTCGGGGCCGGCCGCGCCGAACACCGCCTCCGAGAGCCGCCACAGCATCATGCACACGATGCCGATCCCGACGGACCACACGAGGAAACCACCGAACGGCTTCGCCGCGAGCTCCTGCAGCGCGCCCTGCCGGTCAGCCTCCTGGCCGCCCTCACCGAACGCGATGCGGACGGCCAGGACGCCGACGAGTACGTAGAGCACTCCGCGCGCCGTGAGCCCGATCCGGGCCGCGACGTTGCGGCCCGTGCCGCCCCGGGACGCGGTCCGGACGCCTTCTCTCGCCACTCCGTCCACCATGACGCTCAGACCTCGCCGCGCCAGGAGCCGGTCTCGACCCCTCGCGCCTCGATGAAGTGCTTGAAGCGCTTCAGGTCACCGGATATCTGCCGCTGGACGAAGCCGAGCTTGTCGGCGGCGTTCTCCGCGAGACCGTCCGGGACCCAGTTCATGTGCAGCTCGATCCGCGTGGTGGTGGCGTCCACCGGCTCGAAGGTGACCAGTCCCGCCTGGCGGGCCTCACCGTCCACGGTCATCCACGCGATGCGCCGGTCCGGGAGCTGCTCGGTGATCCTGGCGTCGAACTCACGCTCCACGCCGTTCACCTTCGTCACCCAGTGAGTGAGCGCGTCACCGCGCTGCTCGATCCGCTCGACGCCCTCCATGAAGGCGGGGAACTCCTCGAACTGCGTCCACTGGTTGTACGCCGTACGCAGGGGGACGTTCACCTCGACGTGTTCCTCGACGTGCGACATCGTGAATCCTTCCCTCGTGGTCGGTGCCTCCGCGGCCGCGACGGCGGGGCCGCCCGCCGGATGCTTCGACCGCGCGGCTACCCGGACGCGATTGCTCCATGCGCCCGGGATCGGTGGGAAGGAACGGCGCCCTACAACGCGTCCATGCCGCGGTCGTCCATCCGGCTCTCCTGCTCGCTCTGCTCCTGGAGGCGGCGGGCCTTGTCGCGCAGCCGCCGCCGCTCGTCCGCGTCGGTGGACCGCTCGGCGGCCTCGTTCAGCTCCTGCGCCTTGGCCCGCAACTGCCCGGACCGTCCGCGGGGCTCGCCTGCATCGCTCATGATCGCTCCTAGAACCGTGGGGAGAGCGGGCGGAATCAGAGAAGCAGGGCGGCCGCCCGCGCGCATCTCGAACCGTCACCCAGCGTCATGCCCCGGGTCGGGATCCGCTGCCGATGAGGTGGTGAGGGTGAACAGGGCGCCGTCCGGGTCACGCAGCGCGACCCACCGCTCCGTGGCGTCGGAGGTGACGGCGGAGACGGTACGACCGCCCAGCGCCACGGCCGCCTCGACCGCCGGACGGAGCCGCGGCACGCGGAAGTGCACGTGCCAGCGGGGCCGGGTGTGCGGGGTGTAGGCCGCCGCCTCGACCGGGCCGCTGTTGAGGCGGGCCACGGGCTCGCCGGCCTGCCGCAGGACCACCTGCTCCTCCTCGTACGAGACCTCGCAGCATCCGGACCGGCCGGTGGCCCACTCCAGCACCGCGCCGTAGAACATCGCCGCGTCGAAGGCGTTGCGCGTACGGAGCTCCAGCCAGGCGGGTGCCGGGCCCCGGCCCACGCGCCAGTCGGAGGAGACGGCGCCCTCCCAGATTCCGAAGACCGCGCCCTCCGGGTCGGCGACGAGTGCCGCCCGGCCTCCGGACTCGAAGGAGACCGGGCCGACCGCGATGGTGCCGGTGCGCTCGCGGATGCGGTCCACGGCCACGTCGGCGTCGTCGACGGCGAAGTACGGGGTCCACGCCACCGCCACCCCCAGGTCGGCCGCGAGCGCGCCGATGCCCGCCACCGGAACCCCGTCCAGCTCGGCGACGGAGAAGGCCGTGCCGAGGCGGGCGTGCCGGAAGGTCCAGCCCGCGACCGCGCCGTAGAAGCGCTGGGAGGTGCCGAGGTCGCGGGCCATCAGACTCACCCAGCACGGAGCCCCGAAGACCTCCTTCGTAGAAAGCTTCACGGCTCGCTCCGTCCCTCGTGGCCCCGGAACCATTCTGGTCCTTTTCGGGACGGTCTTCACGGTCAGTTCCGGATCCGGTCGGTCACCGCCGGTCACCGCCGCGCCGGGTGCGCTCTCCCCGCCCCCGAAGTCCGCTTCCCCACCCCTGAGCAGCGGCTCAGACCACCGTCACCGGGTGGCGCACGACCGCGTCGAACAGGTAGCCCTGCGTGTTGTGGGCCGCCGTCGCGGGCTGCGACCGCCCGGCGGCGTCCGTGGCCCGCGCCAGCAGCGCGGCCGGACCCGTGGCCCGCGGCGTCCACGGCAGCGACCAGCGCACCCAGCCCCCGCGGCGCGGTGCGTCGTGCAGCCGGGCCCGCTGCCAGCGCGCGCCCCCGTCGGTGCTCACGTCCACCCGGTGCACCGGCGCCGCGCCCGACCAGGAACGGCCGGTCAGCAGCCGCGTACGGTGCACGGGGAGGGTCGCGCCCGCCTCCAGTTCGAAGGCGCTCTTGAGGGTTTGCCGGGTCAGCGGCGCACTGCCCTGCGGAGGCTGACCGGGCCCGAACAACCGGTACAGGTCCGTGTTCCACGGCGAGTACAGCGGCTCGGCGCTCACCTCGACGTCCCCGACCCACTTGATCGAGGAGATCCCGATCCAGCTCGGAACGACCACCCGGACCGGCCCGCCGTGGTCGGGTGGCAGCGGCTCGCCGTTCATCTCGTACGCCAGAATCACGTCGTCCAGGGCCTTCGACACCGGCAGCGGACGCCGCACCCGCCCCAGGTTCACCCCGTTCGTGACCACCTCGTCGTCCAGCCCGCGGGGGAGCACGTCGACGGCCGCGCGGGTCACGCCCGCCCGCCGCAGCACGTCGGAGAGCCGGGCGCCGCGCCAGCGGGCCACCCCGATCGCGCCCAGGGTCCAGGCCGTACCCGTCACCTGCTGGCCTTGCTGCGTGGCGTAGAAGCTCCGCCCGTTGCCCGCGCACTCCACGAACAGCGTCCGCTCGACCGCCGGCAGCGACCGCAGCCGGTCGTAGGAGAACTCCACCGGGCCGCCGGACAGCGCGTCGCCCCACACGCTCAGCCGCCAGCCGGACGCCTCGATCCGCGGGGTCGAGGTGTGGTTCCGTACGAAGAACCGGTCGACGGGAGTCAGCGGCCCGGTACCGCGCAGGGAGGCGAAGTTCGTCTCCGCGTTGGTTCCCCGGACGGTGAACAGCTCGGGCGGCAGCGGCTTGACGATGCCGGGCGGGGTGGCGACAGCGGCGCCGGAGCGGGCCGGGGAACCGGCGGCCGCGGCGGTCCCCTCCGCGGCGGCTCCGGCGCTGCCGGCCGCGCCCAGGCCCAGGGAGCCCGCGGCGGCCCCCGCCGCGAAGAGCCTGAGCAGGTCGCGGCGGTCCACCCCGGCGGAGCGGGCGCGGCCGCGCGCCCACTGCCGCAGGCGTGCACGGTCGTACTGGCTCTCGTCCGACAGGTCGAGGGGCATGGCTGGACACTCCTTGGTCGATTCCCGACGGACCGTAGAAGCCCACCCCCACCTGCGGGAACCTCCCCGCCGCGATGGCCACGAACCTGCAACACGGCCGCAATGCCGGACCCGATTACCGCTGCGCAGCGGCGTTCGGCAGGATGGGCCGCATGACCGAGATCCTGACCCCCCGCCTCATCCTCCGCCGCTGGCACGACGACGACCTCATCCCCCTGTCGGAGATCAACGGGGACGCGGAGGTGATGCGGTGGATCGGGGACGGTTCGGTCCGTGACCTGGACGAGACCGCCGAGGACCTGGAGCGCATGGAGGAGGAGTGGGACGAGGAGGGCTTCGGGCTGTTCGCCGTGGAACTGCTCGGCTCCGGCGAGCTGATCGGCGTCGTCGGCCTCTCGGTGCCCGAGTACCTGCCCGAGGTCATGCCCGCCGTCGAGATCACCTGGCGCCTCGGCCGCCAGTACTGGGGCCAGGGCTACGCCTCCGAGGCCGCCCACGCCACCCTGGAGTTCGCCCTCCAGGACCGCGGCCTGGACCGGGTCGTGGCGATCAACCGGGCCGGCAACGACGAGTCCGAGAACGTCATCCGCAAGCTCGGCATGGTGGCCGAGCGCGACACCACCCACCCGGCGTACGGGCACCTGCTGCAGGTGCACGGGATCGACCTCACCGAGTACGAGGCCTGAGCCCGGGCGCCCGGCGGTGCCCGGCGGTCCGGCCGGTGCCCTGCGGTGCGCGGCCGGTGCGCGCCCGGTGCCCTGCGGGACGGCAGGCCGGGCACATCCACCGATCGGACGACCCCGGGGTCGTCCGGTCCGCCCCCGGGCCGCGGCCGCCGGGCGGACCGGACGGCGCCCGCCGCGGGACCACCATGGACCGGGGGAGAGGAAGGGCGCAGGCGGCCCTCCCGCCCCGGAGCCGAGAGGAACACCATGAACCCGCACGACCGACCGCTCCTCGACGCCGCCCGGCGCGGCGACCCCGACGCGGTCGCCGCGGCGCTCGCCGGGGGCGCCGACGTCGAGGCCCGCGACGACGAGCTGCGCACCCCCCTGCTGCTCGCCGCGCTCGGCGACCACACGGACGCGGCCGCCCTGCTCCTGTCGGCCGGCGCCGACCCCAACGCCGCGGACTCCCGAGCCGACAGCCCGTGGCTGGTCACCGGGGTCACCGGCAGCGTCCGCATGATGCGCCTGATGCTGCCGGCCGGCCCCGACCTGAAGCAGCCCAACCGGTTCGGCGGGATCTCCCTCATCCCGGCGGCCGAACGCGGGCACACCGCGTACGTGCGGGCCGTGCTGGAGGAGACCGCCATCGACGTCGACCACGTCAACCGGCTCGGCTGGACCGCCCTGCTGGAGGCCGTGATCCTCGGCGACGGAGGCCCGCGCCACGAGGAGGTCGTCGCCCTGCTGCTCGCGGCGGGCGCCGACCCCGCCCGGGGCGACCACGACGGGACCACCCCGTACGAGCACGCCGTGCGCCGAGGCTTCGACGGCATGGCCCGCCTGGTGCGGGCCGCGGCGGAGGACCGGGGGACCGGCCGGTGAACCCCCGCGCACGAGGTTCCCGTACGGCGCTCGCGGCGCTCGCCGCCGCCCTGTTGCTCGGCGCCTGCGCCGGACCGGGGGAAGCCGCCCCCGGCTCCCCCGACCCGGCGCCGTCCGCGTCCGCCCCGCTGCCGGCCGCCGCGGCGACGCCCGCGGGCACGCTCCTGACCGCCGACTTCGGAGCCGACACCGTCACCTTCGTGGACCCGGCGCGCGGCGCCGTGGCCTCCGTACCCGTCGGCACGGCCCCGTACGGGCTGGCCGTCGGCGCCGACGGCCGCGCCTGGGTGGCCACGGCCGAGGGCGTCGCCGTCGTCGACACCCGAACCCGCGAACGGTCGGCCCGCGTCCCCTACCGCACGGACACCGGCCCGGCCGCCGACGGCGAGTACCGCGGCGGGGGCATGGGCATCGCGCTCTCGCCCGACGGCACGCGCGCCTACGTCGGGGTCAACGTGCCCGGCACCACGGGCGTGCTGGAGGTGGTCGACACGGCCACGCGCGAGGTCACCGCCGTGGTCTCGGTGGGACGGCGCCCCTTCGACGTGGACGTGTCGCCCGACGGCTCCGAGGTGTACGCGACCGGCCACGACTCCTTCGACGTCACCGTCGTCCCGGCCGGCTCGCTGCGTCCGCGCCGGATCGAGGTCGCCCCGTACGGCACCGAGGGCGGACTCGGTTCCTGGCTCAAGCCCCACTACGCGGCCGTCCGGCCGTCCGACGGGAAGCTGCTGCTCCCCTTCGAGGGCGAGCGGCTCGCGGTGGTCGACCCGCACACCGGGCGCACCACCGTCGAGCCGATGACCGCCGACACCCACCAGCACGGTGCCACGGCCACGCCCGACGGCCGGCTCCTGGTGGTGGGCACCGGGGCGGTGGAGCCCGGCGACGGTGAGGGCCCGTCGCTGACGGTGCGCGCCGCGGACGGGACGGAGCGGGTGTTCCCGCTCGACGGCCCGCACGAGGACGTGGCCGTCTCCCGGGACGGCCGCACCGCCTACGTCACCGGTGGGTTCACCCGCGGCGGGTACTGGAACGGCATCACGGTCGTCGACCTGGACTCGGGCGCCACCCGCCGCGTGACCGCCGGGGACCGGCCGCTGGGCGTCGCCGTGCTGTGAGCGGGGCCCGGGTGTCCCTCCCCTCCCGGAAGGCCGGCGGGGCAGCCGGTCCGCCCGCCCGCCTCCCGCTCGGTGAAGCCGGTGAGGCCGTGCCCGGTGATCGCGGCCAGGGGGGCCGTGACACCGACTCCGCCCCGGCGCACCGTCAGACGGGTCCGGTCCCCGGGGCCTGTGCCCCGCCGCCCGCCCGGACCGCGGCGAGGGCGGCCGCGTGCAGTCCGGCGGGGTCGCCGTGGTGGGGGAGCGGGCTGCCGGTCAGCGTGTACCACTCGTCCGCGTCGGTGTACTGGATGTCGAACCGGACCAGGCCCCCGTCCTGTTCCGTCGTGCGCAGGGTGAGCGGGCCGGTGATGACGCCCACCTCGTCCGTCATCGCGCCGCCGGGACCGGCCTTCGCCTCGTCCTGCCACCGGCGGGGCGAGGGCGTCGCGCCGCTCATGAGGCGCAGGTGTCCAGCATCGTGGTGAGCATCTTCTTCTCCGGTTCGGTGACGGTCAGTTCGTAGGTGGACTTCACGGTGGTCCAGGCCCGGCCGTACTGGCACCAGCTCGCCTTGTCCGGCGGCTGCCACAGGTCCGGGCTCTGGTCGCCCTTCGACCGGTTGGAGGCCGCCGTCACGGCCACCAGCTGGGGGTGGGTCAGATCGTTGGCGAAGGCCTTGCGCCGGGCGGCGTCCCAGCCGGCGGCGCCCGAGCGCCACCCCTCGGCCAGCGGCACCACGTGGTCGATGTCCATCTTCCCGGCGTCGGTGACGACCACCGCGTCGTACAGGCTCTTCCACCTGCCGGACACGGCCTTGCACTCGCCGTCCTGCCTGACGTCGGCGCCGTCGCGCTTGAGGACGGTCTCGCGGGTGTCGCACTTGTTCCCCTGCTGGGACCAGTGCGTGAACCTGTCCCGGCTGTACCCCGCCATCGTGCCCACCGGCGCGACCTTCAGCGCGGCCAGTTGCGTACGGGCCACGGCCACGGTGACCAGGCCCGGCAGGACGTCGCCGCCCGCCGGTTCGCCGCCGCCGCCCGGCTTCCCGGGGTCCGCCGGTTGGCCCCCGTCCGCCGACGGGGAAGCCGCCGTCCCGTCCGAGGAGGGCGGCTTCCCGTCGGGGCCCGTCCCCACCGGCCCGGAACACCCCGCCGCGGCCAGCAGCAGCCCCGCGGCCAGCACCGCACCCGGCACGCGTATCTGACGAACCATGACCCCACCCCAAACCCGACTCCGCGTCAATGTCCCCGGGAGCCTACCCAGAACCGGACATTCAACCGGACCGCGACCCTCCGGAGGGTGTTGTCAGTGGCCCTCGCTAGTCTCCCGGCATACCGCAGCTCAGGGGGGTCCCACCCCCCTGCACGAAGCTGCGCGGAACCGGGCGGGACACGCGGGAGAGGTGCGGACGGATGGCATGGCTGGCAGCGGGCGAGGGGTACGAAATCGCCCTGGTGGAGGGGCGGGTGGCGGCGCGGTCGACCGGCGGCCGCGCGAGCGGGAGGCAGCTGAAGACACTGCCCAAGGCCTTGAAGGACCATCCCGAGGTGGACCGGCTGCGCCGGCTCGCCGAATGGCTCGACCGGCACGAGGCGTCCTGCGTCGCCCAGGTCGACGCCTGGATGGTGTCCTCACTGCCGGTGCCGACCGCGCTGATCGCCCGGGTCTGGCCCGACGAGGCCTGGCAGCGCGCCCTGCGCGACCTGGCCGTCGTCGGAGAGGACCCGGAAGAGGCGGGCTTCCTGCGCGACGCCACCGCCACCGGTGAGCTGAAGGTGGTCAACCTCGACGGCGAGACGGTCCGCCTCTCCCCGCGCACGGTGACCCTGCCGCACCCGGTGCTGCTGCCCGACCTGGAAGACGTACGGGAATTCGCGGCCGAACTGGGCATCGAGCAGCGGGTCGAACAGATCCACCGGGCCACCTGGAACAAGCCCGGGGGACTCGCGGAGAACGCGACCGAGGTCCGCGACTACGCGGGCGGCGTCTTCGCCACCCGCTTCGGCCTCGCGGCCCGCGCCACGGGCCTCGGCTACCGGGTCTCCGGCGGATACGCGACCTGCAAGGTCCGTGACGCGGGCCGCGGCCGCGCCGTCGAGGCGGCCGTGTGGATCGGCGAGCCCTACTACGAGGACGAGACGAGCACCGGCGGCCTGAACTGGCACGACGAGGAAGGCCGGGCCGTACGCCTGGCGGAGGTCGGACCGGTCGCCTGGTCCGAGGGCATGAGGATGGCCGCGGCGCTGTACGCCGGGCGCAAGATCGAGGAGGGCGGGGACGCGTGAACGACCACCAGACGCACACGGACGGAACGGACGCCGCGGGCGCGACCGGCGCCACCGGGCCTGCGGGCGGCAACGCCGCCAACGGAACCGCGGCCGGCGAGGACGCCGCACTGCTGCTCGCGGCGGGTGCCGTGCTGCCGCCCGGCACCACCGGCGGCGGCCCCACCGCCGTCGAACTGACCGCACGCTCCTACCGGCACCCCGCCCTCGGCGACGACCGCGTCGTCGTCCGGCTCGCCGCCGCCGAACTCGGCGCCGCCGAGGACCTGGCCGCCGGGTTCCTGGGACTCGTACGCGACGGAGACGAGCCGCCCGTCGTCGGCCTCGGCCGGCGCCAGGCCCTCGGCTTCCCCGAGTGGGTCCTCGTGCACCACCCCGAGGACGGGTACCACGCCCTCGCCGTCGTCCCCGAACTGGACCGCCTCGCCCGCCAGGCGAAGACCAAGCCCAAGGCGGCCCTCGACGCCTGCCACGAACTCGCCGGCCGGCTCGCCGCGTCCGTCCCGCACTTCCTCCCCGTCTTCTACGAACAGGCCGCCCGCACCTTCCTCGCCGTCGAGAACGCCACCTACGCCTCCCAGCTGTTCGGCCGCGCCCGCACCGCCGAGGCCCAGCACGGCCTCGACGTCGACGAGGACCGCCTCGACGCCGTCTTCCTCGAATTCGCCCTGGCCGGCGCCCTGCCGGTGAAGGTGCTCACCGGCTACGGCAAGGACCTGACCGCCCGCGTCACCCCCGCCGAAGCCCACGCACGCTTCCGCCGCCTGTGCGTGCGCCGGACCGCCGGCGGGCTGCCGCCGTCCGCCCAGGCCGCCACCGAACTGCGCCGCCTGGCCCGCGCCGCCGGCCTGACGGGCACCGAGCCCGAGCAGGACTACCTCGCCGAACTGCTGCCGCTGCCCGCCACCCTGCGCGCCGCGACCGGCTGGTGGAAGGCCCACCGGACCGCCCTCGTCGCGCTGGCCCGGCGCGTTCCCGCCGTACGCGGCACCCTCCTCGGACTGACACCGCCCGGCGGCGGCGACAGCACCGAGCTCACCGCCCTGTGGCTCGGCATCCTGGAGGAGTCCGGCGCCACCGCCGGCCTGATCTCCGAGGACCTGCCCGCGGACCAGCGCTGCGCCGACGGCGCCGCCGGCTGGCTGGAACGCTTCCACGCCGCCCGCCACGCCGGCTGGGGCCTCCACCCCACGCTCCCGGCGCTGCTCACCCTCGCCGAGCGGTGCGCCCCGGCACTGCGCACCGAGCTCGCCCGCCCCGGCCGCGAGGCCGGACTGCGCATAGGCGTCCAGGACGCCGACCTCCTCGACCTCCTGCTCACCCTCGGCCTCCCCGTCGCCGACCCGGACGAGACCGACCGGCGACACCGCCACGACCAACTGGGCCTCCGCGACTGGGCCCGCGCCGACCGGCGCCGCGACCTGCTCGCCATCGCCGCCGACGCACGCTTCCACCCGGCGTTCGACCGGGCGCTGAACGCCCTCGGCGACGCCACCAGCGGCGCCGACGTCATCCAGGCCGTCGCCGCCTCGCCCGGCGGCCGCCCGCTGCTCACCCGATGGGTGCGCACCGTCGCCGCGGACTCCACCGCGGCCGGCCTGCCAGGAGTCCCCGACGCCATCCAGCGCCTGACCTGGCTGCCCGCCGAAGCCCTCGCACTGGCCCCCGCGGAAGTCGCCGCGGCCGCCGCCACCGACCTCGCCGAGACCCTCGCCCGCACCCTGCGCGGCGGCCTCTTCGAGGAACTGCAATGGGCCTCCTGGGAGAGCACCCTCGCCGAACTCACGCCGGACCGCCGCACGTCCGACCTGACCGTGGTCGAGGCCTGGCCCCACCTGATCGTCGCCAACCAGACACAGGTCCGCGTCATCGACGCCGACTCCACCGTCCTCACCCACGACCTGCGCGTGCCCACGGGCTCCGCACACCGCCTCGGATTCCACTACGTCGACGGCGAACTGCTCGTCTTCTGGTCCTCCTGGGGCGCCGGCCAGATCCAGGGCTACTGGCACACCTCGCCCGCCACCGTCATCACCCTGCAGACCGACCGGAACCACTGGTCCCTGCGGTCCGACCACATCAGCCTGCCCCTGCCGGGCGGCGGCCGCGCCACCGGAGCCGGAGTCCTGCACGCCGGCGACACCCGGCTGCCCGAGGAGAAGCCGCTGCTCGGCGACGGCACCTCGTACTGGGTCTGGCGCTCCCGCGATCAGCACCACGACGGCGGCTGGACCGAGTACGACCCCACGGGCCCCGCCTACGGCCGCAACTCCATGCCCGCCTTCCTCACCGACGCGCTGCACGGCCACCCGGACACCGCCACCCTGCCCGGGCACGGCTCCTGGCTGCGCCCCGCGCCCGAGGTCACCGGCTCGGTGCTCGGCGCCCCGGCCGGAGGGCTCCTCGGCTGGCGCGCGGTACGCCTCCAGGGCGGCGGCTGGCACGGCAGCGACACCGCCGGCCGTTCCGTCACCGTCCCCGAGGGCCACGACGCGCCCGTGGCCGCGGTCACCTTCCCCGGCGACGACCGGCCGCGCGCCCTGTCCCACCACTGGCGCGAGCTCAGCCTCACCGACCCGGACGGCGTGGTCACCGCCACCTCGCGCGGGGACCACGGGCACGCAGCCTTCGCGACCGGCAGCGTCGAACTCCCGCCGCTGTCCCACTGGTACGCCCTGCGCCCGCGCGACCCCGAGGGTTCGGCCGCCCTGCGCGCGGCCGACCGGGAGACCGTCGCCGCCCTCCTCAAGGCGGCCGCCGCGGCCGAACTGGTCACCGACCTGCCCGGCCTGGTGAGCGCGGCCCTGCCACAGGTCACCGCACCCAAGCTGATCGGCGGCATCGTCGAGGTGCTCCGGTTCACCCTCATCCAGCAGAAGGCCCTGGACACCGTCGCCGCCCGGCTCACCGCGGACGGCGAAGCCACCGGGGACGCCGCACGCGGCCCCGCCGACGCCCTGATCGGCGAGGCGGTGAGCGGGCTCGTCGCCCGCGGCTACCAGCACTGGGGCAAGGACAACGACTCCGCGCACCGGCTGCTGCACGAACTCGCCGCCGCCGGTGCGCGGACCGACGAGGCCGCGGTCCCCGGCCGGCTCCACTTCGACGCACCGGCGCTCCCGCAGTCCGGGCTCGCGTGGACCGGGCTGCTGGACCAGCCCGCCGCCGTCGCCTACCGCGCCGTCGCGCCCGGCGCCGGTGACGAGCACAGGGCGGCCCTCACCGGGCTGCTCACCGCCGTCGACGCGCTCGGCCTGGACTCGGCCGAAGGCTCCGCCGGCCGGTGGCGCCGGGTCCTGCTGCACCTGGACCGGCGCCACCTGGAAACCCCCGACGGCATCGGCCGCAACCTCTACCTGCGCACCGTCCTCGCCCTGGGCGGCGGCGCCGCGCTCGCCCTGACCGAGCACTCCGAGTCCGTCCCCGACGGACACGAGTTCGGCGCCCTCTTCCACGACCCGACCGGCCGGTTCGAGGTCCCCGGCCCCTACACCGCGCGCGCGGACGCCCCGCTCGGCGACCGGCGGCGCGGCCCCGGCTGGCTGTCCGCGTTCCTCACCGCGGCCGCCGCGCACGGCCCGGCACCCTTCCGGCCCGAAGCCGCGGAGGAGTTCAGCCGCCTCACCGGAGTCTCCGGCGCGCTCGCGCGGCTCGTCGTCGCGGGCATGCCGCACCTGGAGGGCTGGGAGCGCAACTTCCTGCCCACGGAGCTGCGTACGGCCCTCGGGCTCAAGGCCGCCGACGCCGCGACCGCCCGCGACGAGCTCAGGAACCTCGACCTCGACCTGCGGCGGGCCGTGGTCGCCGCCCTGCTGCCCGCCGATCCGGCCCGGCTGTGGAGCGAGGGCCCGGACGCGGCCGCCGCCGCGGAGGTGTGGAACGCGCGGGTGGGCCGGCGCACACCCGTACCGGACTGGCTGGCCACCGAGGCCGCGCGCGCCGTGTCCGGCGGGTGGCCCGCACACCGTGCGCTGCCGGCCCTGCTCGACCCCTCGGCCTCGCGGGAACTGAGCGTCGACGTCGCGTGGACCGTCCGGGGCGACCACGTGGAACCCCGCGAACCGGCCACCGACCCGTTCACCTCCGCGGTCCTGTGCGCGACCGTGGCCATGGCGGCCTGGCTCGCGCACCGGCTGCCCGCGGGCGATCCCGTACGGGCCGTGCTGCCGCCCGTGCTGACCGCCGTACGGCAGCGGCTCACCGCCCCCGACCTGCTGCTCAGCTTCTGGACCTACACCAGCCTCGCCGACTTCCGGTCGGCGGCGGGCACCCCCACCGAGACCGCCGGGGACCACGAGCGCTACGGAGCCGTCCTGCTGCCCACCGCCGACGGCCGGCCCAAGCCCGCGCTGCGGACGTCCCTGCTGGACTCCACGGGCTCCGACCCGTACCTGCCGATGCTGCGCGACACCGACCAGCACCCCTCGGGCCTCGAGGTGGCGCTGCGGGCGGTGCATGACCCGCGCTTCGCCGCGCTGCTCGCCGACCCGGGGACGCCGGCGGCGGGGACCACCGACGCGGACGGCACGTGGTGGCCGCAGGACGCGAGCCGCTCGGTGCCGGAGCTGGTGGCGGAGGTCTCCGCCGCCCACGGCCTCGGTGCCGACGCGGCCGCCCTGTACCTGGCGCTGCTGGCCATGCCCGATCCCACCGACCGCAACACGGCGCGCTGGACGGGCTGGAAGCCGGCCCGTCTCAAGGGGGCCCGCGCGGAACTGGCCGCCACCGACCTGGTGGTGACGGCCAACCGCAGCCGGGCGGGGCGCACGCTGTTCCTGCCGGGCGGGTGGAGCGAGCAGTCCTCACCGGTGTTGCCGCTGGAGCAGTGGAAGCTTCCGCTGTACGGGCTGGCGCCGGGCGGCAGGCCGGCGCTGGGCGCACTGGTCCCGGGAGAACCGGCCGCGGAACTGTACCGGCGGGCCTGGGCACGGGTCCGGGAGGGGGACGGCCCGCGCTTCGAGCAGCTCCAGGTCAAGCGGACCCGCAAGCGCCGCGGCTGACGGACTCCGGCGGCCTGTTGGGGCCGCCGGGTCTGGCGGGGCCGCCGGTCCTGGCCGGTCTGGCGGTCCTGGCGGGGCCGCCGGTCCTGGCGGGTCTGGCGGTCCTGATGGGGCGGCAGGACGGTCGGCCGGGCCTTGACGGTCCGGTCCCGTCGTCGGTCGGTCCTGGCGTCGGTCGGTCCTGGGAGGCGGCCGGGCCCGGCTGGGGGTTGCGCCCTGCTGTCAGCCGGGGCGGGGCCGGCTCCGGCAAACGTTCCGGGGCGGCCCGGCCGGCCCTCGGGTCGCCCGGGTGGCGCTCCCGGTTCCGACCGGTCGTGGTGTTCACACCGCGACCGCACGGGCCCGGCGGGGTCCGAGCGGAGGGGCGTACGACCCGGTCGCCCGGCGGCCCGGCCCGGCCGGCGGCCTGCCTCGGCCACCGGGCGGACTCTGGGCCGACCAGGCCGGTATCGGTTCCGCCGCCTGACCTGCCTCACCTGCCTGACCTGCCTGACCTGCCTGACCCCCTGTCCCCCTGACCCGCCTGGCCGCCT
Organism: Streptomyces sp. NPDC058701; assembly: GCF_042715295.1. Classification (NCBI taxonomy): domain Bacteria; kingdom Bacillati; phylum Actinomycetota; class Actinomycetes; order Kitasatosporales; family Streptomycetaceae; genus Streptomyces; species Streptomyces sp. NPDC058701. The sequence goes on along the minus strand of NZ_JBHXSY010000007.1, from coordinate 45,439 downwards.
GTCCCATCCGAACCACTGGATCGTCCGTACCGTCCGCACCGACCGACCGTCCACCCTGCCCGACGCCCCGACGCCCCGACGCCCCGACGCCCCGACGCCCCGACGCCCCATCGGCGACCGCCTGCCCCGCCACGCTCCGTTGGCGGTACGGCACCACCCACCACACGGGCCGTCACCATCCCACCCCCCCAGCCATCCACCGGAGGACCACCCCGATGACCCTTACCGAACAGCCCGCCCCCGAGACCACCGCCCGCCAGGTACGTCCGGCGGAGGAGCGGTACGCGGCCGAGCTCGCCTTCCTCGCCGCCCAGGACCCCGGCCCCCGCCCGCCCGGCTGGGCCCTGACCCCGCGCGCCGTCGTCACCTTCGTCTGCGGCAGCGACGGCGCCGAACTCGCCCTGCCCGAGCGCCGCGACGGGCTGCCCGCGCGCATGGCCGTCGCCCCCAAGTTCGTCGGCGAACGCTCCCTCGTGGAGCGTTGCGTCGTCACCCTCGCCGGCGAGCGCGGACTGCTGCTCACCGGCGAACCCGGCACCGCCAAGTCGATGCTGTCCGAACTGCTGGCCGCCGCCGTCAGCGGTACCAGCGCCCTCACCGTCCAGGGGACCGCCGGCACCACCGAGGACGCCTTCCGCTACGGCTGGAACTACGCGCTGCTGCTCGCCCAGGGCCCCACCGCGAAGGCCCTCGTGGACTCCCCGGTGCTCTCCGCGATGCGGACGGGCCGGGTCGTCCGGGTCGAGGAGATCACCCGGTGCCTGCCCGAGGTGCAGGACGCGCTGGTGTCGATCCTGTCCGACCGCCGGGTCAGCGTGCCCGAACTGACCGCCACCCAGGATGCGGTGGTCTCCGCCGCCCCCGGTTTCACCGTCATCGCCACCGCCAACCTCCGTGACCGCGGTGTCTCCGAGATGTCCGCCGCGCTCAAGCGACGCTTCAACTTCGAGACCGTCGCCCCGATCGCGGACGCGGACGCGGAGGCCACGCTGATCCGCCGCCAGGCGGTCGCCGCCGTCCAGCGGGCGGGCGCCGCGTTCGGCGTCGACGACGCCGTCCTCGACGCGCTCGTCACCGTCTTCCGGGACCTCAGGTCGGGGCGTTCCGCCGAGGGCTGGGACGTGGAGCGCCCCGGTACGGTCATGTCCACCGCGGAGGCCGTGCAGGTGGCCGCGTCGCTCGGGGTCGCCGCCGCGTACCTTCCGGGCGGGGACGTGCTGGACCTGCTGCCGGGGCATCTGCTGGGCGTCGTGCGGAAGGACGACCCGGCCGACCACGCGCGGCTGCTGGGGTACTGGGACGGCCCGGTGCGCCGCCGCGCCGAGGACGGTTCGGCGATGTGGCGCCGCCTGTGGGACCTGCGCGGGAGCCTGTGATGACGTCCACCGACCCGCGTACCGACCCGCGTACCGACCCGCGTGACGCGCTCGCCGCGCTGGCGGCGTCCCGCGCGCCGTACCTGTTGGGGGTGCGCCACCACAGCCCGGCGCTGGCCGCGGTGGTCCCGGACCTGCTGGATGCCTCGGGCGCGGACGTGGTCTGCGTGGAACTGCCGACGGAGTTCCAGCCCTGGCTGGAGCACCTGGCCGATCCGGAGACGGTGGCCCCGGTCGCCCTGGCGGGCACGGGGGAGGACGGCCGTCTGGCGTTCTACCCGTTCGCGGACTTCTCCCCCGAACTGGCCGCCATCCGCTGGGCGCGCGACCGCGGTGCGGAGGTGCTGTGCTGCGACCTCCCGCTGTCGTCCCGGGCCTGGGCCGGTACCCCGGCGGACGCCGACCGGCCCGGGGCGCCGGAGCCCGCCCTCGACGGGCCCCCGGAGTCCGCACCGGTTCCCCGGGCCGCCGAGACGGAGCCGGACTCGCTCGCTCCGGGGCCCGCCGTCGGCGACCGGGGTGCGGGTCGCTCGTACGCGGACGGCCTGACCGCTGCCGGGACGGGCCGCACCGGCGAGGACATGTGGGACCGCGCCGTCGAGGTGCTCGCCCCGGGATGCTCCCCGGAGGCCGTACGCCGGGCCGCGCTCGGCGTCGGCTGGGCCCTGCGCGAGGACGCGGCCGTCCCGGCCACGGACCTGGCGCGCGAGGCCCACATGCGCGAGGTGATCGCCACGGCGGCGACCGGCGGCCGTACGGTGGCCGCCGTGATCGGCGCCTTCCACGCCCCGGCCCTCCTGCCCCCCACCAACGCCCCCGCGCCCCGGAACACCGCCACCGCAGGCGCGGCCCCCGCTCCCGGCCCGGTGGCGCCCACCGGCTCCGCACGCCACGAGCCCACCGGCGTCGCGCCCGGGGCGGAGTCGCCCGCCGCGGCCTCCGACTCCGCGCGCTCCGCGCCCGGCGGCGGGACGCCCACCGCGGCCGCCTCGGCCGCCGGTACCGCCTCGGCCGCCGGTACCGGCATGGCCGCAGGTACCGCCCCGGCATCCGGTTCCGGCACGGCCGCAGGCTCAGGCAGCGCCACCAGCCCGGTGACGCCCGCAGCCGCAGCCGCAGCCGCAGCCGCAGCCCCCGCCGCCGGACTCGGCCCGGCGCCGGCCGCCGGGCCCGCCGGGCCCGTCAGTACCGCGTGCCGTGGGCCTGTCGGCGCGGCGCCCGCCGGAACCGTCTCCGCCTCCGGCGCCGATGCCGTTCCCGCCCCGGCGGCGTTCGCCGAGGGCACCGGCTCCGCCCGCCCCGCCCCCGTCGCGGACACCGCCCCCGCCCGACGTACCAGCAGCGCCGACGGGACCGGCATCGCGGCCGGCACCGCCGGCGTCTCCGGGCCGGCGCCGTTCGCGGCAGCCGCCGGCATCGTGCCCGCCCGGGGTACCGGTACCGGGCCCGGCCCGGGTGCCGGTGGCGCGGCGGCCGGGGGCCTCCGCGTCGTGAGCGGGGCAGCGGGGGTCGTTGCCGGGTCCGGGGGTGGCGCCGTCACCTCGCTCGTTCCGTACTCCTTCGACCTGCTCGACTCCCGCTCCGGGTACCCGGCCGGCATCCGCGACCCCCTCTGGCAGCAGGCCGTCCTGCACGCCGCCGGCGACCCCGTACGGGTCCGGGAGGCGGCCTCCGTCGCCGTCACCCGGCTCTGCCGCGAGCTGCGCCGCGCACGGCACACCGCCGGGACCGGCGAGGCCGCCGAAGCGCTGCGGCTCGCCTGCGACCTCGCCGTCCTGCGCGGACTCCCCGCGCCGGGCCGCGGCGAACTCATCGAGGCCGTCACCACCGTCCTCGGCCAGGGCGAGCCCCTCGGCCGCGGCCGGGCCCTGGCGCGGGCCCTCGAGGCCGTGCTCGTCGGCACCTCCCGCGGCCGGATCACCCCGCACGCGCCCCGCTCCGGTCTCGGCCCCTCGGTCGAGGCCGAGCTGGCGGAGCTGCGGCTCCCGGGCCCCGACGACCCCGCCCCCCGCGAGCTCCGCCTCGACCCGCTCCGCTCGCCCCTCGACGGCCGCCGCGAGGTGCTGCTGCAACGCCTCGCCGTCTGCGGCGCCTCGTACGGGGAACCGGTCGCCGTCGCCGCCACGGGTGATGGTTCCGCCCTCGGAACCAAGTGGCGCCTGGCCTGGACCCCGTCCGTCCCGGCGCGGCTCGACCTCGCCGGGGTGCGCGGTGTCACCGCCGCCCAGGCGGCCGCCGGGACCCTGCGCGACACCGCCCGCCGCGCCGCCGCCGACGGCGGCCCGACCCCGGCCGGGATCCTCGCCGGGCTGGCCGCCGCCGCACGCTGCGACCTGCCCGAACTGGTCGGCGTACGACTCCACGAGGCGGCCTCCGTCCTGCCGCAGACCGCCACGCTGCCCGAACTCCTCGACGCCCTCGACCTCCTGGAGGCTCTGCACCGCGGCCACCTCCCCGGCACCGGCGCGGAGACCCGCGCCACCGCCGCCGCGCTCACCGGTGACCTGCTCGAAGCCGCCGTACGCTCCCTGCCCGGCCTCGCCGGGAGCGACGACCCCGCCGACGCGGCCGCCCTGGTCGCGCTCGCGGACCGGGCCGCCGCGCTCCACCTCGGCCTGCGCACCGACGCCGCCCTCGCGGACCTGGCCCGGGACGCGTCGCCGCTGATGCAGGGCGCCGCCCTGGCCGTCCGGGTCCTCCTCGACCTCGACCCCGCCGCGGACCTCGGCGACCGGGCCGCCGGGTGGATCGACGGTGCGGCCGGCCCCGACGGCCGGCGGGCCCTGACCCGCCGCCTCGGCGGGCTCCTGACCGCCGCCGGACCGCTGCTCCAGGCGTCCCCGGCCGCCCTCGGGCCGCTCCTGGACCGGGTGGAACACCTCGCCGATCCGGCCTTCCTGGACCGCCTTCCCGCCCTGCGGGGCGGCTTCGACGCGCTCTCGCCCGCCGCCCGGGACCGGCTGCTGGCCACCGTCACCGAGCGTCTCGGCGACCGCGTCGACCTCGCGCTCGACGCCCCGCCCGCCCTCCTCGCCCTGTGGGCCGCCGCCGACGCCGCCGGCCTCGCCGCGCTGAAGGCGCTCCCGGCCCCGGGGCCCGCCGCTCCGGCCCCCGCCAACGGTCCCGAGCCCGCCCCGGCCCGCCGGCCCCCGGCCCCCGAGGCGCCGCACGAGGCCGGACCCCGCGTACCCGGCGCGTCCGACGACCGGCGGATCGCCCCCGCCGACCGCTGGCGCCTGCTCCTCGGACGCGAGCGCGACCGGCTCCCCGCGGGGGCCCGCCGCTACGCCCGCGCGCTGGACGAGCTGTACGGCGCCGGACGCGGCGAGGGCGCCGCCGACCTCGACGGCGGCAGCGGCGCGGGCCGGGGCGGCGGCAGCGAGGCGTCCTTCCCCACAGCCCGGGAATGGTCGGGCGAACTGGAATCGCTCTTCGGCGCCGACGTGCGGGAGGAAGTGCTCGCGCGGGCGGCCGAAACGGGTCGCACCGACGTACTCGCCCACCTGGACCCGGCGAGCGTGCGGCCCTCGGTGGAACTGCTGAGCTCCGTACTGTCCCTCGCAGGCGGCCTGCCGGAGGCCCAGCTCGCCCGGCTGCGCCCCCTCGTGCGGCGGCTCGTCGAGGAACTCGCCGGGGAACTCGCCACCCGGCTGCGCCCCGCGCTGTCCGGTCTGTCCACCCCGCGGCCCACCCGCCGCCCCGGCGGCCGCCTCGACCTCGCCCGCACCCTGCGCGCCAACCTCGCGCACACCCGCAGGCGTCCGGACGGCGGCGTGGTCGTCGTCCCCGAACACCCCGTCTTCGCCACCCGCGCCGGCCGGGAGGCCGACTGGCGGCTGATCCTCGTCGTCGACGTCTCCGGCTCCATGGAGGCCTCGGTCGTCTGGTCCGCCCTCACCGCGGCCGTACTCGGCGGAGTGCCGACCCTGTCCACCCACTTCCTCGCCTTCTCCACCCAGGTCGTGGACCTCACCGACCGGGTCGAGGACCCGCTGTCGCTGCTGCTGGAGGTCCGGGTCGGCGGCGGTACGCACATCGCCGCCGGACTCGCCCACGCCCGCTCCCTGATCACCGTGCCGAGCCGCACCCTCGTGGTCGTGGTCAGCGACTTCGAGGAGGGGGCGCCGATCGGCGGCCTCCTCGGTGAGGTCCGGGCCCTCGCCGCCTCCGGAGCCCACCTGCTGGGCTGCGCGGCGCTCGACGACGCGGGCACGCCCCGGTACTCGGTCCCGGTGGCGGGCCAACTCGTCGCGGCGGGGATGCCCGTGGCCGCACTCAGCCCCCTCGCCCTCGCCCGCTGGGTGGGCGAACGACTCCGTGGAGAACCCCGTTGAGCAGCGCAGACACCCTCCTGCCGGCCGTCGCCCCCGAAGTGCTGGCCGAGGCGGTCGAGAACCTCACGGCCCGGCTGCGCAAGAAGCTGGACGCCGCCACCGCGAGCTGCGCCGCCGCAGCCGTCCGCGCGCCGGACGGCAGCGTCGCCGTCCGCTTCGGGGAGGACGCCGTCGTCACCCTGCGGCCCGGGCCCGAGGGGACGGTCACGCGCGCCGAACAGGCCGTGTGCGGCTGCCTGCTGGCGCCCCGCTGCCTCCACCGGGCCGCCGTCCTGGGCGCGGCCCCGCTCGCCGACACGCCGCCGGCCGAGACCGTGCCGGCCGATCCGCCGCCCGCCGACGCCCCGCTCCCGGCGCCCGGGGCCCCCGCCGGGGAACCGGCACCGACGTCGCCGCCCGACGCCGCGGCGCCCCGGGCGCTGACCGGCGCCCGGACCGCGGCCGCCCGCGCGCTCTGGGAGGCCGCCGCCGAGGCCCTGGCCGCGGGGGCCACCGCCGGCGGCGCCGTGGTGCAGGCCGAACTCCTCCGCGCGGCACACACCGCCCGCCTCGCCGCACTGCCGCGCGCCGAGGCGGCCGCCCTGCGGGTCGTACGGGGCCTGCGCGCCGCCCGCGAGCGGCAGGCCTCCCAGCGGCTCGGCGACCTGACGGAGGCCTTCCGGGAACTCCTGTACACCACGGCCCTGCTGGCCTCCGGATCCACCGACCCGGCGCTGACCGGCACGTCCCGCCGCGCCTACGCACCGGGCGGCAGCCTCCGCGTGTACGGCCTGTGCCGCGAGCCGGTGCTGTCCGCCACCGGCTACGGGGGAGTGGTCACCCACCTCCTGGCCCCCGACGGCGCCCGTTACTCGGTCGCCGACGTACGCCCCGGGGGCCTGGCCCGGGCCCGCGGCGCGGGCTCCGCCTCCGTGGCCCTGGGCGGAGCCGCCCTCGACCACGCCGGACTGGCCCGCGGGGGTCTGCGCATCGCCGGTGCCACGGTCTCCCCGGAGGGCAGACTCGGAGCCGGACGGGCGGTCAAGGCCACCCCGCTGCCCGGCACGCCCTGGAGCGAGGGGCCCGCCGCCGCCCTCTTCGCCCGCCCGGCGGCCGAGGCCGTCGCCGACGGCCTGGCCGACCCGGACGGCGCCGAACCCGCCCTGCTCGGCTGCGACGTGGCCGTCGTCGGCGCCGCCGGGGAACACCTCCTGGTCCGCGAGGCCCGGCCGGACGGGCCCCTGCTCCGGCTGCGCGCCGCGCACCCCCACCCGGAGCTCCCGCACGCGGACAACCTGCGCCGCCTCGCCGGGCGCCCGGGACTGCGGATCCGGGTCCTGGGCCGCCCCGACCTGGACCGGGCCGCCACCCTGCGGCCCCTCGCCGTGGGACCCGTACCCGGCGCCGACCACACCCTGCGGCTGCCCGAGGAATGGCTCGGCCGCGCCGACCTCGGCTACGACCGCCTCCAGGGGCACCACCTCCCGCAGGCGGGCCACGCCCCGGACGCCGCCCCGGCCCCCGCCCCGGCGGGCCCGGACCCGCTGGCCGACTCCCCGCTGTGGCGCGTACGCCGCCTGCTGGAAGCCGGCGTCGCGGGAGGCCGCCGCGCCGTGGCGGAGTCCGCCCGGGGCGAGGACCACCGCTCGGGATACGGGCCGCTGCGCCGGGCCGGTTTCACCGCGGCGGCGGACTGCGCCGCGGCGCTGGCCGCCGAGGCCGACCGACGGCCCCGCGACGTCTTCGGCCGCCTCGGCGACCCCTCCGCCGAGGGCTACGCCCGGGCCTGGCTGGCGGCCGCCGCCCACCTGTCGGCGGCGGAGCGCAGCCTGGTCGCCGCCTCCTGGGCGTCAGCGGCCCTCACCTGACGGCGGGGCCGTCCGGGCCGGGGCCCGCGGCGCCGCCGAGCCGGGCCCGGAGCACGGCGAGATCGGGGCTCGGCCAGTCCGGCAGGGGCGCGGGCCGCTGAAGGCCCGGGCCGAGGCGGCCGCCGCGACCCCCGGCGAGGGCACGGCACCCGCACCCACCCCGCCCTGTCCGGGAAGAAGAACCGGACGCGGCGACCCGGCCGCCCGGGACGCGGGCGGGCGTCGGGCGCGAACGGGGGCCGCCCGCTACCCGCCGGCCGGTGGCTACCGGGAGCCGGTCGCGGCCGGCCACCGCGCGTCCCACAGCGCGCAGTGGTGTGCGGTCCGCGCGTCCACGGGGCGGATCCCGCCCGCCCCCGGCGCCAGGTTCAGCACGGAGGCCGGCGAGCGGTACCGCGGCCAGGCGGGAGCGCCCTGCGCCGCGGGGATCCCGGTCCGGGCGAACGCCGTCCAGTAGCCGGTCATCCGGTCCGCGAGCTCCCGTTGCGGCGCCGCCAGCGGCACGGAGGTGAACAGGTAGGGGAGTTCGAAGCCGTGCGACGCGGCGTAGGGCAGCCCCGGCACCTCCGCGAGCCCGGTGGCGTTGGGCGCGTCGCCGTCGGCGAAGAGGTAGCCGTACGTCGGCACGTGCCGGGCCAGCGCCTCGGCGTCCCGCAGCGACGGGCAGGTGAAGGACGCGTCGGACAGCAGGGTGGCCAGGGCCACCACAGGGTTCGGGTAGGCGGCCGCCGGGTACTCCGCCTCGACCGCGCGGGCGGTCCCGGCGTCGAACGACTGCTCCAGCCGGGCCCGGTAGGCGGCCCGGTCGGGCACCGGGAACGCCGCCAGGGTCTGCCCCAGGAAGACCCGCATCTCGTCGCGGGTGGTGCCCTGTACGACCGGCACCCGGTGGAAGCGCCCCTCGCGCAGCGCCCGCCGGGGCTCCGTCGGCAGCGCGGCGTTGCCGTAGGGGACCAGCGAGAACCGCCCCATCAGTTCCGGAGTGGCGAGCGCGCCGGCGTCCAGCCGCCGCAGGCAGTCCACCGCGCCCACCGGCCCCGCGGCTCCGGCCGGTCCCGTCGGCCCCGGCGCTCCTGCCACCCCCGCCCCGACGCCGGGCGCCCCGTCCGCCGGCCCGCCGCAGCCGAGCCGGACCGCCGCCGCGGCCCCGGCCTCGACCGTGCTCCGTTCGGGGGTGAAGGGCTCGTACGTGCCGAGCGTGGGCAGCAGGGACCGGGGCGGCATCGTCGTCGAGCACGAACCGCTCTGCACGACGGCCCGGTGGAACAGGCCCGCGGAGGCCGGGGACACGAGGTGGGCGCACACGCTCAGCGCGCCCGCCGACTCGCCGAAGACGGTGACGTTGCGCGGATCGGCGCCGAAGCGGTGCGCGTTCGTCCGTACCCAGCGCAGCGCCGCCTGCTGGTCGGCGAGGGCGAAGCCCGGGGCCCCGCCCAGCTCCGGATGACCGAACAGCCCGAAGATCCCCAGCCGGTAGTTGACGGTGACGACCACCGCGTCGCCCCGGACGGCGAGCCGGTCCGGCCGGTACGGATCGCCCGCGCCGTTCTGGAAGCCGCCGCCGTGGAACCAGACCATGACGGGCCGCGGCGCCCCCCGGCCGCGCACCGGCGGCGCCGTCACGTTGAGGAACAGGCAGTCCTCGGAGCCGCTGGGGCCGCCGGGCCCGAGCGGCGGGAGCTGCACGCAGCGGGAGCCGGGCGCCCGGGCGTCCAGGACGCCCGGCCACGCGGGCGCCGGTTCCGGAAGCCGCCAGCGCAGCGGGCCCGTCGGAGGAGCGGCGTACGGGATGCCCTCGAAGGTGTCGTACGCGCCGTGCGCCCGGCCGCGGACCGCCCCCCGGTCGGTCTCCACCACGGGCTGCCGCGGACCGGGTGCGACGCCCGCCGTCGGCGCGGCGGCGGCGAGGAGGGACAGGACCGCCGCCGCGAGCGCGCGGGCCCGTCGGCGGGAGAGGAGACGCATGACGGGCACGGCTGACGTCCTTTCCCCGTAAAGCCCGGTGCCCCCAAGGGGAGTCCCCCGTTTGCGCGCCCCGAATGGCGCAGTGAACAGAAGTGACACTAAATGTAACAAAGCGTGCGCTTCCCATGACGCACGATGACCGGCGCGCGATGTGTAGACCCGCGCGTCGGCGAACGGAGCTTTCCATGAATGACCCCATCACCCTCGCGGCAACGGACGACGAAGACCGCCACGGGATCCCCGACACCACCGCACCGGACGCTCCCGGCCAGGAGCCCGTGCGCACCCTGCTGGAAACGGCGGCGACCTGCCGCCCGCTCGAAGAGGTCACCGCGCTGGTGAGCCTCCTCAAGGACACCGGCCAGTCGCCCAACCCCGGACACGAGGCGCTTCGCACGGCCGCCGTGACCCGGCCCGTGGACGAGGTCCGGCAGATGGTCGCTCTCCTGGGCGAGCACCCGCACGAGGTGGTGGAGGCGGACATCACGTTGCGCGCCGCCGCTGTCGGCCGGTCCATCGAGGACGTGGCCCTGCTGGTGACCATCCTCGGCGCGGGCGAACCCGACGGGTCCGGTGCGCCGGAACGCGCGCCCGCCGGGTCCGCGGAACGGCCCGGAGAGGGCGCGGAGCCGCCGGCGGAGCCGTACGAGCCCGGGTACACCGAGCTGCACGACGCCCCGTACGCGGAAACACCCGCCCGCCCCGCGCCCTACGCGGAACCGCGGACCCGCCCTCCCGCGGCCCAGGCGCCGCCCCGCTCGCGAAAGGCCCCCACCGAGCGGCCGGAGGCCTCCCCGGCCCTGCGGCACGTATTGCGCTGGCCCGTGGCGCTCGCCCTGCTGGTCAGCGGTGCGCTCCACCTCCCGGCCGACCTGACGGCGCTCTCCTCCGCCTCCCCCGCGGGCTTCCTGCCCCTGGTCGTCACCCTCCTGTGCCTCGGCGCCGGTGCGGTGCTCGCGGCCCGGGACACCCCGCTCGTGTGGCGGGCGGGGGCGGTCACGGCCCTCGGCGTCGTCGCCCTGCACGTGTTCGCCGGCGCCGCGCACTACGACCCCCTGTCGGGTGCCGTGGGCGGGTCGCTGGCCTGGGCGGGCGTCATCGCGGTGTTCTGCGCCGCGGCCGGCGCCGTCCTCGCCGGGCTGGCCCTGAGGAACCGTCAGCAGCGCTCGGCCTAGAACCGGCCGGCCCCTCCGGTACGGCACCGGCACCCCGCGCCCCGTGCGCGGGGTGCCGTGTCACGCCAGGAGGTTGACGGCCCCGGTGAACACGCGCGGGAGCCGCGCCGCAAGCGGCACGATCCGCCGCGCGAGCGGGGGCCGGTGGCGGGCCCAGAGCAGGGAGGCGGTCAACGTGCGGTAGCTGCGCGAGAGTTCCCGCCAGGCCCGCTCGTACGCCTGCGGCCGGCCCTCCCGTACGCAGCGCACCAGCTCCCCGGCGGCGGTCACGGCCAGGGTGAGCCCCTCGCCGGTCAGCGCGTCGACGTAGCCCGCCGCGTCCCCGACGAACAGAACGCGCCCGGCCACCCGTACGCGCGCACCCTGGCGCAGCGGGCCCGCCCCGCGCACCGGCGTTCCGGCGGCCCCCGCCAGGCGTTCGGCCAGCAGCGGGAAACGGGCGAGCTGTACGTCGAAGGGCGCGTGCTCGCCGGTCAGGAGCGCGACGCCGATCCGGCCGGGCGCCAGCGGGGTCACGTACGCCTCGCACCGGTCCGCCCAGTGCACCTCGACGAGCCGGCTCCACGGCGCGAGGTCGTAGTGGCGGCGCAGCCCGTAGCGCGCCGGCCGGCCGGGCACCGGCGGGGCCGCCAGGTCCAGTCCGCGCCGCACGGGGGAGTGCAGCCCGTCGGCCGCCACGAGGTAGCGCGCGGTGAGCCCGGCCGCGTGGACGCGGTCGCCGTCCTGGACGACCCCGTCCACCCGCCGCGGGACGACCCGGACGCCGAGGGCGGCGGCGCGTCCGGCCAGCGCGGACTGGAGCGCGGTCCGCCGGGCACCGAGCCCGGGGCCGCAACGGAACAGCCCCTCCGCGTGGCGGCCGTTCACGCCGTCCACGTAGCGGATCCCGTGGAACGGGTGCCCCTCCACGGGCACGCCCAGCTCGCGCAGGCGGCGGACCGCGCCGGGCATCAGCCCCTCCCCGCAGGCCTTGTCGATGGGTGTCGGCCGCGGCTCCGCGACCACCACCTCCAGGCCGCCCAGGGCCCCGTGGATGGCGGTGGCCAGCCCGGCCGGCCCGCCTCCCGCGATCAGCAGGTCGATCACCGCACGCCGCCGGTCGTCGCCGATGCCGGCGCCTGGCGCGCGACCGCCCCGGCGAGGGCGTCGTCCTCGCAGCGGATCCGTACGCGCAGCAGCACCGCGTTGAGCACGGTGAAGCCGAGCGCGGTCAGCCAGGCGCCGTGCACCAGCGGCAGTGCGAACCCCTCCACCACAACCGCGACGTAGTTGGGGTGGCGCAGCCACCGGTACGGTCCGCCGGCGACCAGCGGCAGCCCGGGCACGACGACCACCCGGGTGTTCCAGCGCGGTCCGAGGGTGCGGATGCACCACCAGCGCAGGCCCTGGGCCGCGAGGGCCAGGACGAGGGCGGGCCAGCCGACCGCGGGCACGAACGGCCTGCCGGCCAGCAGCGGTTCCAGCACGCACCCCGCGAGCAGGGCGGAGTGCAGGGCGACCATCGCTGGATAGTGGCCGCGGCCGTGCTCGACGCCGCCGCGCGCGAGGCTCCACGCGGTGTGCCGGCGCGCCGTGAGGAGTTCGGCGAGCCGCTCGGCGCAGACGAGGCCGATGAGGATCAGGTACCAGGTCATGGAGGTCACCACCGCAGGAGGACGAGTTCGGAGGCGAAGCCCGGACCGAAGGCGAGCATCAGCCCGACCGATCCGGGCGGCGGCGGGCCGGCCTCCTGGACGGAGCCCAGGATGTGCAGGACGGACGCCGAGGAGAGGTTGCCGACGGAGGCCAGCGAGCGCCTGCTCGCGGCGAAGGCCGCCTCGGGAAGCGCCAGGGCGTCGGCGAGCACGTCGAGCAGCTTGGGCCCGCCGGGGTGGCAGATCCAGGCGTCCACGTCGGCCGGCTTGAGGTCGTGTGCCGCGAGGAAGTCCTCGACCTCTTCCGCGACGTGCAGCCTTACCAGGTCGGGGAGTTCGCGCCCGAGGACCATCCGGAAGCCCCAGTGCCCGATGTCCCAGCCGAGGAGGTGCCCGGTGCCCGGGTAGAGGCGGCTGCGCGACGCCACCACCGCGGGCCCGGCGGCGGTGGCGTGCAGCGGGTGGTCGCGGCCCACGGCGAGCAGGGCTCCGGCCCCGTCGCCGAAGAGGGCCCCGGCCACCAGGGCGGCCGTCGAGGTGTCGGCGGACTGGAGGGTGAGCGAGCACAGTTCTGTGGACAGGAGGAGGGCCGCGTGCTCCGGGTGCCCGGTGAGGTGGTCGTGGACGTGGCCGAGCCCGGCGGCGCCCGCGGCGCAGCCGAGCCCGAAGAGCGGTACCCGTTTCACGTCGGGGCGCAGGCCGGCCCGCCCGGCGAGCCGGGCCTCCAAGGACGGGGTGGCGAGCCCGGTGACCGTGGTCGACATGACCAGGTCGACGGCGTCGGCCTCCATGCCGGCCTCGGCGAGGGCGAGTTCGAGGGCCCGGGCACCGAGGTCGAGGGCCGCTTCCACGAAGAGGGCGTTCATGGCGCCGAAGTCGTTCGCGGGCCCGTACCGGTCCAGCGGGAGCACGAGGTGGCGGGCCTCCACGCGCGCCGAGGCGTGGACCCGGTGCAGGAGGGCGGCGTCGGAACCGGGCGGCAGGAAGTGGGCGAGCGCTGCCGTGATCTCGGACTGCGGATGGCGGTGGGGAGGGAACACGCTGCTCACTGCCAGGACACGTGTCATTCGTTCACCATAGAAAAGAACTGACATTTCGTTATGAATGAGGCGGACCGGGCGCGGCGCCGTCTACCGTGGCGTCGTGCCCGCGCGACTCGCATCCCCCCGTCCCGCCGCGGCGGCCCCGCGGGCCGCGGGACGCCTCCGCGCGGCCCTCGGGCTGCTGGGAGCCTGTCACCCGGTTCCGGCGGCGGCCGTCACCGTGCTCGCCGCCGCGCTGGCGGTCGCCGTGGGACGCGGTCTGCCCGGAACCCCCCTGACCGTGGCCGCCGTGGCCGCCGGGCAGCTCTCCGTGGGCTGGTGCAACGACCGGGCGGACCTCCGGCGCGACCTCGCCGCGGGCCGCCGGGACAAACCCGTGGCGGCCGGGACGGTGCCCCCGGCGGCGGTGGCCGCGGCCGCGGGCCTGGCCCTGCTGTGTTGCGTCCCGCTGTCGCTGGCCGCCGGCCGGGCGGCCGGCGCCGTCCACCTCCTCGCGGTGGCCGCCGCCTGGGCGTACAACCTCCGGCTGAAGGCCACCGCCGTCTCCTGGCTCCCGTACGCGGTGGCCTTCGGCCTGCTGCCGGCCTTCGTCACGCTGGGCCTGCCCGGGGCGCCGTGGCCGCCGTCGTGGCTCACGGCCGGTGCGGCCCTGCTCGGTGCGGGCGCGCACTTCGCGAACGTACTGCCCGACATCGACGACGACCTGGCCACCGGGATCAGGGGCCTGCCGCACCGCCTCGGGGCGCGGTGGGCGGCCAGGGTCGCGGGGCTTCTGGTCCTGGCCTCCACGGCGGTGCTGGTGGCGGGCCCGCCGGAGCGGGTGCCGGCGTACGGCCGGGGTCTGCTGGGCGCGGCGGCGGCGACGGCGCTGCTCGTCTCCTGCCGTCCCGCCGGCCGGCTCCCCTTCCTGGCGGTACTGGCCCTGGCCGGGGCGGACGCGGTGCTGCTGGTCGTGCGGATGCGGGGGTAGGGGGCGTCGTCAGGGGGCGCGCCGGGTGCGGGTCCAGGTCAACAGGTCGTCCGCGTCCCAGGTGTTGACGACGCGGTCGGCGGGGACCCCGCACGCGACGGCCCGCTCGCAGCCGAGGAGCTGCCAGTCCAACTGGCCCGGGGCGTGCGCGTCCGTGTCGATCGCGAAGAAGGTCCCGGCCTCCACCGCGAGCCGCAGCAGCCGCTTCGGCGGATCCAGCCGCTCGGGCCGGCTGTTGATCTCCACGGCGGTACCGGCCCCGGCGCACGCGGCGAAGACCCGGTCCGCGTCGAACTGCGACTCGGGCCGGGTCCGCCCGGTGACGAGCCGCCCGGTGCAGTGGCCCAGTACGTCCATCAGGGGATTGCGCACGGCTGCCAGCAGACGCTGGGTCATCGCGGGCGCGTCCATGCGCAGCTTCGAGTGCACGGACCCGACGACCACGTCCAGCCGCTCCAGCAGCTCGGGCTCCTGGTCCAGCGACCCGTCGTCCAGGATGTCGCACTCGATGCCCGTCAGGAGCCTGAACGGTGCCCAGGACGCGTTGAGCCCGGCCACCACGTCCAGTTGCTCGCGCAGCCGGTCGGGGGAGAGCCCGCGGGCGATGGTGAGCCGCGGCGAGTGGTCGGTGAGCACGGCGTACGCGTGACCCAGCGAGGCCGCCGCCCGCCCCATCGCGTCGATCGGGCTGCCGCCGTCGGACCAGTCCGAGTGCATGTGGCAGTCCCCGCGCAGGGCCGCCCGCAGGGCGAGGGCCTCCGGTGCGGGCGGGGGGCCCTCGGGGAGCGCGGCGGCCTCGTCCTCCAGCGCTTGCAGGTAGCCGGGTACCGATCCGGCGAGCGCCTCCCGTACGACCCGGGCGGTCTTGGGGCCGATGCCCTTGACGGCCTCCAGGGAGCCGGCCGACGCCCGCGCCGCGGTCTCGGGCCCGCCCATGCGGACGAGTGCGGCCGCCGCCGTCCGGAAGGCGCGCACCCGGTAGGTGGGGGCCTGCGCGCGCTCCAGCAGGAACGCGATCCGGTCGAGCGCCGCCACCGGGTCCATCGCTCACCTCCTCGCCCCAGTGTGGCAAGCGGGCGGGCGTCCCGCTCGGGCGCGTCGCGCGATGAACCCCCAGGTCCGGGGTATACGGGAGGTGGCCCGGGCGCCCGCGACCAGGACGGACGCGGGGCCGGGCGGGGCGGTAGAACCCATGAGCGAGCACGGCACGACCGAGGGCGAGGACGAGGCATGACCGATGACGAGGCGACCCGGCCCCACGAGCCCTCCGAGGCGGAGCGCGCCGCCCGTGACCGGGTGCGGCACACGGCCACCGGGATGACGCACCACGAGACGGCGGCCGCCCTGGAGGCCGCCGAGGAGGCGGCGGGCGACCTCGATCAGGCCGACGAGGACACCGCCGCGACCGTGGCGGAGTGGCGGCGGATCACCGAACTGCTCGCCGACCACGGCGGTCCCTACGCGCCGCACACGGACGCCTTCGTGCAGGGGCAGCTGACGGCTCGGGAGAACCTGGCGAACGCGGCCGACGAGGAGTGACCCCGGAGCGTGCCCAGGACCTCCGGAGCGCCGTGGATCCGCTCAGGCCTCCGGAGGGACGGCGGCGTCCAGGGCCGCGGTGAGGCGCCCGAGGCGGGCGTGGAGGTCGCGGATCTCGGCGAGCTCGAAGCCGGTCGCGGCCGCGATGCGCCGGGGCACCTCCACCGCGCGGTCACGCAGGGCGACGCCCTCCGGGGTGAGGCGTGCGCGCACGGAGCGCTCGTCCTCGGTGCTGCGCTCGCGGACCACGAGTCCGGCCGCCTCCAGCCGCTTGAGCAGGGGCGACAACGTCCCGGAGTCGAGCCGCAGGTGCTGCCCGATCTGCTTGACCGGCAGCTCGCCGTGCTCCCAGAGGACCAGCATCACCAGGTACTGGGGGTAGGTCAGGCCCAGGTCCTTGAGAACGACGCGGTAGAGGCCGCCGAAGGCCCGGTTCGCCGCGTTCAGGGCGAAGCAGATCTGCCCGTCCAGACGAAGGAAGTCCTGGTGGGTGAGAGGTTCGGTCGGCGTCTCGGTCATGTCCGCCAGTGTACGCGCAGCAGCGTGCGCGGCATTGAGTTGTGCACAACTGAATTGCGTGTTCTACTGGTGGGGCGCGGCCGGCCACCCGGCCCCCGCACCACGGTTCACCCCTGTGAGAGGAACTCCGATGGACGCCCTGTACACCGCTGTCGCCACCGCCAACGGCCGCGAAGGCCGCACCGTCAGCTCGGACGGTCAGATCGACCTCGCGCTGGCCATGCCCCCGGCGCTCGGTGGAGACGGCCGCGGGACCAACCCCGAGCAGCTCTTCGCCGCCGGGTACGCCGCGTGCTTCGCCAGCGCCCTCGGCCTCGTCGGCCGTCAGGCCAAGGCCGACACGAGCGAGGTCTCGGTGACCGCCGAGGTCTCCATCGGCAAGGACGGCCCCGCGTTCGGCCTGGCCGTGGTCCTGCGGGTGGAGCTCCCCGAGTCCCTCGCCGGCGAGACCGGCGCCCTGCTGGTCAAGCAGGCGCACGAGGTCTGCCCGTACTCCCGCGCCACCCGCGGCAACATCGACGTGGAGCTGGTGATCGAGTAGCCGCTCCGCGCGCCCCCGGGCGACCATGGGAGGGCACCGACCCGTACGGGGCCGCTCCCAGGGAGGCGCCCATGGCGCGCACCTACACCACGGACGTGCTGGTCGCCGGCGCCGGGCCCGTCGGCCTCACCGCCGCGGGGGAACTGCGCCGGCACGGGGTCGGCTGCCGGATCGTCGACCGGCTCCCGGCCAGGCTCCCGTTCGCGAAGGCGGTCGGCATCCAGCCCCGGACCCTGGAGGTCTGGGACCGGATGGGCTTCGTGCGCGACGCCCTCGACGCGTCCGTCCCGATGCGCGGGCAGCTGGTGTACGCCAACGGCGTCGAGCAGAGCCGCGTCGAGCTGGTCATGCCCCCCGAAGTGCCGTACGGATTCGCCGCGCTGCCGCAGTACGAGACGGAGCGCATCCTCGAGGCGTTCCTGGGCCGCTTCGGCACCGCGATCGAACGGTCCGTGGAACTGGTCTCGTTCAGCCGGGACGCCGACGGGGTCACCAGCGTCCTGCGCGCCGCGGACGGCACGGAGGAAGAGGTTCGCTCCCGGTACCTGATCGGCTGCGACGGTGCGCACAGCATCGTCCGCAAGGGCCTCGGGCTCACCTTCGAGGGCGGTGCCTTCCCCGACGGGTACATGCTCGCCGACGTCGAGGTCGACTGGGACCTGCCCGCCGGCTACGGCGTACGCGCCATGCACCGCGCCGCCGACGGCACGGTCGACGACGTCCTCGTGGGCATCCCGCTGCCCGGACCGGGCCGGTACCGCATGTCGATGCTGGTCCCGCCCGAGCTCTCGGACGCCGGGCGGGCGCCCGGGGCCGGCCCGGCGACCAGGACCGCCGGGGACGGGGTGGCGCACGGCCTGCAGAGCGGCCGGGCCCCCGCGCTGTCCGACATCCAGGCGGTCCTGGACCGGCTCTCCCCGCAACCGACGACCGCGAGCACCATGCGCTGGGCCTCGGTGTTCCGGATCAGCCACCGGATCGTCGACCGGTACGGCGACGGGCGCGTGTTCGTCGCCGGGGACGCCGCCCACATCCACCCGCCGACGGGCGCGCAGGGCATGAACACGGGCATCCAGGACGCCTTCAACCTCGCCTGGAAACTCGCCCTCGCCGTCGCGGGTGCCGCCGGCCCCCGCCTGCTCGCGAGCTACGACGCCGAGCGGCGGCCCGTCGGCGAGGAGGTCGTCGGCCGCACCGTCCGGCACGCGGCGGAAGGAGTGCAGGCCGATCCCGAGGACCCGGCCACACTGCTGCTGCGCGAAGCCCAACTGCTCGTCACCTACCGGGGCGGCCCGATCGTCGACCCACCGGGCGGCGGGGCCACCGGATCCGGGGGTGACTCCGGATCCCAGGCTGACTCCGGTCACGTCGGCGACACCGGCGAGGGGTCCGGCGGTTCCGGCCCGCGCCCCGGTGACCGGGCCCCGGACTGCGGGGGCCTCAGCGGGCCCATCGCCGCCTACCCGCTGCGCCTGTACGACCTCCTGCGCGAGCGCGGCCACGTGCTGCTGCTGTTCGGCACCGGAGACCCGGACGGCGCCGCGGACCTCGACGCGGACTTCGACGCGCTCGTCACGACGGCACGCGCCTGCACCGGGGACCGGATCGAGGTCTGTACGATCCTCGCCCCCGGCACCCCGGCCGACGGCACGGCCCGGCCCGTCCACCACGACACGGAGGGCGAGTTCGCCCGCCTCTACGGGGTGGAGCGCCCCACCGCCTTCGTGGTCCGCCCCGACGGCCACCTCGGCGCCCGGCTCTGCCCGCCCGATCCGCGCCGGCTGGCCGCCCACCTCGCAGCCGTCTTCGCCCCGGACGCTCAGGGACCCCCGTCCCACTCCGCGTCGACGTAGCCCGGCGTCCGGTTCGCCGCGACGGCCCGCACGTTCGCCGGGTGGTGGACCGTACGGACGCGGCCGACTCCGCACAACCCGGCGAAGCCGACACCCGGCGCCTTCACGGCGATGGACACGCCCCGGCCGCGGTGGGCGGCGCGCAGGCCCGTCATCCCGTCGAAGACGAAACCCGACGACCGGTGGTCCGATCAGGCCCCGCCGTCGGCGCGGGCCGCCGCCCGGCGCTGACGCCTGCTCAGCGGGGCGAGCGACATGTCCTGGGCCCGGGGGGCGAGCCCCTCGAAGCCGTACCCGCGCTCGCCCAGCCGGCTCTCCGCCGCGAGTCGGCGCGGTCCGTCGCGGTCCGTCGCGGTCCGTCGCGTCGAGGATGTCCTCCTGGGCCTCGCCGGAGTCCAGGAAGCGGAACGCGAAGGAGTCGCGGCGGCGATGTCGTACACGAGGTGGCCCTCGGGGGTGAAGGCCGCGTACGGCATGGCGTCGTCGCACGCGGTGGCCAGCGCCCGGCCAAAGGCCGCGCCAGGGCCGACCGCCTCCCGGCGCGGCCCGCGCCGGGCACCGGCCAGCCTCCCGGCGCGGCCCGAAAGTCCGGGCCCGGGGCCCGTTTTGGATTGCCGGACGATCCTCAATACGATCCGGCGATGATCACATCGAAACGGCTTGCGGCCGGGGCGTGCGGCCTGCTCGCCGCCCTGGTCGTCGGGCTCCTCCCGGCGAGTGCCACAGCCGCCGACGGACCCGCGGCCAAGGAACCCCCCAAGGTCGATCTCGTCCTGGACGTCAGCGGCTCCATGCGGGCCGCCGACATCGACGGCCAGTCCCGGATGGCCGCGGCGAAGCAGGCCTTCAACGAGGTCATCGACGCGGTGCCCGACGAGGTCCGCCTCGGCATACGAACCCTGGGCGCCACCTACCCCGGCGACGACAAGGCCCTGGGCTGCAAGGACACCAAGCAGCTCTACCCGGTCGGACCGCTGAACCGCACCGAGGCGAAGACCGCGGTGGCGACCCTCGCCCCCACCGGCTGGACCCCGATCGGTCCGGCCCTGCTCGCCGCCGCGCAGGACCTCGACGGCGGAGATGCCACCAAGCGGATCGTCCTCATCACCGACGGCGAGGACACCTGCGCGCCGCTCGACCCGTGCGAGGTCGCCCGCGACATCGCCGCCAAGGGCATCCACCTGGTCATCGACACCCTCGGGCTGGTCCCGGACGCCAAGACCCGCGCCCAGCTGACCTGCATCGCCGAGGCCACCGGCGGCACCTACACCTCGGTGCAGCACACCGCGGAACTCTCCGGCCGCGTCAAACAGCTCGTCGACCGCGCCGCCGACCCGGTGGTCAACCCGGTCGTCACCGAGGGCGCGAAGCAGTGCGAGGGCGCCCCGCAGCTGAAGCCCGGTCTGTACAGCGACCGCGAGACCTTCGGCGAGCACCGCTGGTACCGCGTGGACGTCCTGCCCGGCCAGGAACTGCGCGCCTCCGTCAGCATCGCCGCCGACCGCGCCGTCAACCGGGACTACGGGGTCCTGCTGCGCGCCACCACCGTCCACGGGCGGGAGATCGTCCGCGGCTCCGAGGCCGGCGACGGGCGCACCGACGTCCTGTCCACCGGCCTGCGCTACCCCAAGGCCGAGGCCGACGGCGCGGACGACGACGCGAAGCCCGCCGCGGAGACCGTCTGCGTGCAGGTCAGCAACTCCTTCTCCGCCCCCGCGTCCGTCAAGACCTCCCCGGGCATGCCCGTGGAACTGACCATCGAGGTGGTGGACGGACCCGACGAGGCGTCCGACGCCGCGTCCTTCGGTCTCGGGCGCGGCTGGTGGCTGCTGGCCGCCCTGGTTCTGTTCGGCCTGCTGGCCGGTCTGGTGTGGGGATGGATCTCCCGCTGGCGCGTCTCCGTCTGGAGGACCAACTGATGCGTACCGTACGCACCCTGACCGCCGCCCTGCTGGCCGCGACCGCAGCCATCGCGGTGGTGGGAACGGCCTGCGCGGACACCCCGTCGGCGAATCCGAGCCCGAGCCCGACCGCCTCCGGAGAGGGCGGACCCGCCCCGACCGAGGCCGGTACGAGCTTCCGCACCGCGGCCGCGTTCCGCCCTGGCCAGCAGGCCACGGCGGCCGCCTCCACCGGGGACTACCTGTACTGGGTGCTCCCGATCGACGCCCAGCAGCGCGTCACCGTCAGGGCGAAGGTGACGTTCCCCGAGGCCTCAACCCGGCACGGAGCCTCCACCTGGCGGCTCGACGTGTACGACGGCCTGCGCCGCCGACAGGCCTGCACGTACGGCACGCAGACCGTCGCGGCGGCCGCGAACGCCGCCGCGGCGGACCTGTCCTGCACCCTGCGCACGGTCCGCGCCGGAGCCGAGCCGTGGGCCGACGACCCGCTGCCCGGCAGCTACTACGTACGGCTGACGGTCATCGGCGCACCCGAGGAGGACCTCGGTCTGCCGGTGCGCGCGGCCGTCGAGGCCGAGGTGAAGGAGGCCGGCGGCGCCCACGCGGTGGACGGCGCCCTCGCCGCCCCCCTGGTGCCCGCCACCGTGACCTCCGCGCTGCGCGAACCGGAGGACGGCTGGGCCGGCGGCTGGTGGTCCGACCGCTGGATCTGGACCGCCGCGGGCGGCGTGCTCGGAGCGGCCGCCGGACTCTTCGGGTACTCCCTGACGCGCGGTTCCGGCCGCCCGCACCGGGTCCCGCCGGGCGCCTGACCGCCCGGGTGGTCGCGGCCGGGTGCTCCCCGGGACCGCGACCACCCGGAGCCGGGCCGTCGCCGCGGCCTCGTACGAGGCCGTTCGCCCCGGCCTCGCGGGTGGCGGGGGGTCGCCCGAGGTGTGCCGGAGGTTCCGTCCGGGCAGGCGGGCAGCATGAGCATCGAACATCCTTCGGAGAAGAACCCCCACGGCAAAGTCGGCCGATTCGAGAAATTCGCCGAGCTCGCCTCGAACTTCACCAGCTCCGCGGGATTCTCCGTGCTCTGCGTGCTGCTCGTGGCGGCTTTCATCGTGGCCCACGCACTGCACCTGTCCATGAGCTGGCAACACCTGACGGGTGACGCCATGGGCGCGGTCGCCCTGCTGCTGCTGGCCCTGCTGAAGAACTCCGAGAGACGCGCGGAGCACGCCATCCAGCGCAAGCTCGACGCCATCGCGGCAGCCCTGCTGGAGCAGCAGGAGGGCAAGGGGGGCAAGGCCCACCACGACCTGAAGAAGGCCATCCGACTGGAGGAGCAGGAGTAGCCCGAGGCCCCCGACACCGTGTCCATGGCCGCGGTTGCGCCGGCGAACTGGTGGAGGCGTTCGCGGCATCGGACGGCGTCGGGCGAAGCTGGAGCAGGCCCTGACGGCCCCATGAAACGCCTGTTCTTGAAACGGTGCGGGCGTCGTGCCCCGATCCCCGCAGACGGGAAGAGCCTCGGCTTCGTTCTCTTGCAGTGCGCCGGACTGGACAAAGCGGCTCTACGACGCTGCCCGTGGCTGTGCCGGGCCAGTCACCGTTGGCGCTGCAGCGCGTCGGCGCCTGCGGCGATGACCTCGGCGAGCCGGTTGGCGAAGTCGGCGTTGCAGCCTCCGAGCCGGACGAAGCCGTGGCCTGCCACCGGCCCGTCATTGCTCAGGGAGGGAAGGGCCATGTCTGCGAGCGCAAGCGCTGCCCGAAGGTTGGTGACGGCCTCGTTGCCGGCCTGGTAGGCGGCGTCTTGGCGCCGCTTGTACCGGGTGCGTTCGGCGTGGGTCATCTCGTACGCCATGGTGCTGACCTCTCGTGGTTCATGGGGGTGTGAGCCGGAGCCCGTTGTGGATTTCGGTCCGGCGAGTTGTGCCCGTGCCCGTGCGCCAGCCCCTTGCGCGCACGGTCCGTGGCTGCCGCGCCGCTGGTCAACCGATCCACGGCGCGGCAGCCACGGAGTCGTCAGCCTCTGTCGCCGGGCAGGGCATGACCGTTGCCCATGGGACGTTGTTCGGCTGTGCCGCGGACCGGGCGCTGGTGGGAGCGGGGGCGAGGTTCGAGCCGCATCGTGGTGGGCGGGTCCTGGCGCGGCTCATGAGGGGACGGCAGGTAGGCCGACGGGCTGAGTCTGCGTACGGCCCGTGACCATCGCTTTCGATCTTCGTTTCAAAGGTGCAGGCGCGCACCCCTTTGACGTGTGGGAAGGAACGGGTTGGCCAAGGAGTCAGCGGCTGCTACCGCCTCAGCTCTTGGCGGTCGCCACCCGTGTAAGGCCCGACCGACTCGGCTTTCGGCCGGCAAGCCCGCACCGACGGCCCGTCGGCGTCTACACCGCTCGTCGGTCCGCGTGGCCGCCACCCGTCGTCCGGGCTGGGGGCCGTGAGACTGACTGGCACGAGTGGTGCCGTCGCACGCGTACGGCCGATCTGCGTCTCACCCGAACCTGTGGCCGGGGGACGCCGGGCGGACCGCTCGGTTGTCTGCTGCGGGGTGGCCGTGAGCGATTTTGTCCTGGCCGTGTCTGGCCGCAGCCGTCTGTCTGAGTGCCGGGTTTCTGTGTCTTGGAGCGGCTTGGCGTGGCGGTCGGGTGAGGGTGATCTGGCGGACCAGCTGTTGGAAGCATGCCAGTGCCGCGATGGCGGGAAGGGCAGAGGCTGCCCCGGCGGTGATCGTTCTGGGTGCCTGGGCTACGCACAGCAGTGTGGCCATGGTGGAGAACAGCAAGACGATGGACCAGGAGTGGAGTGCGCGGCGCTGGTGCACAGCGGATCTGAGGATGGACAGGGAGGCAACCACCCAGGGGCCGTAGATCAGGAGGGGCCACCAGATGACCACTTCACGGGCCGTGTGGGGGGCGGCGCTGTGGCGTAGGGCGTCACAGATGGCCAACCCGCTGAGGATGCTCACCACGGCGGCGATGGCGGCGACCAGTACCGCGGTGAACAGGCTTCCCGTGTGCAGCAGGGTCCCTTTTGAGGACTTCGACCGGTTTCGCCGGTGCCCGCCGGGGCCCTGTGTGGGCGAACGCTCGGTCGGGGTGTGCGACAGCCCCGCGACGTACCCGAGAGTGCCGGCCGTCTCACCGATGCCGGCGAAGCCGACTCGGGTGAAGGGCTCCGACAGTCCGAGCGCGGCCTTCTCCTGGAGAAGGCCGGCGAGTTCTGTCGCCGGGTCCCACGGAGGATGCCCCTCATCAGGCCCGCCGAGCGGCCGTTCGGCGGAGGAATGCTGTAGGTGCTCCGGCTGGGCCCAGTAGGCAGAGGGCTCCGTCTGGGGTGGGAGGCCGCAGGGGCCCGGGTATCCGTACGGCTCATACACGGAAGCTGCCACCCGAGCACTCATCGACAGTCGGGGCGGATGGCGCCCTACCCGACCGTCTGCCGAAGTCGATCTGGATCATGCTCATCGTATGGAGGAAGTCCTCGAAGATCGAGGAGGAGTAATGAAGATCGATTTCCAGACTCTCGTGTCCCAGCGTCGCGTTCCGGGGCGCGCCACAGTCGGTTGAGGGTGGAGTGAACATCCACTTTCCGATCCGAGTGGGCCCGGAGTGAACTCTTCCCTCCCGTCCGTCTACCTCTGCAGTTTTGCGGAGGGAGACGGCGAGCTTTGCTGTTGTCATATTCCATAAACGCTCTCGATGTTGGTCTGGGTGTGTGCCATTCGGGTGATGGTGGTCGACGGGTAAGCGTTGACGCTGGCATATCGGTTCTGCAAACGAGCCGGGAGTGTGACATTCGAGCCTGCTTTCGCACCGTCATGCCGCGACGCGGAGACCGTGAGCTCCGGATGGACGCAGCCATCGACGGACCTTCTCGCCTCTGAGGATCTCCCGCGCGATGTGATCGCTACGCCCGGAGCCCGCTCTTGCGGCATGCCGTCATCTCCTTCCTCTCCTGATCGGCGGAACCTCATCGACGGTCCGTCGACCCCTGGGATCCGGACGGCCTCGTGCCCGCAGGAGCGCATCGGTCCTCGGCCGGAGCCCCGCCGCGCCGCGGTCGGCCTCGCTCTGGCCGACACATGCGCCGACTGATCATCGGTAGATATATCTAGATGCCCGGCGGATTGCTGCGCATGGATGCAATCGGACGACGGGGCGCATCCCGGCATATGCCGGAGCGTTATGCCGAGGGATCGTCGGGCCTGCTGCTGTGGGCTCGTTTGAACCTCAGCCTTCGAAAGGGCGAACTGTGGGGAGCATCCTCCTGTGGACCATTCTGATTTCGGCCGCACTAGGCACAGGTTTCACGGCGGTGAGATCATCAGGGGCTGGCCGACTCTGGGGTGTGGACGCCCAGGAACTCAGGCGCCAGCAACGCTTCGAACGCGTTCTGGCCCTCCATGTGCACGCCGCCCGGTTGTCCGGTGCAGCAGTCGCGGTGCCGGTGCAGAGGGGAGAGAGGGCTGTCAGCTCCCCTTGCCTGAGTGCGGAGCCGCTCGGATCGGTCCATGGCGGGTGTCAGTCACCGTGCGCGCCAGGCGGCGACAAGGCGCCGCGCTGAGACCAGGTGTCAGGCGCTGAACGATCACGCGCCTGAGGCTCCGTCAACCTCGATACCCCCCGACGGCAAAGGGTTGGCGCGGCTTGTGGCCCGCCATGCCCCCGCAGCGCAGTGCGCGGTGCCTGCGCAGGGTGGTGCCGGCTCTGGGGTGTGTGTGACTGAAAGCCAGTGGGCAGCGGCCCTTGGCCTCGGTGATCGCTTTCCCGAGTCGTGGACAGGATGGCTGCGGGGGCAAGCCCGCACACCACTCATTTCCTTAAACCCGTAGTCCCTCCATCGCCGCTTCTGGTCAAGCGCGAGAGTGCCCCCAGGGGGGCTGGCATTGCTGAGAAACCCCGGCAATGCGGCACATTGTCCCGCGTCCTAAAACCCCGGCAATACGGACAATGGAAGGTACGCACGGAAACCCCGGCAATCGGTGCATTGCTCGTTTCTGGACGTTGAATGGGGTTGCTGAAGCGAGGGCTGCCCTGTAGCTACTTCCGTGCGCCCCCGATGTCGGGCATCAAAGGAAATGTATAGACGTGTCAACGCCAAAAGACCTATTATCCTCCTGTTGCCGCCGAAGTTCGCTCAGGCACCTGGTGGAAGATCTGCCCCCCTTCATCAGGGGGCGCCCACGACAGCAAGTCCTGTCCCCGCGCCCCGTGGCGGTGGGAAAGCCCATGTCCCGTCCCCCGTGCGACCGAAGCGCCTGGCTCTCCCCGGAGAGCCGGCGCAGTCCGCGAGAAGGGTTGCGCGAGGATGCCCCCTGGCAGTAACGGAACCGCTCGCCGCCCATGGTCGGCAACGCGGATCGCGCATGCGGTGCGGGCGGCACTGGTACAGGTCACACGGCTTCTGGCCGTAGCAGGCACCACCAGCAGAACCGCCCAGCCCCGCACGAACACGAGCTCGATATCGGCACTTCAGGATGATTACAGGGCGGGTTTCTCCCTGCCTTCGCTCCCGCCTTCTTCAGAGATCCCAATGAGCGACCACCGTGAATGTCCATGGTGCCGACTCCTCCGGGATGTCCCGTAGAGGATCGTTCGGTCGGTGTGGCGGAGGCTGCTGCGCCGCCTCGCCGCAGCGGGCCCGCGGTGTCCACAGCGGTGCGGCTCACCCACCGCGGTTGGGCCGGCCGCTCCGGCAATCACCCCTGCACCATCATCGACTCCGGCACCGCTGAGTCCGCGATCACCCACCGGCTGACGGACGCTGGCCGGTGCATGATCTGAGCAGCCCCGCACCAGCGCCGCCCCGGGCGGGTGGCCCGACCCCCTCACGGAGGGCCCCGGTCACCCGCCCGGGGCAGTTTCGCGCCCGGCGGCGGGCGGGTCCGGTTCAGCCCACGAGATCCGGCGCCCGCAGCACCGCGGAGGGGACGCCCCACGCGTCGACCAGGTCGACGGCGAGGGGACGCACCTTGCGGCACAGGTCGTTCACCTCGCGGCTGATCGCCTTGGAACGCTGGCCGGTCAGGCGCCCGTGCTCCATGAACCAGGCCCGGTCCGCCTCGATCGTCGACAGGGCGAAGAGGTCGCAGAGGAGCCCGAGCGCCGCCTTCTCGCCGCCTTCGGGCATCGCGCGCACCTGGTCGACGAAGGCCTCCGTCACCAGTCGCTCGACATGGGCGCGCGCGAGGGCGATGACGTGGTCCTGCACCTGCGAGAAGACGGCGCCGGGATCGCGCTTCTGGTCGATCCCGCGCTTGATCCGCCGGGCCAGTCCGGCGAGCATGTGCTCCTCGCGGAAGCGGACCATGGCGAGCTGGTACTCGGAGTCGAGCAGTCCGGCCTCGCGGTCCCACTCGTCGCCGCCGGGCAGCAGGTCGCGCACCCGTTCGAGCAACTTGTGGGCCGACGTCCGCTCGATGACCGTCTCGACGGCGAGGCCGGTGACGTAGCGGACGATGCCGAGCTGGTCGAGGTCCTCGAACTCGCTCGCGTGATCGGTGAGCAGCCCCTTGGCCACGAGCTGCAGCAGAACGTGGTTGTCGCCCTCGAAGGTGGTGAAGACGTCGCTGTCGCCCTTGAGGGCGGCGAACCGGTTGACGGAGAGGTACCCGGCGCCGCCGCACGCCTCGCGGCACTCCTGGACGACCCGGGTGGCGTGCCAGGTACCGAGCGCCTTGATGCCCGCGGCGCGCGATTCGAGCCTGCGCCGCGCCTGCGCGTCGTCCTCGACGCCGGAGAAGACCTCGTGCAGCTGCGTGCGCACCACGTCCTGAGCGGCGTGCAGGGCGTACGTCCGGGCGATGAGCGGCAGCAGGCGCCGCTGGTGCAGGCCGTAGTCGAGGAGCACCTGCTCCCCGCCGTCCGCCGCCGCCTCGAACTGACGCCGGCGCACGGCGTACTTCGTGGCGATCGTCAGAGCGACCTTGGCCACGTTGATGCCTGCGCCGGAGACGCTGACCCGGCCCTGCACCAGGGTGCCGAGCATGGTGAAGAAGCGCCGGTTGGGGTTTTCGATCGCGCTCTCGTAGACGCCTTCGGGGGTGACGTCGGCGAACCGGTTCAGCAGGGCCTCGCGCGGCACCCGCACGCCGTCGAACCAGATGCGGCCGTTGTCCACACCGTTGAGTCCCATCTTGCGGCCGTCGTCCTCGATGCGGACGCCGGGCGCCGGCCGTCCGCCGGTCCGGAGGGGGACGACGAAGGCGTGCACGCCCTGAGAGCGTCCGTCCACCTCCAGCTGGGCGAAGACGACGGCCAGTTCGGCATGGCGGGCCGCGTTGCCGATGTAGTCCTTGCGCGCCTGGTCGTCGGGGGTGCTGATGACGAACTCCCGGCTCGCGGTGTCGTACCTCGCGACGGTGCCGAGCGCCTGCACGTTGGAGCCGTGCCCGGTCTCCGTCATCGCGAAGCAGCCCATGAGCTTGCCGGTGATGAGGTCCGGGAGGTAGGCGTCGTGGTGGCGCCCGGTGCCCAGGTGGAGGATCGCGCCGCCGAACAGCCCGAATTGCACGCCGACCTTCACCAGGACCGACAGGTCGCCGAAGGCCAGCGTCTCGAACGCGGCGATGGAGGCGCCGATGTCGCCGCCACCGCCGTACTCGGCGGGGAAGCCCATGCCGGTCTGACCCGTCGCGGCCATCTTGACGACGATCTCGCGCACCCGCTCGCGGAACGCGTCGATCCCGAGCTCGTCGGCCTCCTCCAGGACGGAGGCGTACGTCGCCAGGTTGGTACGGACGAGGTCGCGGATCGCGGCGTACTCGCCGTCGAGCATCCCGGTCAGGGCGGAGACGTCGATCTCGGGCTGTACGTAACCGGTCGCGGGCGCGGAAGCGTTCTCGGGAGGCATGCCGCTCCGCTACCCCTCAGGGGGACGATCAACCGGGGGCGGGCGGGTGACGCCCGGTACACGAGGCGGCGGACGCCCGGCGGTGGGGGGCGACACGGCGGGAGCCGGGCGGCGGCGCCCGGACCGATGAGTTCTCGGGCGGCACGATGTCCAAGGGGGAGCGAGTGCCCCCTGCCGAAGAGAGTGGTGCGCGATGAGACTGGTACTGCAGGAGTTCCTGTCGCTGGACGGCGTCTACCAGGGCCCGGGGTCCCCGGAGGAGGACACCAGCGACGGCTTCACCCGGGGCGGCTGGTTCGTACCGCACCTGGACGAGGAGTTCGAGCGTCAGGCCGGTGTCTGGCTCGGAAGGGCGGACGCGTTCCTGTTCGGCCGCCGCACCTACGCGAACTTCGCGCGGGACTGGCCGAAGATGACCGAGCACCCGTTCGCCGGCATCCTGAACGGCCTGCCGAAGTACGTCGCCTCACGCACCCTGACCGAGGCCGCGTGGGACCCGACCACCATCCTGTCCGGCGAGGTCCCCGCCCAGGTCGCCGAACTGAAGCAGCAGCCGGGCCGCGAACTGCAGATCCACGGCAGCGGCCAACTGGCCCGGTCCCTGCTGGCCGCCGGCCTGATCGACGAACTGCGCCTGGCGATCGCCCCGGTGGTCGTGGGCAGCGGCCGCCGCTTGTTCCCGCACAGCGGCGCGCCGGCCGGACTACGGCTGGTGAGCAACGGGACGACACCCGGCGGACTGACCGTGCTCGTTTACGCCTCGACGGGTCGCCCGGAGTACGGCACCTACGGCTCCGACGCGTAGCCCCACCGCCCCGGGGTGCGCGGCCGCCCCCTGCCCGACGGACCGCGGGGTCCGCCGGGCAGGGGGCGGGATCAGCGCAGGCGGGTGAGTCGGGTGCCGAACGAGGGCTCCGCCAGGGCGCTCTCCACCGCCACCGGGACGCTCTTGGCTCCCGCGCCGTCGCCCACGGTCAGCACCCCGAGCTCGGTGCCCGCCTTCGCCGAGTGCGGCACCGCCGCGGACCCGGCCGCGGCGGTGAGCGATATGCGCAGGGACTGACCCGGCACGCCGACCACGTTCACGTCCTTGGTGGCGACGAGCGGGGTACGGCCGCCGAGCCCGTCGTCCACGTACCCGACCTTCTGCCCCTTGCGGATCACCGGGGCCGAGGTCAGTGCCGCCCGCACGGCCTCGATGATCTTCTTGCTGTTGGCCTTCACCAGGAGCAGGCTGTTCGAGGCGTCCGGGTCCGGCCCGCTCGCCACGCGCTGGTCCATGAGGGTGCCCAGCACCAGGGGCGTCTCGTCCCCGACCGACTTGTACGCCGCCCACATCAGCGTGCCGCCGGCGGGTGTGCTCGAACCGGTCTTGATGCCGCGGATGCTCAGACCGGGTGCGGTGAGGAGGTCGTTGTTGTTGTAGATCGGCTCCGGCAGTCCCTTGATCCGGGCGTCGGGCAGCGCGACCACCGCGCGGAACGCCTCGTCCTGCATGACCGCCTCGGCCAGCTTCAACTGGTCCGAGGCCGTGCTGACGGTGCTCGCATCCAGTCCGCTGGGGTCGGTGTAGGTGGTGTCGTTCATGCCGAGTTCCTTGGCGGCTGCGTTCATCTTCTCGACGAACGCGGCCTCGGAGTCGGTTCCGGTGTCCCAACGCGCCAGCAGCCGGGCCACGTTGTTGCCCGACGGGATCATGAGCATCTTGAGCATGTCCTGCTGGCTGTACTTCGTCCCGGCGACGAGGCCCGCGATGCGGGACTCGCTCTCGGAGGTGCCGTCCGCCACGGTCTTGGCGTCGACCGCGATGTCGGGGCCGGCCTCGCCCTTGCGCAGGGGGTGGCCCTTCAGGACGACGTACGCCGTCATCACCTTGGCGACACTGGCGGTGGGGACGGGCTTCTGCTCGCCGAAGGTGCCGACGTCACCGGAGCCGGACACGCGGACGGCGCCCTGGCCCTTGGCGGGCCAGGGGATCGTGAGCTGCCCGTCGATGGTGTGGAGGGACTCCGTGCCGACGACCTTCGTCTCGGGCAGCGGTCGCAGCAGCTGCGCGCCCGCCGCGACTCCGGCCAGCACGAGCAGGATCGGCGTCCAGATCTTGACGCGGCGCAGAGCGGTGCGGCGGGGGGTCTCGGGCGGGGTTGCGGTATTGGTGAGTTCGGCCAGCAGGTCCAGCGGTGCCCCGGCCGGCGGCCGGGTGATCACGGGCCACGGCGCGGGGGCGGCACCCGTCGCGGGAGCGGGAGCCGGAGGCGCCGTGAGGGGGAGCGCGACGGTGGGCTGCGCGGCGCGCGGAGGGGCGTCGAGCGGCCTGAGGGCGACGAACCGACTCGTCCGTTCGGCGTCGGCGTCGGATGCGGGTTCGGAATCGGGCTCGGACGTGGGGGTGGACGTGGCCTCGGGCTTGGCCTCCGTCTCGACGTCGGAGTCGACCCCGGATTCGACGTCGGATTCGGCTTCGGCTTCGGGCTTCGGTGCTGCCACGGGCTCGGCGCCCTGCGCCCAGGACGGCCGCCTGCGGGCCGCGTCGGCGGCTGTCGGCTTCGTCCCGCCGGTCCCGGCGGCCTTCGCGTCCGGGGACGGCGCATCGGTGCGGTCAGGCTCGTCCTCCGCGGGTGCGTCGGCGTCGGCGTCCGCCGCGGCATCGGGGCCGGCCTCTGCATCGGCGTCGGCGTCGGTCGCGGGGATCGCGGCGGTCTCG
Source organism: Streptomyces sp. NPDC058701 (assembly GCF_042715295.1). Taxonomy (NCBI): domain Bacteria; kingdom Bacillati; phylum Actinomycetota; class Actinomycetes; order Kitasatosporales; family Streptomycetaceae; genus Streptomyces; species Streptomyces sp. NPDC058701. The sequence continues at coordinate 14,194 of NZ_JBHXSY010000007.1, read as the reverse complement.
GGAGCGGAATCCGCATCGGTGCCGGGCTCGGCCTCGGTGCTCGCCTCCGCCTTACCGTCCGCCGGGGCCGACGGGGTGGTGTCCGGCGCGGTGCGGTCGTCGTCCACGGTCTCGGTGTCAGCGGTCTCGGTGTGCGCGCCGTCCGGGGCGGTGGCCGTGGAGCCGGGGCGCGACCCGGTCTCCGCGTCAGGGTGCGTCTCGGCCGGTGTCTCGCCCGCCCCGGCGCCCGACCCGGTCTCCGCGTCAGCCCCGGTCCGGGTCTCCGACTCGGGTCCGGTCTCGGTGTGCGGGCCGTCCCGGTCGGTGGGAGTGGAGCCGGGGCCCGAGTCGGTCGCCGCGTCAGCCCCGGTCCGGGTCTCGGTCCCGGTCTTGGTGTCCGGATCCGCCGGTCGGTCCGGATCCGCTTCGGGCCCGGCCTCGCCCTCGATGTCCGCCTCCGCCTCCGTACCCGCGCCGGTCTCGGCCGGGTCCTCAGCGCGTGCGGGGCTCGGGGCCGCGTCCGTGTCCTCCGGCACGTCACGGCCCGTCGTCACCGCGTCGGCGGCCGCCGCTGCGGCCGTGTCTCCGTCCGGCAGGTTCGCCGTGGACCGGGCGTCCGACTCCTCGGGGGGCTGCGGCCCTTCCTCCGGTACTTCGACCTTCGGCTTCTCCGAGGAACCGCCCGCCACCGTTACCGCTTTCATTTAGCCCCGCCTTGCCGTTCGCACCCGGCAGCCCGCCGGTCTCCGCTGATGTCATCACACCGGCGGCGCCCGCGCGCGTGCCCCGCCTTCTCCCTAGATGGCGGCGGCGCCCGACCCGTTCCCGCCGCCGCATCCTGTGACCGTTCGGTCATACTTCACCCCGCCGACCAGCGAAAAGCGACCCCGCCCCCGCGGCAGCCCGGGGGCGGACGCAGGGCGGCGGCCGGTGCGGGCGCCGCACCGGCCGCCGTGCACCCGCTCCGCGCTACGGGGCGTACACCTCCACCTCGGACAACTGGCCCGTCGACCAGCCGGTGTTCGCGGTGAAGACGAGGCGCACGTACCGCACACGCGTCGCGGACACACCGGGGCGGGCCACGTTCCGGAGCAGGTCCGGCCGGTGTTCCAGGTGGAGTTGCCGCCGTCGTCGGTGATCTGCAGGCCGGTGCCGATGCAGTTGTGGACCGGGGCCGCGGACTGCGCGATGCTCTTCGCGGTGAGGCGGGTGAACCTCGTGTTGCGAGCGGCGGTGACGGTGCCGGGCCACGGCCGCCGACGGCCGTGTGTCAGGGGCCCGCGCCCTGCACCGTGACCCCGTCCACGAGGACATGGCCGTACAGGGTGCAGTTGTTCTGCGGCACGAAGCCCGCCTTGCCCTGGGCGCGGAGTGGCCCGCGTCGACCGTGGCCTGCATCCGCGCGGTGGAGTCCGTGGCCGGTGGGGTCGGCGCCGAAGTCCGCCACGGCGTCGAGGGCGCCGGCCGGCTTGGCCGCGGCCGCGCCGACCGGCTCCAAGCCGGCGCGGTCGACCGTGAACGGGGGCGACTGCGCCCGGGGCTTCCGTAAGGAGGCGGCCGTACTTATCGCGGAGCCGATGAGGGTGGCGCTCGTACCGGCCTACTCGGCCTCCAGCTTGGGGCACGGGACCTGCCCCCCCGTTCGGGTATGCCGTGCGCGCCGGGGCGGGCACCCCCGCGGCGGGCGCCCTGCCGAAGGTCAGGGCCCGTCAGCGCGGCGGTCGCGGCCAACGACACGGCCAGGAAGACGGCGGCGCCCCGGCGGCTCCTCCGGCGCACCGGCCGGGCTGTGGAGGATGATGGGCCGCCGGACCAGCGCGCGGACGGAGCGCGCACGGGAGACGAGGAGCGGCCCCATGGCGACCGAGACGACGGCCCGGGCGACGGTGCAGTACGAGGACGACCGGGCCCGGGTCACCCGCTGGGACTTCGAGCCGGGCGCGAGCACGGGACACCACCTGCACGCCTACGACTACGTGGTGGTGCCGGTCGCGGACGGCCGCGTCACCGTGATCGGCCCCGACGGTTCGGCGACCGAGTCGGAGCTGCGCACGGGGGAGACGTACGCCCGGCAGGCCGGAGGCGCGCACGAGGTGGTCAACTCCGGCACCGGCCCGGTGGCTTTCGTGGAGATCGAGTTCAAGCAGCCGCCGACCCCCTGACGGCCGCACGCCGCCGGGTGCGGTACCCCCCCCGCCCGTGCCGATGGCCCCCACGCCGGTTGAGTACGCCTACTCATGTGGCTGACGCCCCACCCGCCCGATCATGGGGAGGACCAGCTCAGCGAGCCACAGCACCACCGAACGGGGCCGTCCATGCTCAGCCGAATCGCCGCCGTCGTCGTCCCCGCCTTCGGCCGGCTGACCGTCACCGCCGACCCCGCCGGGGTGCCCGCGGGCGGCGGTATCGTCGTCGCCAACCACACCTCGCTCGCCGACCCCGCCGTCGTCGTCGCCGCACTGCGCCGGCACGGGATCGATCCCGTGGTCCTGGCCACCGCGGGTCTGTGGAGGGTGCCCGTACTGGGGACCGCGCTCCGCCGCGAGGGCCACATCGCCGTCCACCGGGGGACCGCCCGCGCCGCCGAGTCCCTGGAGGCGGCGGCCGCCGCCCTCGCCTCCGGCCGCAGCGTGCTGCTCTACGGGGAGGGCCGGCTGCCGGGGCGCCGGGACGCGGGGGAGTCCGCCCCGGGCCCCTTCCGCAGTGGGCTCGCCCGCCTCGCCGCCGCGACCGGGGCCCCGGTGGTCCCGGTGGGTCAGGCGGGGGTCCGCCGCCTGTGTTCCGGCGGACGTGCGAAGCAGTTCGTCGGCACCCTCACCGCCCCGCTCCGGCGCCCCGGCCTGCACGTGCACATCGGGGCCCCGCTCCGGCTTCCCGCCGGGGTTCCGGAGGCGACCGACCGTGCCCGCGAGGCCGTCACCGACGCCTGGCGGACCGCGGTGCTCGCCCTCGGCGAGCCCCTCCCCGGTCAGCGCCGGTGCAGCGTCTGCAGCGCCTCGACGAGCACCCTGGGGTCGTGCTGCCCCTTGTAGACGGGCGGCGGCTGCCGGTCGAGTCCGAGCAGGGTGGCCACCGCCGTCCAGGCGGTGCGCACGGAGTACTCGACGGTGAAGACCACGTCGTCCGGAACCTCCGCGTACTGCCCGATGAAGGCCAGGTTCGTCGACCCCTCGGGGACCACCTGCGGCCGGTCGCCCCCGGAGCGCACCAGGAACTGGCTGGTGATGTAGGGCATCAAGGCCGGGATGACGACGGAACCGTCGAGGATCTGCTGCCGCTGTTCGAACCGCAGGTGCCGGAGCACCTCGTCGAGGATCTCCCGGCCCGTGCACTGCGTCATGGGCTTCTTGACGAAGTCCCCCTCGCGGCCGGGGAACAGCGCGTACCCCCACCACACGAAGGTGTCCTCGGGCTGGTCGCGGAAGTGCGGCTGGTGGTTGAGGACGATCGTCAGCAGCCACGAGGAGTCCTTGAAGGTGATCAGACCGCCCTTCCCGGCCTCGCTGCCGCTGAACTCCTGCATCAGCTTGAAGAACGTCGGGTCCTTGGTGGTGACGGTGAACGACTCCCACGTCGAGTCCGCGACGGAGGAGTGGAAGACCTCGGGCCGTCCCAGCGCCGGCCGCCCGGCGGCGAGCGTCTCCCACAGCGCCCACGACCCGGCCGCTCGGGAGGTGTCCGGGACGGGTGCGGAGTCAGTGGTCCCCAGGGTGGAGTCGGCCGTCATCGACCCGTTGGTGACCATCACGAGGTCGTCCGACCCGACCGGGGTCTCACCGCGGCGCCCGTCGGCCTCCCACACCAGGGCCTCGACGGTCAGCGCCTCGCCCGCGGCCAGCCGCAGGTCCGTGACCCGGGTGCCGAGCCGTACGGTCACCCCCTGGTCCGTCAGCCACTTCATCAGCGGGCGCACGATGGAGTCGTACTGGTTGAAGCGGGTGCGGTAGATCCCCGACATGGTGTCGAAGGTCTTGAACAGGTGGATGAACCGGTTGAGGTAGCGGCGGAACTCGATGGCGCTGTGCCACGGCTCGAAGGCGAAGGTCGTGCACCACATCCACCAGAAGTCGGTGGTGAAGAACTCCTCGTTGAAGCAGTCCGTGATGCGCTTCCCGTCGAGCTGGTGCTCGGGGGTGGCGACGCACCGGACCAGTTCGAGGCGGTCCCGCTCGGAGAAGGTCATCGAGTGGGCGTCGACCACCCTGCCCTCGCCGTCGACGAGACGGGCGTGGTCGTCCCAGGCGAAGTCCTCGTGAAAGGCGAAGGTGTCCTCGGTCACCGACTTGGACGGGTCGTCGAGGGACGGGATCGACCCCAGCAGGTCGTACGTGCAGTCGAAATGGATCTCGAACATGCGGCCGCCCCGCATGGTGTAGCCGGCCTCCGGGGAGCCTGCCGCGTCCAGGCTCCCGCCCTCGCGGTCCTGTTCCTCCAGAATCGTGATGTCCCGGCCCGCGAAGTCTCCGTCGCGGATCAGGAACGCCGCCGCGGAGAGTGCGGCGATCCCGCTTCCCACCAGATGGGCCTTGGCCATCCCGGTACCCTTCTCGACCGCCAGGAGAGTCCTGGACGGCCTCGACAGTACCGACTCATCCGGTTATGTCCCGGTGTGGCGCGCGCTGTGGCCCGCCCGCCCTCACCGGGTCGTGTTGAGGAGGTTCACGTGACCGGCTGCCTCGCGGTCCGCGTCCGTGTCGATGAAGGAGACGATCACGGGGGTGCTGCCGACGGGACCCGCGGCGTTCGCCCGGAGCCGGTAGCGCTCGACCCGGACCTCCCCGAGGGCGAGCGCGGAGCCGCCGGTGAACAGGGACGGCGGCTTGCGGTCGCCGGCGATGCGCAGGACGGCCGGGCGCCAGGCGCCGGTGGCCGGGTCGCGCCGTTCCAGGGCCAACCCCGCTCCGGGCCCCGCTCCGCCGCCGGACCCGCCGACGAGGGCCTCCATCTGGAACGAGACCAGGAGGTGCCGGTACCCGGCCGAGTTCCCGTTGCGCAGCGTGACCGTGAACTCCTGCGCCGGGCCACCGCGTGCGAGGGAGAGCCGGCCGCCCCGCGTTTCGACCGCGACCGTCAGCCGGGTCGGCGCCGCGGGCGGGGGCGTGGTCCGCGGGGCGGGCACGGCGGGAGCGGTGGCGCTTGCGGTGCCGGTGCCGGTGCCGATGCCCGTGTCGGTGCCGGGCGGGGACGTGGCCGGAGCGGCGGACGCCGTCGACGGGGCGGCGCCCGACGGGGACGCCCCCGTCGCCGCGGCCGACACGCTCGCGGAGGCCGAAGCCGCCGGGGCGGCCGCGCCGGAGGCCGCTTCCCTCCCCGTACGGTCCTCCTCCCCGCACCCGGTGGCGCCCGCCACGAGGACGGCGGCGACGACCGCGGCGGACAGGGGCCGGAAGGGCGCGGAGCGTACGGGCATGGCAGCGGGTCCCCCGGATCGGCTGAGGCAGGAGCAGGAACCTAACAAGCCGGTCGTCCGCTGACGAGCCCGCGCGGGCGTCGGACCGGCGACGGTTGGGTCACGACGCCCACCGGTACGGCCGTACGACCACGGCAGCGCCCGGCCGCGCGGCGGTTCACCCGATGGAGCTCCGTCGCGGGGCGCACCGGGCGGGGTTTCGGCAGGATGGGGAGCGCCACCGGTCCGGGTCCGGTACCGGCAGGTCGAGGAGGCGTCATGTACAGCCTGCAGATCGAGCACCCCGTCACGGACTTCGCCGTGTGGAAGGGCGCCTTCGACCGTTTCGCCCCCGCCCGGATGGAGGCGGGTGTGCGCGGCCACCGCGTGCTGCGCCCCGTGGACGATCCGGCGTACGTGGTCGTTGAGCTGGACTTCGACACCCCGGAGCAGGCCGAGGACTTCCTGGAGTTCCTCACGGCCCGGGTCTGGTCCTCTCCCGAGGCCGCCCCCGCTCTGGTGGGCGCGCCGCGGACCCGGATTCTGGCGTGCGAGGACCGGCTCTGAGCCGACCGCCCGGGACGCCCCGCCCCGTCAGACGGGCAGGACCGCTTCAGAAGGTGACCGCGTGCCCGGTGAGGTGGACGCGGTCACCGTGAACGGCGGCCCCGAACAATCCGCATCAGGGGACGGCCGATCCCCGGAAGGTGGCCCGCGCCGGTGTCAGGCGAGCCTCTTCTCGAAGTTGAACGCGGTCACGGCCAGCCGCTCCCGGAAGTAGAACCGGTGTGCGTCGGTCCGCTGGGTGCCGGAGTCGAGGGTGAGCGCCGTGCACGCGACGGCCCGGGCGTGCTCCTCCAGGTGGGCAAGGAGCGCGCGGCCGACGCCCGTGGAGCGGTCGCTCTCCCGGGTGACCAGGTCGTCGACGTAGAGCTTGCGGACCTGGTAGGTGTTCGCGACGACCCGCCAGCCGGCCGCGCCGACGCACCGGCCCTCCGCGTCGTACGCGCCGGAGAAGCGCAGCCCCTGGCTGTGGCCCTCCTGCAGGATCGACCGGAACAGGTCCTCCGTCAGGTGGGTGCGCAGCTCCAGCAGCACCGGCAGCAGGTCCTCGGTCAGCCGGGGATCGCCCGGCTCGAAGTCGATGATCTTCATGGGCCCAGCGTAGTGCGCCCGGGGTGCGGGCCCTTTGCCCCGCTGCCGGCAACGGCCCGCCGTCCCCGCTGCGCGGGTTCGGCCAATCGGCCTGCTGTCGGCCGGTCCCGGCCGTGCGACGGGACAGCGGGACGTGTCCTCTCTGGTTCTGGGGTGCGATTCGTCCGCTTCCTTCTCCCTGTGTGCCGGAACAACGCTGGGACCGCCCCGGCCGTCACCGTGGACCCGCCGGTACGACCCGGCGCTCGAAGTCGCGGTGTGGGACACCGCCCAGGCCGCAGTCCGGTGGACCTCCGGCTCCGGGGAGGCCAGCTGGGGCAGCAGCAACGCGAGCCAATCCGTCGCAGCCGCCCGGACCACGCCCCGAAGACGTAAGCGGTGTGATCGACCGGCTGACCGCCCGCGCCTGGGGAGGCGGGGGTGTTCGTCTCTGCGGCCTGGTCCTGGCCGGTGAACGCCGAGTCGCTATCGCGCGCGGGATCGCCGATTGCGCAAGAGAACGAAGCCCAGACCGGCCGTAAGGACGGTGGTCGTCAGCACCGCGGCGATCGGGCGGGCTGATGAGGTGCCGGGTGGGGCGGGGCGGAGCGCGTCGCGGATCCGGTCGTGGACGCTGAGGGGGATGCCGGCCAGGGCGTTGCCGGGGGGTCGGCGGGAAACGGCGGGGTGGGGTCGGGTGGGGGAGGTACGCCGTACGGTCTCCCACGTGGTGCCGAGCCGCCGCAGCCGGGCGGCGTCGTAGCCGAGCGCCTGCTGGAGGCGCGGTAGCAGGACGTCCTCCTCGTCGCGGATGTCCTGCCGGATCAGAGCGAAGGCAGCGGCGGTGAGCTGCTCGTGCCTGGGATCGTCCGGGTCGGTGCATTGAATCTCGATGGCGAGCTCGTTGATCTGCTGGTGCTCTTCCTCCACCTGCGAGGTGAGTTCCTCACCGTCGGGAGCGAGCCGTCGCAGGGCGGGCCACAGTACGGTTTCCTCGGCGAAGGCGTGGCTGAAGGTGAGCTGGAAGATGTCCTTGAGCGTCTGCTGCCGTTCCGCCGACGGAAGCCCGCCGGATTCGTACCGGTGCATGAGGCGATCGAGTTCCTCGTGGTCGCGACGCTGGCGGGCCAGAACGCTGGACTGCCCGCCGAGCTCCTCGACGCTCTGCAGGGTGATGGACCGGGACATCGGCAGACCTTTCCGTCAGGTGTGGCGCGAGGTGGAGGCGGTTCTCCACCCGCCTGGGCGGCTGGGGGATATGTGACATGTCGTAGTTCTGCGGAGCCTGGTCCAGCGGGACGGTGGTGTGGGTGGCCCGGTGGGAGTCTGCCGCTCTCCGGCAGCCATGCGGTCCAGGAACACGGGGGTGTAGCGAGGTCAGTGACCCGTGCGTTCTGAGAGAGCCGCATGTCCGAACTGCAGGGCGTCCGAGAGGGTCAGCGCCGTCAGGGCGCCGGTCACCGTGCTGGTGGCCTCCGGCCAGATGGCGCGGGCGCCGGTGAAGGTGGTGACGATCCACACGCTCAGGCAGAAGGGGCAGCTGATCAGCTCGCCTACCGTCGTGCGGCCGGGCTCCTCGCGGGGAGTCTCGTTGAGTTCGGCCGGGGCGCCCGCCCCGTCCACCTGCGTGAACGGGGCGCGCACGGGCCGTGTCACCGTGGCCTTGGCGATCAGCCGACTGAGCCGGAATGTGGCGGTGGCGATGAGAGCGAGGTCCCAGGGCCCGGGCGGGGCGGGCCGCGTCCGTCCGCTCCTGCGCTGCAATACCGCCCAGCCGGCCGCGTACCCGGCGAACCCGGCCATCGCGCACAGATGGCCGCCGTGGGACCGTAAACCCTGGAGTGTCGCCATCGATGTCCTCGTTCCGCCTGTGGGAGCAGTCGTCACGGCGCAGTCGCCGTGATCGGCAGCCGGGGCTGTCGAGGCGGCGTCTACCCGGCCCCGGTCAGAGAACACTCCCACCCTGATTCAGCGCAGGGGCACATTCCGAGGGCCGAGCCGGACGGTTGCAGGCGTCCTTGCGGTCTTCGCCGTCGCTCAGCGGCCGCATGACACTCGGCCGCCGGCCGGCTGTACCCGACCGGCCCCTTCACGCGCGTTGCGCGGGGTCGGGGCCCTTGGTCTCCACGCGGTAGCGCTACTGGCTTCCCAGCCACCCACACCTGCCGGAAGGCTACGGAGCGGATTCCCAGCGACCATAGCGGGTAAAAAGTAATAAAAGTCAGCATTTGTGACAGCTGTCGACTCGCCGGAGGCGTAGGGCATGGATCCGTGGCTGATCTGGCTGATCACCGCTCTGGTGCTTGGCGCGGCGGAGATCATCACTCTCACCGCCGCGCTGGGGTTGCTCAGCGGCGCGGCACTGGTCACGGCCGTGTCCGCCGCCCTCGGCCTGCCCGTGCCTTGGCAGTTCCTGGTGTTCGCGGTCGTGTCCACGGCCGCAGTGGTTTTCGTACGCCCGGTCGCCCTGCGTCGCCTCTCTCCACCGCCAGGTGAGCGCTTCGGCGTGGACGCCCTGGTCGGCGGGGCCGCCTTCGTCACCTCGGAGGTGTCGAACCTGGGCGGCAGAGTCCGTATCGGCGGTGAGGAATGGACGGCGCGCGCCTACGACGAGACGTTGGTGATCCCTCCCGGCGCGACCGTGGATGTCATCGAGATCAAGGGCACCACCGCGCTCGTCTATCCCCGGGAGTGAGCCCATGGAGATTTCAGCGTTCCTCATAGCCGGCCTGCTCATCGCGGTACTCGCCGTACTCACCGTGGTGCGGGCGGTACGCATCGTCCCGCAGGCCCGCGCCCGCAACGTCGAGCGGCTCGGCCGCTACCACCGCACGCTCAAGCCCGGTCTCAACGTCGTCATCCCGTACGTCGACCGCGTCTACCCGGTGATCGACCTGCGCGAGCAGGTCGTCTCCTTCAAGCCGCAACCGGTCATCACGGAGGACAACCTGGTCGTCGAGATCGACACCGTCCTGTACTTCCAGGTCACCGACCCCCGCGCTGCGGCCTACGAGATCGCCAATTTTCTGCAGGCCGTCGAGCAGCTCACGGTCACCACGCTCCGTAACGTGGTCGGGTCCATGGACCTGGAGAAGACCCTGACCTCGCGGGACACCATCAACAACCAGCTCCGCGGTGTCCTCGACGAGGCCACCGGCAAGTGGGGGCTCAGGGTCAACCGGGTCGAAATCAAGGCCATCGACCCGCCGCAGTCCATCAAGGACGCGATGGAGAAGCAGATGCGGGCCGAGCGGGACAAGCGGGCCGCCATCCTGGGAGCCGAGGGGCAGCGCCAGTCCCAGATCCTCACCGCGGAAGGCGACAAGCAGTCCGCCGTCCTGCGCGCCGAGGGAAACCGGACCGCCGAGATCCTCAAGGCGGAAGGCCAGTCGCGGGCCATTGACGAGGTGTTCCAGGCCGTCCACCGCAACGACCCCGACCCGGGGCTCCTCGCCTACCAGTACCTCCAGATGCTGCCCCAGCTCGCGCAGGGGCCCGGCAATACCTTCTGGGTGATACCCGGTGAGGTCACCTCCGCACTACAGGACGTCACCCGGGCCTTCAGTGAAGTCCTCCCCCAGTCAGCGGCGACGCGCCAGGCGTCCTCCGACGACCTGGCCGTCCAGGCCGCGAACGACGCGGCCAAAGCCGCGGAAGCCGCCGCCGAAGCCCTCGCCGACGCCGCCGAGGCAGACAGAGGGACCGGCAGCGCGCTCGCAGCGCGCCCCCAGGATCCAGGACGCGCTTCAGGGGCAGCACCGGCGGGCCAGTGACCTGTGCGGTTTCCGGCGTTCCCGTTCCCGCTCCGGATCGGTGTACTGCGAGCTGAGATGTCGGGAGGAGCGAAGCGGCAAGGCATCGACGCTCCAGGCGCCACCGGGTGCATCACGGCGTACTTTTCGGGCAGCCGCCGGACATGAACCGACTTCCCGGTACGTACGGCTCTTACTGGATGCAGACGGTCGACATGCCGTCCTTCCCCCCTCTTACGGCGGCTGCCGAAGCGGAAGCGGATGTGGCGGTCGTCGGCGCGGGCATCGCCGGCCTGAGCACCGCGTGGGAGCTCACCCGCGCCGGCCTGCGCGTCATCGTGCTGGAGGCAGACCGGATCGCGGCCGGCGTGACCGGCCACACGACAGCCAAACTGACCGCCCTCCACGGCACCTACAGCCAACTGCGCGCCGAGCACGGCGAAGAATCCGCCCGTCTTTACGCCACATCCCAGAGCGCCGCGCTCGCCCACGTGATCGACGTGGCCGCGGAACTGGGCATCGACTGCGAACTGGAACGCCGCCACGCCTTCACCTACTGCGAGGAGCCCGACGGCGTGGCGGATCTGCGCCAAGAAGCGAGGGCGGCGCGAGAAGCGGGGCTCAACGCGTCCTTCGTCACCGAAACCGGCCTGCCGTACCCGGTCGCCGGTGCGGTCCGAGTCGAGGACCAGGCGCAGTTCCACCCTCTGAAGTACCTGCGGGCTCTCGCGGACGATCTCGTCGCGCGTGGCGGCCAGATCCACGAGAAGTCGCGAGTGACGAAGCTCGACGAGGGCGAACCCTGCCGGCTCACGACCGCATCGGGAGCCACGGTCACCGCCCGCCACGTCGTTGTCGCCTCCCACCACCCCGTATTCGACCACGCGCTCCTCGCCACACGCCTCACCCAGCACCGCGACCTCGTCATCGCCGGCACCCTGCCAGAAGGCCAGGACCCGGACGGCATGTACATCACGAACGAGAACAACAAGCGTTCGGTGCGCACCGCCCCCGGCTCGGACGGAGAACGGCTGCTCATCGTGACGGGTGAGGCGTTCACGCCAGGCGAGGGAGAGGACACCGAGGCCCGGTACACCCGGCTCCAAGACTGGGCCGAACGCCGGTTTCCCGGCCTCAAGATCACCCACCGGTGGGCAGCCCAGGACAACAGCGCCACCGACACCGTCCCGCTCATCGGCCCCCTGCACCCCGGCAGCAGGAACGTCTACACCGCCACCGGCTTCGCAGGCTGGGGAATGACCGGCGGCGTACTCGCGGGGCAGCTCATCGCCTCCCTCATCACCGGTACTCCGCAGCCGTGGGCCGAGCTCTACGACCCGCGTCGCCTGGGATCAGCCGTCCGAACCGCACCCGCGTTCCTCAAAGCCCAATGGGACACCGGCAAGCACTTCGTCAAGGACAGGCTGGACACGCTGGGCGACGGAACGAACGGACCGGTCGCCGCTTTGCGGCCCGGCGAGGGCACCGTGGTGCGCGCGAGTGGCAAGCCCTGCGCCGTCCACCGTGACGACCGGGGCGAGCTGCACGCAGTCTCGGCCGTCTGCACCCACCTGGGATGTCTCGTCTCCTTCAACAACGCCGAACGCACCTGGGAATGCCCCTGCCACGGCTCCCGCTTCGGCATCGACGGCGACATCCTCCAAGGCCCCGCACTCAAGCCCCTGGAACGACGAGACACGCACGACCTCTGACCCGTGCGTGCATCGGTGCGCCCAGCACCGCACCTATGCGCGCTGGACGAACGGGTCCTGCCGCGTCGACTGACCCGTTGCGCGGGCCGGTCGGCATTGCAGTCCGACGGTGCGCAACCGTGCACGGCTGCTTGGTCCTTGGTGTGCCGGTGGTGGCAGGCGACCGTGTCTGACTGTGGCGGGCTGCACGGCTGAGGCACACTTCGCGCACGCAGGCCCCGAGGTCGCGGACTGCGCCGGCCGCGCTACCTGCGACGACGCCTCGGCACGGAGGCGGCCCTGCCGGGAGACCGGGGGCCGTGAGCAGGTTGCCGTTCGCCTTAGACCCCGGGCACCCTTGCCGTCCCGCCCAAGAGCTGACGGCCGTCCTCGGATCCGGCCGACCGTACGCCCTGTCTACAAGGCGGTGCCTCCAGGCCCCCCGCGGCAACCACGCACGCACAGCCCGGCCGGGCCCCGTAGCCTCGGTCGGGCTCTGTCCTGCCCGGCCGGGGCTGGAAGCTGTCGTCATCGTGGCACGGCTCCGCGAGGACGAGGCGAGCGTGAGGGCGGTCGTGGCGTCAGAGGCTGTGCCGGCCCTCTGAGCACTCCCAGGACGCGGCCGTCCTGCTTGGTACGGCCCTGGTCGGTCTCCCGCTCACATCGGGCCTCAAGAAGCATGCTCCGCCCCGGTTTCCGCTCGCGCAGCGGGGCATGCGCGACATACGAGCCCACCGGGCGGAAGGAGCAAACAGGTGAGTGCAGCCGTCCTGGACCAGCCCCTGTCCCGCATGAATCAACCGGGCGCGGCAGCACGCGACGCCACCCGTGCCTTCCTTGCCCGGGCCACCCGCCTGCGGGCCCCCGCCAAGGACGAGAGCGCGGACAGCGTCCTCCTGGTGGCGGCCGAGCTCGTCGCCAACGCGATCCGGCACACCGTCGGTCCCTGCGCCCTGCACCTGGAACTCTTGGACGGCTCCATCGACGTCTGCGTCACCGACCACAGCCCGCAGCCTCCCCGGCCACGGACCCCCAGTACGGACGGAGCCGGCGGATGGGGATGGTTCCTGGTCAAACGACTCGCCACCCACATCCGTATCAAGCCGACGCCGGGGGGCGGCAAAAGCATCTGCGCGGCAATCCCCTGGTAGCGGCCGACACCGGCCGTGCCGTCGGTCCAGGGAAGCTCGTCAGCCGGACGGGTCCAGCTTCGGGGCAGCCGCTCCGCCATGCCACGAAGTCGGGATCGACGAGGTCCACGTCCTCGGCGTCCTCCAGCCCGGCCGACGCCAGGAAGCCGCGGATGTCGGCCCGACGGTGCGCGACTCCGATGGCGGCCCCGTCGCAGCGAACCCGGCGCCACCCCTGCTCATCCGGCAGGTAGACGATCAGCGTGGCGGACATGCCTCCCCCATGATTCCCCCGCTGCCGTGCCGCAGGCCGTGGGCGGCCGTCCAGGCGTTGTGGGGGAGCGTAGAAGCGGGATCCGGCAGGCGACGTATCGTCGTGTGGTCGAATGCGTGTGGAGGCTGGTGTGCCGCAGGATCGGATCGGGTTGGCGGGGGTGCTGACCGCGGCGGAGACCGCCGCGCCCGTGGACTCCCTCGACGTGGTCGCGCGTAACCTGCGGGAGCGGTTCGGTGCACGCTATGTGTCGTTCCTGTTCGTCGACATCGTGGGCCGGCGGATGCTGCGCGTCCACGACACCGCGGGCACACATCCGGAAGTCCGCGCCGAGCGGCTCTCCCTGGTCGACAGCGGCGTCTACGACGAGGTCCTACGCACCCAGAAGCTGGTGCGGGCACCGCACGGGCAGGGGCAGCGGGTCCTGGCCCCGGTCACCAACCGCGGCGACACCATCGGCGTCCTGGAGCTGTTCCTCACCGAGGTCACCCCGGACGTTCTCGCGCGGGTGGAGGAGGCCGCGCACGCGCTGGCGTACATCATCGTCACCGACCGCCGGTTCACCGACCTCTACCACTGGGGTAACCGCACCACCACCGTCAGCATCGCCGCCGAGATCCAGCGCCAGCTCCTGCCCTCCGCGGCCGCGTGCGAAGCCCCGCAGTTCACCCTCGCCGGCGCCCTGGTCCCGGCCGCCACCATCGCCGGCGACACCTACGACTACAGCCTCGACAGCGACACCCTGCACCTGTCCATCACCGACGCCATGGGCCACGACGTCCACGCCTCGCTGATGGCCACCCTCCTGGTCAACGCCTCCCGCGGCGCCCGCCGCGCCGGAGAAG